>NZ_JBMIRQ010000121.1:0-1562 GCF_049195265.1 Rhodococcus sp. MALMAid1271 | reverse complement strand
GGTGGATGCGTGGGACCTGATCTGGTAGTAGCCAAGCGATGGGGTGACGCAGGAAGGTAGCTGGGCCAGTCAGTGGTTGTACTGGTGTAAGCCTGTAGGGCGAACGGTAGGCAAATCCGCCGTTCATGATGCCTGAGAGGTGATGCGTAGCCGATTGAGGCGAATTCAGTGATCCTATGCTGCCGAGAAAAGCCTCTAGTGAGTTGTTACACGGCCCGTACCCCAAACCGACACAGGTGGTCAGGTAGAGAATACTGAGGCGATCGAGATAACTATGGTTAAGGAACTCGGCAAAATGCCCCCGTAACTTCGGGAGAAGGGGGGCCTTGTCCGGTGATCACTCTTGCAGTGTGAGCTGGGTGGGGCCGCAGAGACCAGTGAGAAGCGACTGTTTACTAAAAACACAGGTCCGTGCGAAGTCGTAAGACGATGTATACGGACTGACGCCTGCCCGGTGCTGGAAGGTTAAGAGGACCGGTTAGCTCGTAAGAGCGAAGCTGAGAATTTAAGCCCCAGTAAACGGCGGTGGTAACTATAACCATCCTAAGGTAGCGAAATTCCTTGTCGGGTAAGTTCCGACCTGCACGAATGGCGTAACGACTTCTCAGCTGTCTCAACCATAGACTCGGCGAAATTGCATTACGAGTAAAGATGCTCGTTACGCGCGGCAGGACGAAAAGACCCCGGGACCTTCACTACAGCTTGGTATTGGTGTTCGGTTCGGTTTGTGTAGGATAGGTGGGAGACTGTGAAGCGGCGACGCCAGTTACTGTGGAGTCGTTGTTGAAATACCACTCTGATCGTATTGGATACCTCAACCTCGGACCATGATCTGGTTCAGGGACAGTGCCTGGTGGGTAGTTTAACTGGGGCGGTTGCCTCCTAAAATGTAACGGAGGCGCCCAAAGGTTCCCTCAGCCTGGTTGGCAATCAGGTGTCGAGTGCAAGTGCACAAGGGAGCTTGACTGTGAGACTGACAAGTCGAGCAGGGACGAAAGTCGGGACTAGTGATCCGGCACCGGCAAGTGGAAGCGGTGTCGCTCAACGGATAAAAGGTACCCCGGGGATAACAGGCTGATCTTCCCCAAGAGTCCATATCGACGGGATGGTTTGGCACCTCGATGTCGGCTCGTCGCATCCTGGGGCTGGAGTAGGTCCCAAGGGTTGGGCTGTTCGCCCATTAAAGCGGCACGCGAGCTGGGTTTAGAACGTCGTGAGACAGTTCGGTCTCTATCCGCCGCGCGCGTAAGAAACTTGAGGAAGGCTGTCCCTAGTACGAGAGGACCGGGACGGACGAACCTCTGGTGTGCCAGTTGTTCCACCAGGAGCACCGCTGGTTGGCTACGTTCGGAAGGGATAACCGCTGAAAGCATCTAAGCGGGAAGCCTGTTCCAAGATGAGGTTTCTCACCCCCTCGAGGGGGTAAGGCCCCCGGCAGACCACCGGGTTGATAGGCCAGAACTGGAAGTACAGCAATGTATGCAGGTGACTGGTACTAATAGGCCGAGGACTTACCACAAAGAAGCTACGCGTCCACTGTGCAATATCTGAAACAACACACG
>NZ_JBMIRQ010000119.1:0-79643 GCF_049195265.1 Rhodococcus sp. MALMAid1271 | reverse complement strand
TCGTCGGATACTCGATCGACAGCCGTATGAAAGCCTCACTGGCAGTATCTGCACTGCGAAACGCCGTCGATCAACGAGACCCGGACGGCACCATCGTCCACTCCGATCGAGGTAGCCAATTCCGTTCACGAAAATTCGTATATGAGCTGTCCCGCAACGGTTTACAGGGATCCATGGGGCGGGTTGGGGCGTGCGGAGACAATGCTGCGATGGAGTCATTCTTCGCGCTTCTGCAGAAGAACGTGCTCGACCGCCAGCGGTGGTCCACGCGAGAGCAGCTACGGCTGGCGATCGTCACCTGGATCGAACGGACCTACCATCGCAAGCGTCGCCAACGCCGGCTCGGCAAACTCACCCCAACCGAGTTTGAGACAATCAATCAGTCCGCACACGCGGCCTGAATCACTCAACCCAACGAGTCAACCGAACTCGGGGCAGTCCCATCATCCATCTCTAACTACAGCGACCCCGACTGACCCGGATTGGGGCTGAAGAGCAGCAATGGATACGTTTAAACAACACCTTGTTCAGAGGTCCGCGGGCATGGCGGGCTTCATTGCGCTGTTCTTCCTGGCCATCGCGTCCTGGTCGCTGTCGGCGGCAATCTGGCCTGGACTCCTGATACTCCTCCTGGCGCTGGTATACGGCGTATCGGTCGCCACCGGTGGAGCGTTCTTCGAGAATCTCATCGATACCGGACAACGCCTGTGGCCAATTGCGAGCGCAGCGGGCCACGAGATCCACACGTCACGAACGGGATCCGCGACATATCCGCGACCCATCTTGCCGATTGCAGATCCGGTGAACGCCAGTCCGAACCCGTTTCCTGCGCACACAGCAAGCCCTTTAGAGATACCAACACCGACTGCGAGCACGTCTAGTACATCGGCGGATCAGAACCGCGCCGCCGACCCCAACACAAGTCAGCAGACACTCATGAATCTCGCCGCGAGCCGACCTGAATTGCGGCCGACGATTGCCCTGAATCCCAATGCATATCCAGATCTGCTGACTTGGCTGAGCACAATCGGCGATCCTGCAATCGACGCAGCCCTTCGTCAGCGAGGGTAGTTCACCTCGGGTATTCAGACTGCGCCGGTCAGTTCCGAGTCGCGGACCAAGAGGCATCCTTGCAATGAGACTACTTGCACCCAGCTCTTTGCGGTGTCGACACGTCTGCGGCCAGCTATGTAGCTGAGTTCAGCAAAAGCGCCCGCTTCATCTCGCGGTCCTGGACAAACATTGTCTTCGACGAGTCGGACTACTATATGAAGGTTGCAGCGAAGGACCAGAGGCGGGCGGGCTCGCATTGAGGTGTTCGCGCTGTACGACGGGGCGCGTGAAGACGTACGACTCGCCTCAGATTTTGCGAGCGTGTGTGTGGAAGCAATCGACATACGGACCAGTACTAGTGCAGACGGTGAATCTTATGCACGGCACTGATACCGTTGTGCTGTGGCCGACGACGAGAACGCATCTGGCAAGACCAAGGTATTCATCAGCTGGTCGGGCGCACAGTCCCAAGCGATTGCTTTAGTCTGGCGCGACCTGCTGAATTCAACCTTTGAGAGTGTCGAGCCCTTCGTTTCGCGGGCTGACATCGACGCAGGCTCACGTGGATTTGATGACATTAAATCGAAGCTTGACGGAAGCAGTTTCTGCATCGCGATCGTATCGCGGGCAACTGAGATGGCACCATGGATCAACTTCGAAGCAGGTGCACTCTCGAAGCAGGTCTTCGACGCCAAAGTCCGCGTCGTTCCATGCCTGGTTGACTACGACAGTGAAAGTGAACTACAGGGTCCACTAAAGCAGTTTCAGGCCAAGATGCTCCACAAGGAAGGCATTCGCGAGACTCTTCAAGCACTGGCGAAGGTTGTCGGTACAGAGTGGGACAAAAAGCAACGCGGCTTTGAAAGCATGTGGACGCATTTTGACTCGGAGTTTGAAAAAGGTAAGGAGACTCAATCCAAGAAGTTAGCCCCTCGTGGCGAAAAGGACATGCTGAAAGAGGTCGTGACGTTAACGCGCGACATTTCGGAGCAAGTTTCCTCTCTGCAAGAGAAGATTGAGACCACGCAAAGCGCGTTTCATAAGATTGAACCGAAGTACATCGTAGCGAGAGTTGAGTTGCGAGATTACTTAACAGAAAAATTTGGAAAGATTCCCGCATATCCTCGACTTGTTGTAAACATGGAGGTTCTTTACCTGCTGGCCCGGCCCGAAGTCTATAAAAATGACCAAGAATGGCTGGAAGAGTTCGCTGAAAAGTGGCAAATTAGAATCTTTCTTATTACACCTTCACAAAATTAGCTGCAGGTAGCTCCGCCCGTGATCCTATCGATTTTCAAGCTCTTCTTCCCAACGCTCTCCTGCAATGAAAAGAGCCAGAAGGTTGGACATGTGTTAACAATGTGCATGAACTAAAGCAGAATAAATTACGAGCCAAGCCTCGATCTCTCTTCCTGTTGACGTGGTCACCTGAGCGGTTCGAGATTGTGGATTTCGATTGCGCTCACCTCGATTCGGGCGTAGCGTTACGGTCGATGTCGATCGGTTGGCGCTCGGTTCCACTATCCGAGAGGGTTTCTTTCGAATGGTGCGGGTGAGGATTGGTGGTGATGGCGCTCATCGAAAGTGCTCAACTTCGCTCAGCGAAAGTGCTCACCCGGTAGCGGTGATCACTGTAGCGGTTGACGGGTCCCGGTGACGGCTTTGCGGAGTTTCTCCGAGCGTGCGTTGTGGTCGCGGAGCCGGTAGGAGTCACCGGACATGTCGAGGACTACGGATCGATGCAGGAGGCGGTCGAGCATGGCTGCTGCGACAGTGTCGTCACCGAGGACCGTGCCCCACGATCCGACTCCGCGGTTGCTCGTGATCACGATCGATGTCTTCATATACCTTTGCGAGACAACCTGAAACAACGCCGACGCCGACTCTCCCGGTAGCGGCAGATACCCGAGTTCGTCGATCACCAAGAGCGTCGGCCCGGCGTAGAACCGCATCGTCGTCGCCCACCGACCTTCGATCGCGGCCCGGTGACATCGAGCGGCGAGATCGGCAGCGGTGGTGAAATACGTCCGATACCCGGCATGTGCAGCAGCCCGCGCCAGCCCGACCGACAGATGCGTCTTTCCGACCCCGGGCGGCCCGATAAGCAGCACATTCGTCGCGGTCTCCAAATATCTGCAGGTCGCGAGTTCATCGATCAGCTTCTTGTCGACTCCGGCCGCGTTGTCGAAGTCGAAGTCCTCGAGCGATGCCGGGGTCGGCAGGCACGCGAACCGCAACCTGCCGGTCAACCGCCGCGCTTCGGTGGCAGCGACCTCGATCGACAACAACCGCTCCAACGCTGCCGTCACCGACAGCTCCTCCTCCGCGGCCTGGTCGAGTACCGACGGCAGTGCTTCGGCGGCGTCGGCGAGTTTGAGGACCCCGAGGTGGCTGCGCAAACGTTGATACAGGCTCGCTGCTTCGGCGGTGTTCGGTGCGGGGAGGCGATCAGCGGTGGCACGTGGTGTCGGTGTTTCACTCATGCGAGAGTGTTCCTTCCCCGTGCGGCCCGCTCGTATGCCGAGAGGTCGATGACATCCGATGATGCTGCCGCGGAATCGGTTTCAGCTGTTCCTTCCGAGTTGTTCGTCCTATGGAAACGGCTGCCACGCAATACTTCTGCCGCTCTGAGCGCATCAGGCCCTGGTGGTGACGGCGCTCATCGAAATTCAGCAGTAACGCTCACCGAAATTCCCCACCCGTGTGGCACCGCCAACGAGGGCGGGCCTCCTACGAAGCTGATGGTCTCTGACCACGCACCAGCTACTCGAAGGAGACCCGCTCCTCATGCTTACACGGGAGGAAGACATGGAAGTACACGCCCTACGACAACGAGGCTGGTCGATCTCGGCGATCGCCAGACACACCGGCCGCGATCGCAACACGATCCGCAGTTATCTCAACGGCACCACCGCCCCCGGAGTGCGCAAACGCAGCGCACCGGACCCGTTCGAGATCTTCTTGGCCTACGTCACTGCCCGCCTGATCGACGATCCGCACCTGTGGGTCCGCACCCTGTGCGACGAACTCGAGGACCTCGGATATTCGATGTCGTACCAAACGCTGCACCGCAAGATCCGCGAGCTCAAGCTCCGTCCGATCTGCATAGCCTGCCTGACCGCCACCAAACGGCCCAACGCGGTCATCGATCACCCGCCCGGTGAAGAGACACAATGGGATTGGGTCGACCTACCCAACCCGCCCGCCTCGTGGGAGTGGGGATCGATGACACATCTGTTCGTCGGAACCTTGGCGTGTTCGGGGAAATGGCGCGGGATCCTCGCACCGGCGATGACCCAACCGCATGTCGTCGACGGACTCGACCGCATCTGCCGAGGACTCGGCGGAGTCAGCAGGGTGTGGCGGTTCGATCGGATGGCGACCGTCTGCCACCCCGACTCGGGGCGGGTCACCGCCAGCTTCGCGGGAGTCGCCAAACACTACGGTGTGTCCGTTGCGATCTGCCCACCGCGGCGCGGGAACCGCAAAGGCGCGGTGGAGAAGTCCAATCACACTGCAGCGCAGCGCTGGTGGAGAAACCTCTCTGATGATCTGAGCATCGAGCAAGCTCAGGCGAGTCTGGACCGATTCTGCGCTGTGCGCGGTGACACACGGTTGCGGCCCACGACAGATGGAAAGGCGTCGGTGGCGACGATCGCGACCACCGAGGGGCTGCATCCGATGCCGGCAGCTGCGTATCCGGCGATCCTGACCACCGAGCGGATCATCTCCCGTCAGGCGCTGGTGTCCTACCGCGGCAACCGGTATTCAGTTCCACCCGAACTCGCAAGTGCAGCAGTAACAGTGACGCACGTTCTGGGTGCCGACATCATCGACATCGTCACCACCTCGGGGATCACCATCGCCCGACACCGTCTCGCAGCCGATGGAACCGGCGTCATGGTTCGCGATCACGGGCACATCTACGCCCTCGAACAGGCCGCGATGGCCGGTGCGAACACCGGCCGACCACACCGCCGCAAGGAACGGATCCCACCCGGACCCGACGCCCTCGCAGCCGCAGAAAAGCTCCGAACAGGCTCCAAAGCAATACATTCCGAATCAGCAAGCAGATCCGAGACCGAGAGTGGTGCAGCCGAATCCGGCAACGGCGGAGCGATCGTCTACGACTTGTCGATCTATGAACGTGCATCGCGTGGAAGGAACACCCTCTGATGACCGACAAGAAAGCCATCGACCGGATGCCGGCACCGAACACGGCCGAAGCGGCCAGTCTCTATCAACGATTGCGTGGCCATCTCGCGGTCCTCAAACTCCACGACGCGGCCGAGGCGTTGCCGTCGGTCCTCGACCAAGCAGCAGCCGAGGACTTGTCGATGACCGCGGCGTTGGACCGCTTGCTCTCGATCGAGGTCGAGGCCACCGAAGTGCGACGGTTGACCGGGCGTCTGCGGTTCGCGTGTCTGCCGACACCGGCGTCGCTCGAGGATTTCGACTACGACGCCGCAGCCGGTGTCGACCGCAAGCTCATCGACGAGCTCGCGACCTGCAGGTATCTGGAGACGGCGACGAATGTGCTGCTCATCGGGCCGCCCGGGGTCGGAAAGACGCACCTGTCAGTCGGGCTCGCACGGGCTGCCGCGCATGCCGGCTATCGGACGTATTTCACCACCGCGGCCGATCTCGCCGCCCGTTGCCATCGAGCTGCACTGGAGGGGCGGTGGGCGACCACGATGCGGTTCTACGCCGGCCCGACCTTGCTGGTGATCGACGAACTCGGCTACCTACCGTTGCCCGGCGAGGCAGCGTCTGCACTGTTTCAGGTTGTCTCTTGGGCGGTATATGAAGACCTCGATCGTGATGACGACCAACCGCGGCGTCGGATCATGGGGCGAAGTACTCGGCGACAACACCGTCGCAGCAGCCATGCTCGACCGACTCTTGCATCGATCGGTCGTGCTCAACCTCGACGGCGATTCCTACCGCCTGCGAGACCACAACGCCAGATCGGAGAAGCTCCGCAAGACCACCACCGGAACCCGCCAACCACTACAGTGAAAACCGCTCACGGGTGATGAATTTCGCCGAGCACAACTGCTGAAGTTCGCTGAGCCTCGTCAGTGGTATCCGTTCTTTGCGGCGGTGCGGTTTACCGGTGTTCGCGGTCGCCATCGCGGCCCGTTCGAGCGCGACGACATGACCGCTGTCGCGGACGACCATGCCGAGACCGTCGGCGGCGACCGCATGCCTGGCGACAGTGGTGCCGGAAGCAGTGACGATGTCGAGATGACTACCACCGACCGGGCGGGTGACGGTGACCTGCGCGGACGCCAACTCCGGCGGCACGGAGTACTGGTTGCCGCGGTAGGACACCAACGCTTGCCGCGACGCCGTCCGACTGTCGCCGAGAATCACCGGATACGCCGTCGCCGGCGGTGCCTGCAAGGGCTCGGCCACTGCGAGGTCGGCGACAGTGCTGGTCCCGTCAGGGGTGTGGCGAGTGCGACTGTCGGAGATGGAGGCACAGATGTCGTCGAGATGCGCTTTGGCCTGCTCGACGCTCATATCCGGTAACGATCGCCACCATCGCTGCGATGCAGTGTGATTGGCTTTCTCGACGACACCTTTGCGGTTTCCTCGACGCGGTGGGCAGATCGCGACCGAGACCCCGTAGTACTTCGCGACACCGGCGAAGCTGGCGGTCACCGCACCGGACTCGGGGTAGCAGACTGTGGCCATCCGGTCGAAACGCCAGACCCGGGTTATGCCGCCGAGCGCGCGAACGACACGGTCGAGGTTGTCGACCAGATGCGGTTGATCCATCGACGGGGTCAACACCGCACGCCACTTCCCCGAATGCGCGAGGGAGCCGACCCACAGGTGTGCTGTTCTGCCCCAACCCCATTCAGTCGGCGGGTTCGGGAGGTCGACGTAGTCCCATTGAGTTTCTTCACCGGGTGGGTGGTCGATGATGGCGTTGGCTCGGTCGGTTGCGGTCCTGCAGGCCAGGCAGATCGGGCGCAGTTTCTGCTGCCGGATCTTGCGGGTCATCGTCGGGTACGACAGTGCAAAACCCAACGCCAATAGTTCGTCGAACAGAGCGACCGCCCACAGATGCGGATCTTCGCTGAATCGGTAGCGGATGTAGTCGACGAAGTCCTCGAACGGGTCCGGTGTCGACCTCTTTCGCATTCCGGCGGTGGTGGTGCCGTTGATGTAGTTGCGGACGGTTCGGCGGTTGCGGCCGGTATGGCGGGCGATGTCCGAGATCGACATGCCTCGTTTGTGCAGTGCGGATATCTCCATGTCCTCTTCCCATGTAAGCATGAGATCGCGGGTCTCCTTCGGGACGCTGGTGTGTGGTCAGAGACCATCAGCATCGGAGGAGGCCCGCCCTCATCGGCGGAGCCACACGGGTGAGCACTTTCAGAGATCAGATCTGGGCATTTTCACTGAGCGCCGTCAGTGGTCAGGCGGGATCGGTTAGCGCCGCCAATCGGGTCAGCGCGTTGACGATCAGGGCCGACCACGCGGCATCTGTCGACAACCGAAGGCGGGTGCGGCGGGCGTGAACGGCGATGCGTCCGGCGACGGAAGCGATTCGCAGGCGCAGCCGTTTCGGTTCCCATGCGCGTCGTGGTCTGTGAATCCGAGCATCTGTGTCCGTGCGATGCCACCGGGATGCGGGCATTCCTTTCTGATCACCACACATTCCTGGTGGCGACGTCGCGAGGTTGAGCACGCCGGTGGCGTCGATGACCCCTGCATCGTCACGGACCTTCTCGTCGGCGTCGATCGCGGCCGACCACGCACTGTCGGGGACCTCGCGCAGCGCGGTGACCATGGTGTCGGTGAGTCCGAACCCGATCGAACAGGAAACCCGCCATTGTTCAGCCACGACAGGAAGGCGTGACTGGCTCCGGCACCGTCGGTGCGCACCAGTATTTTCTTACCGGGCTGGTGGTGGTGAACGTCAGCAGCGCGAGCGCCTTCCGGGTGACGTCGATGTGGTCGGCGGCGGTGTTCGAGCCGGCATTTCCTGCCCGCAGTAGCGCGGCGAGACGCTCGCCGGTGCCGGTGTGTCCGTGGTCGACGAATGCCATCAGCGGGTGAAAGCCGAAGCCGCCTTTGTAGGTTGGTGCTGCGAGTTCTTTGTTGGAGTGGGCGGTGACGAGGGTGACATCGAGGTCGATGACGATCGGGTTCTGCGCGGTGATCTCGAGATCGGGTGCATCCTGACCGGCGTGTTTCCACGCCGCGGCGCGGGTCGAGGCTCGGGCGCTGTCGATAGCGATCAGCACTGCGGGCGCATCGGTGGCCAAGGTGGTGATCAGCCGGGAAACAGTCGGGTCGGAGGGAACTTTGCCGAACACACACGCATGCTCGGAGGGTCGCTATATCAGCTAGACAGTCTCCACCGATACTGACAGGTTGGTGATGATTTTGCCGGGGTCGAAGTGAGCCAACGGTTTACGCCAGAGTAAGAGGTGTTCCGAGGGGGCTGCGGTCAGTCCGGCGACGTGTGCGGTTCGCAGGAGCGTCACCGCGCCGGCGTGCGAGACGACCCCGGTTCCAGTGGAATCGACGGACAGGGTGGGGTACGACGACGTAAACTTGCTTGCCTAAACGATGCTCCTCGATCACGTGATTATTCAACCTTGAGACAAGTCGAATTATCGCAGCTCAGAGCACCATTCTTCTGTTCTGACGCGCCTCACCTACCTACCGGGTGAAAGCCCGAGGCTAGAACGACAATCTTGACCGTTTGATGCCGCGGCATTGGGCTGCTCCTTGGGCATGCGGCCGATCACCCGAGCTCGCACCGTCGGATACTAGGCGCGGCGTGTGTCACGACCATCGGAGCTGAAAAACTTCGCAGCTCGCCCTGGCGGCGGTGTGGAAGTCGTTGCATTGGGCGATCGGACGTCCACCGGGCCTTGTCCTGCTGGGTCCGTACCGTCCCGGCGCGACCCCATGCCGCCTGTTCGACAGCAAGCGGCCACGCCGGCCGAGACATAACCTTTAGAATTCCGAAAACATCAGTTGCATTGAGCGAGGAGTTTGGGAGCCGGAAACTGGGCGAGCCCCGCCGTTTGCCCCCATGCTGTCGAGAACGCATTGCAGTAGTTCTGTGCCGACGCCTGTGCGTCACCCGTGAGTCCGGCCAGGCCTGCGCACGAGGTCGACACAGCTGCACTCAGACCGCCAATGATCAAGTCGGATACCTTGCGCACCCCCGGGAGATTCGGCACTGTCTTCGACGAGTCCAGCAGTCCCTGCGCGAGCGCGCCGCACTCGCGGTAATCCGTGAAGATATTGCCTTCCCACCAAGCGGGGATCGCCCCGATGACCGAAGCGGTGCCACCCGTCACCCTCGTCGGGCTCCCGTCGATCGTCACCGTTACGCCGTCTTTGCGGTCGTCGGTGGAAATCAACGGCTTCCGTGCAGAGATGTCACGGCTCCCGCAAATTCCAGAAATCGCGTAACTCCCGTCGCCGTACGGGCCGAATCTCGTCGTGCCGTTACCGAATGCGTCAAGCTCGATGAACCTTGTGTCGACGTTGTTTCCCATAGACACGAAACAACCGTTGCCCGCTGGGCCATACGTGTTGACGGCGTCCCCACGGCCGGAAATACGTAAGTCTATAAAACCACCCGGGGCAGTCGAAATGGTTACCTGACCCATGTCCACACCTTGCGGCACTCCGAAGGCCGGGGTAATGGAGTCAGCCGATGCATTTGGCGCAAAGAACGCCCCGGTCCCGAGAATGAGCCCTGCTCCAACCACCATGGTGCCTAATTTGCGCATGAGCCCATTGGTTCGCATCTACTTGTCCTCCATGTCCTGTTTCGCTGAAGCTAGCACCGCGCACACGTATCAACCCAACCGACGACAGCAAATACTGCGAATGAATGACGGAGTGATCAGGCTGACGCGGGAGTCGACCATGACGTCTTCGCTTAATTCGACATCGCCAGTGCCGTTAAACCGGCGGCCCCGATTTACGGAAACGCCGCGTCCGGCCGTAATGTTGCTGGTCCCCTGATCCGGCTACACCGGCGGGACTAGCCTCGATCTTTCTCCGCGGTGACGTGTTGGTCCGAGTGGGTCGAGATTGAGTTTCGGACCCACCGGGGCACGATGGTGCGACCGATGTCGGTCGGTAGCGCTCGGCTCCACGGGTCGAGGAAAGGATTCTTCGTAGTTATGGTGTCGGTGAACTGCGGTCAGGCGGACGCGGGTGGCGCCGTCAATCGGGTGAACGCGGTGACGATGAGGGCTGACCACGTCGCGTTCTTCAACAGGCGCGGGTGGATTCGGCGGGCATGAGTGGAGGCCCGGCCCGCGATCGAGAACTGCTGCAGGCGAATAATCTTCGGTTCCCACCCGCTTGCTGCGTCTTCGGTGAAGCCGAGCATTTGAGTCCGCACCATCAGGTCGAGAGCGAGCTGGACGATGGCCAACCAGATGCGGTTCTAGTCGAACCCGTGCGACGGAAAATTGGTCAGCCCGGTGTCCTTGGCGGTGCGAATGCGGTCCTCGCAGCGGGAGCGGCGACGTGCCGCAATTCGAGATCTTGGACCTGACCGCGGACGGTGTTGGTGGCGAACGCGGTCATAGAAGCCCGTCGGCGTCGGTGAACCTCAGCTGCGCTGCGGGGTCCGGGTGTTCCTTCGGATGATCACGCGTATCCCGGTCGGCCACGTCGAGAAGGCCGGTGGCGTCGATGCCCCATACCCCGTCGCAGACCTTCTCGGCATGGTCGACGGCGACCGAACACGCACTTTCGGGGAAGCAGCGCTCAGCGCGGTGACCATCGCGTCGGTGAGCCCGAGGCCGATCGAGTAAGACACCCGCTTGTTGTGTAACCATGTCATGAATGTGTGGCTGGCTCCGGCACCGTCGGTACGGACTATCACCGTCCGGCCCGGACAAGGTCCGATTGCAGAGCGTAACTTTGCCAGTGCTTTTCGTATGACCTTGAGATGATCGGCGGCCGTGCTCGAGCCGGCGATGCCGGGCCGTAGCAGTGCTGCGACGGGTTCACCGGTCTCGCCCACGCCGTGGTCGACGAACGCCAACAGGGGATGAAATCCGAAGCCTCGTTTGTAGGTCGGGGCTGCAGCTTCTTTCTCCGAGTGCGGGGTGACGAGGGCGGCATCGAGGTCGATGACGATCGGGTTTTGAGCGGTAACATGATGATCGGGCGCGTGTTCGCCGGCGTGTTCCCAAGCCGCGGCTCGCGCCGATGCACGAGCGGTGTCGATCGCGCAACACTGCGGGGACATTTGCGGCCAACACAGCCATCAGACGGGACACGGTCGGATCGGCGGGCACTTTGCCGAACACGGCGCTGTGTTCGCGGAGTGTTGCGATGTCAGCGAAGCAGTCTCCACCGAGCGCCAACGACACTGACAGGTCGGTGATGATCTTGCCAGAATCGAAATGTGCCAACGGTCTCCGCCACGAGGAGAGATTCTGCGAGAGTGCAGTTGTGAGTCCGGTGACCTCAGTGGAGCGGAGCAGGAACGCAGCAAAGTCATCCGAATGAATGACAAAGGCATCCACCGGCACCTATCCATCACAGCCGCCTGGCCGATCAATTATCGATCCAGCAGTTTCCGCTTCTGACCCTCGAACTCCTCGGGCGTCAGGACGCCCAAATCCCGCAGTTCTGCCAGCTCACGCAACTCGGCAGCAATACCGGTCGGTGTAGCCGTCGGACTGGGTGCGGACTGCTGCGGTTGAGACCGTTCCCTGGTCACGGCCTCTACACGTTCGCGAATGATCGCGGAAACAGCCTCGGCCTCGGACTTTCCGATGTTCTCGATGATGCGAGACGCACCGCCGGTGTGAATCACGATCTTCGCGAGAAGCATCCCGCGAGTCGTCGTTACCGACGAGATCCGGTCGTACGGAAAGTCCTCGTGACTGTGGTTTACCAATCCCTCCGAAACAAACAGTGCACGCCGGCTGGTCGCGACCAGAAGGCCGTTGTTGTTACCCGTTCGGCCACCGGCCATCACGAGAACGGTCTCGCCGGCGTTAAGGTACTCGGGAAGTTTTTTGATGTCCCGTTTCTTCCCCATCTTGTCCCCGACGCGATCCCACGCGGCAGCGATATCCGGGCGCATTTCCTCAGACACAAGCCCTCCAAGCCTTTCGTAGAAGTAGATCAAAATTACCCGCTGCAGTCTCGCGGAAATCTTAAAACACTGGCGACACTTCCGTTTTCAGTTGGACTCCAACTCACCAAGCGACGGTGAGTGCGGTCGAGGTCCGGTCAGCAATTCGCCGACTCACCGATTTCACGAAGGACAAACGGACTGACCTCCTCCGACAGAGATGGGTCTACACATGCTGGTCGGACGTCCCGCAGTAGCGGCGGGGCGGAGCGTGATCATTCGAGGTGCCCTCCTGGCGTCCGAGCGCAGTGCAGCGGATCTCACTCGAAATAGATCGCCAAACCAATAGGTCTGTTACAACCGCAGGTCGGACCACATACTCAGCACGGAATGATGTAGCTCGGATCGGTGGTCGAATCCAACCATTTGCCGTACGAAGCACCACCCGCTGCGTCGACGGCAGCGCATACTGACTGCTCCGTCGAACCCGCGGTACGGTAGACGGCATAGATCGCATTTCCATCTGCAGTCTGCTGCCGAAGAGAGGCACAAGCGTTGTCTGTACGGAGATACAACGAACCCACGTTCGATGCCAACTGTGACGCAATCTCCTGCGCATACGTCGCCGGGTTGGTCGCCGAATAAAGAACGGCGATGCCGGTACCGTCGCAACGCGGCACGGACATCGGCGTCTCCAGCTGCAGGTCGCCTCGTGGCGGCACCGCCGCTGCCGGTTGTGGCGTGGGCGCTACTGGAACGGCTGCCTCTGGAGTCGATGCCGGCGAGGCTTCAGCCTGTGGCGCGGGCACCACCGAGACAGTCGTCTGAAGTGTGGACACGTTGGGAGGTGGCAGCGTAGACGGCTGCTGCGCCTGCGCAGGTATCTCCGCACCCACCGCGGTCGTGTCCGACGATGAGGTGGCAGCTACGGCGTACCAAGCGCCTGCGACGACTGCAATGAGCATCACGAGAGCCCCTCCCACCGCCAAAATCTGCTTCCTGGGCGACCGGCCTGTCCTAACAGGTTGAGTCGGGGAAGCATCCGACTTGAACACAGGTGCAGGAAAAGAAGGCGGCGATGAATGATCCCGCGGGGACGAGGATTCGTTCGACGGTCGAGTTGATTCTCCCACCGCTGAATGGTCGCATCTACAAGCGCCAAAGACCATCATCGGCTCAAGCACACCCCCCCAACGAGCTGAAACCGTTGTCGGTCGCCGAATCCCACCACGATCATCGCCGGACGGCAGTATCTCGCTGACGCCGTCTTACCGATGTCAACGCAACAGCGGAATCCATCACAAGTTGTAAAAACTCGTTACGGCGACCGAAGTGGCCGAAGGGAGGACGCAAACCTCACCGCCTGCCGACACCATGCTGTGGGCGCCCTCGCGTAGGAGGAACTCCACGACGGAAGTGGGGCCACAGATTGACCTTGGTACTTCAATGGGAAGGCAGCGACGCAGGTCGTGCACCGACGAAGGACAACAGGCTACTCGGCCTGGCTTCTAGTCAGGCCTGATGTTGTCATCGACATCGTGGTCCTGCGACCGGAAGCCGCTCAGGTCGGCCGGTGGAGCATTACGCCGATACTGGCCGTCAGTCCAGAAGCTCCACGTCGACCACACACCCGCAATAGCCAAACCGACGAAGATCAAGAAAAATATGGCACTCATCACGATGCTCCTGCGACAGGCCGCTCGGTAAACACGCTCCTGGCACTCGGATCGTCACGCTGCACCTCTTCGCCCAGTTTGACAGCAAAGTTGCGATAGCTTCGATAGCCGACGAGAGATTTCGGCGTTACCGGAATGAACATGATTGTTTCTTGGGTAGTTTTGAACGACTCAATCCTGGTCGTAGCTCGCGAACCACCAGGGGTATCAGAAATGTCGACCCGAAATGTCATCAACTCCGAGAAACCGCCAAGGCCGCGAATCGAGAAGTGCACACGTCCTGGAGTTGCGCCCTCCAGGCGTACACCCTGAACCGAGGGTGCAAGCTGTTGACACAAAGCTGCTACCGCGTCTGCGCTCAACGTCGACTCGATTTCGACTGTCGCGTTTGATTTCTTGTGCTTTGCAGCCATCTTCTGCGCTCCTTGCAGTTCGGATTCCACTCCCTGCGAGCGTAAATCGGCTCGCCTGTCGATTCCATACTCCAATCGGCCGTCGTTCGAATGAATGAACGAATTGTCCGATTCGGACCGCCATGCCATTTCCCCGGGGAGAGGGTCAGCCTCATCTCAACCAGTATGCCGCGAGGGAAATTTCGGCAGCACCCACAAAGCACCTCAGGTTAATCGATTAACGGACCAACCCCGGCGCATGGCGACCGTGGTCGTACTTGACGTCTTCAAGCGGGTGGTGCCAGCTTGAGCTGTCGAAGTTTCTGCCTTGCGGATTCAGGCAACTTGACCTGTCCGAAGATCGAATAGCGCAGTGGGCTCCCATCCTTCAGAGGTGAGTCTGCAACTTATAGCATTTCGATGGAGATGCTAATATTCAATCAAATTGATCGGCCCAAGGATTCCGACAAAAGAACCGATTAGCCTCGACTATATCCAATCGATGACAGGGCCCGCCGGAAGTCTCGTTCCCGGTTCCATGACTATCTCACGGGGAGAGGAGGATGCGCCGCCACTCGTTTTTACTTCGAAGAAACGATGACTGCCCTCACTGTAGAGCGCAGGAGCCACGCTAAAAAGCACACTACTGCCACTGGGATCTGCCGCAACATCGCCGATCGGATTTTCACTCTCTGGAGACAGTTGCTCACCAACGCCTGGAATGCATCCGTCGTCCAGATAGGAGAGTGTCTCACCCTCCCCCAGCTGGCGAGGTGCCTCCCACTTCCACACGCTTCCGTCGCCGGTCTGATCGGACTGCGCAAGACGTAGGTAAGCGTTGGTGTCACGAATATCCCACGCTATAGAGCATCCGACGGATCCTATCGGCAGGTATATCGCCGCTGGATGGTTTTCGGACCCCGGTGCTGTGCCGATCACCTCGCCGCTATCCACATCGAATGTGAGGTAAGTATGGCCTTCAATCTCGAAGCGTTGCGCAATCAAATTGTCACTGGAATCGAAAGCAGGATCCGAGAGCCGCATGGAATGCTACGAATGGGCTGCCCGATTTACCCATTCTGCTGACATTTACCACGTCATCTGTGCCCGATTTCATATATCCGATACCATCGCCCCCTAGGCTTACCGCGACCTGTGTGAAATCCGAGTTGAAATTCGGCCTAGCTTCTTGCCCTCTGCTCCCCATGTTGAAGTCCAGGCAAGCACCATAGCCGCCACCATAAGAAGGGAACGACGCAATGTCCGTCGTTTTTCCGGTGTCGATATTCAGAACGTAGACGACCAACCCTTCGTCGCCAAAGCAACTGGCGTAGACAGGTCCATGAGGGTTTTCCTCGGACTTCTGGAGTGGCGATGTGGGAACCACAGAACTCGCGGTGTCCATTGCCTCGGTTGTGACAGCCGCGTTGCTGGTGGCGGTAAGAACAGCTTTCATTTTTTTATCAGCTCTGTCGAGCCATTGACAAATATTCACTGATTGGACAGCAAGCCTGGCCGAGACGGCAGCCTGACCCTTCCTGGTTTCCGATTAGAGGCCACGGAAGTGAGGTCACGGTCGAGTCCACGATCGAAGAGCTCGACTCCCCAAACACGATCAACCACCGACCACCCCCATTGCGGCTGAAAAGCCGAGAATCCGAGTTTCAGGTTTCAAGAGACTTTTCTGACTAAGACCGGTCCATGTTAAGCCAAACGTACGACTAGACATCGCGAATACTCTGTGTAACTATTCCATGGCAACCACCGGAAAAGGATGGACCACCATGGCTTTTGGCAGTAAAACACGCGCCCCAAAATTGCAGATCCAAGTCGAATTCGATCACGCTGGTCGAACGTACCGTGTCGAACTCCCCGGCACTGAGTACAAGGATGCCGAACCGCACCCGCTCAATGTCAGTGACTTTTACAGTGGCGTCTGGAAGCTGAACGATCTAACCTCCGGTACCGTAATCTACGGAAACCTGTCCAATTTTGGCCCGATCCGGTTGGTACCTCAACAGATTCAGTAACCCGCGCCCACCAACCTCGATCTTTGTTCCATTTGTTGTATTGTCCTCACGACTTCGGTTCGGAGCGGAGCTGGCATCGGGCACCCTGTTGGTGGTCGACAACGCGCAGAACTTCGAGGTAGGTCTGACCGGCGAAAGAACGAATCTTCCTGTGCCATATAGCCTCAGCACCAAGTTTCCCGTTCGTCAGTCTCGACGGTGTGGCCGAGGTGGCAGCCCGGACTCTGGTCGAGACGGTGACAGGCCGAGCGGTGACGATGGAGTCTTTGGGCTTGAGAGCGGATGAGGTTGCACGGCAACGAATTAAGTTCCCGAGCGAAACATCGTCTCTCAGCAATGTTCGAGTACTACAACGGCCGCGACTTCCTCGCCACTAGCGCTGTTACCGCAGCGCTACTGGGCCGGGGAGCCGACACCTGTCCGCACTCTGATCTGTTAGCGGGGGTCACGCGGGCGATTACTTCACGCAGCCGCTGCTTCTGCTGTTCCCAATCTCGTGTGAGATCGCCGCCCAGCGTCGCCGTGCACGCGTTCCCTTCAGCCCCAGACCGGGCGAGCGTCGGGCTTCGCAGCGCCTTCGGTTGACATCGCCCATCCCTCCTATTCCCCTAGCGCTCGTCTGCGGTCCTCCGTGCTGAATGCCGATACCGAACACGCATCGACACCGGCCGAACGCTTCCGCTGCTGGTAGTCCGCCACCGAATCGAAGGCTGCTGTCACGCCGACCGACGTCGAGACGTACGTCTTCGATTTGCCGCGCTGAAAACCCAGATCGGCACCGACCTCGACCGCGTCGATGTTCGATCCCGGGAACACGAAGTCCGAGCTGTACTCGGCCTCCTGCCGTTCGATCAGCTCTCGCACAGCAAAATTCGTCCACTCCCGCCTCGCGTTCTCGTGACCGTCGGCCATCACATGCCCCATCACCGAGCCGGGACGCCCGTCCTCCGGCATCGCGTCCAGACCCGCACCGACCTCGCTGGCGAGCCGCCTGATCGCGTCGTGCAACGCGGTGCTGCCCCGCGGCTCGAGCACGAGCGGGTCGACGTCGTTGATGGGCGTGTTGTCGTAGACCAGCTCGTACCGATCGTCGAACTGCGCGAGGGTGACCACGTTCCGACCGTCGGCCTCACGCTCCTTGGCGATGAACGAGTCGAACCCGCCACGGGTGTCGTCGGCGACGGAATGCATCGAGCCGGACCGGTCGAGCAATGCGGCCACGAGAAAAAGTGTCGAGTTGGTCATGATGTCCTTCCCTAGGACGCAACCGGAACTGCTATAGATGAATCGAGAGAACGGAGAGCGACTAGCGACGGCTACCGAAGTGCGACTGTCGTACCGCCCGAGAAGGCCGAATCGTGCACCTCGATCTCGGCAGGCACGGTCCCGACGGGGACGTCGAATACGACGGTCGTGTCCAGCGCGTTGCCCGGATTGATCTGTTCGTAGCCGATGCCCTCGTCGAGGTAGGCAGTCGCAAGGCTGTCGACGGAGTACTGCTTGCCGTCCGCGTCGAGCAACTTCTGCGAGGACGCGTCCAAGCTCTGCGCACGATCGCCGATGTTGCGCACGGACATCGTCACCTGGACGAACTCGCCCTGAGCGGTCTGCGTCAAGTACTCCGAGCCGACCGTCGCGACGGGTGGTGCGACCGTGGTCACGACGAACTCGAACTTGCCGTCGCGCACCGGAACTCCAATCGCCGGCCGCCCCGGCTCGGCCGGTGCTGCAGGAGCCGCGGCCTCCGAGTCCGAGGATCCGGCCGGCGCGGGAGCCGTCGGGGTCTCGGAGGAACCGCCACCGATGAGCCGGATGAGGACACCCAACACGACGATTGCCAGTGTGACGGTCAGGATCTTGTGCCGGGCAAACCAACTCTTCTTCTGCTCGGGAGCGGGCGGGGCGTACGGCTGCTGCTGGGGGTTCGGGTTGTGGTTGGTCATGTCGAAATTCCTCTCGTTCGGCGATGCATCAACCACACCGCAGTCGGCCGTGTCCGCGCCTCGGCAGACCGGACGGTGTGCCTCCTCCTTTCGGTCGCATCCGATCGGTCATGCGGGCCGTTCGGACGATTCACGGTGTCGGTGCTCGGCCGTACGCTGCAGTTCGTGAGCACCCACCGGACAGGCACCCTGCGCCGCAAGGCCTGGACTACGGCGGCAGTGGCCTTCAGCCTGTTCTGCTCGTTGATGACCGCCGGGTTGGCGGGCTCATCCGGGACGCCGGGCTGGAACCTAGGAATCGGCGTCACGCTCAACCTGATCGCCGGTGTCGCACTGATCTGGCGGCACGAACGGCCATGGGTGGTTCTGGGACTGGCGTTGGCCGGTCCACTGTTCTTCGCCACCGATGCGACAGCGGCGTTGATTGCCCTGTTTGCTGTCGGTGCGTTCGCACGAACCAAGCTGCTGGTAATGGCCGCAGCCGCGGTGAACGTCGCGTGCGGGGTGTCGTTGACGTACGACGCGCATCGCAGTCGGTACTACTCCGTGCTGACCCTCGGTTCGACGAAGGCCGAGGACGGGTCCATTCCGGTGGAGTGGGACGTCCCAGCGTGGATTCCGTGGGTCGTCGCGGCGGTGCTCGTCGGGTTGGTCGTGGGTGGAGCAATACTGCGCCGCACGCGGTCCGACCTGACGGAGGCCGTGGTCACGCGAGACAAGGCGACGGTAGAGTCCAACGCTCTTCGTGAGGAGATGCTGCTGAACGCGGAACGTGCCCGCATTGCCCGCGACATGCACGACACTCTCGCTGCCAGCCTCAGCCGCATCTCGTTGTTCGCGGGCGGAATGCAGGTCAACAGCGGCGATGGACCCGAGAAGGTAGCTCAAACGGCGTCGATGATTCGGCAGACTGCGCACGATGCGCTTGATGAGTTGAAGCGCATTATCGGCGTGCTGCGGGGATCGGCCGATGCTTCGAGCGGTGGCCGGCAGAGTGTCGAGGGCATCTCCGATCTGGTGTACTCGGCGCGTGACGCGGGCTTGCACACGTCGCTGATGCTCGATGTGACGCCCGGCGAGATCGGCGCTGCGAGCAGCCATGTGGCGTATCGGGTGGTGCAGGAGTCGCTCACCAACGCGCAGAAGCACGCTGGCGGTTCGACCATTCGGGTGGCGGTGTACGGGTCTGATCAGACGGGCGTGCGCGTCGATGTGCGCAATCAGCTGATGGGGCAACCGGCCTTTGCGCATGGGTCGGGCACGGGTTTGGCGGGATTGACCGAACAGGTCCAGGGAGTGGGCGGTACGTTCACCGCCGGTGCCCAGCCCGGCGAGTTCGTGGTGTCGTGCTGGTTGCCGTGGTACTCCTGACGGGCAGTGTCGGAGTCGCGTTCTAAGCTCAGCGAACCATGACAGCGCCAGCCGTGATCACAGTTCTGATCGTCGACGACGACCCCTTCGTTCGGCGTGGAGTGACGGACATCTTCGCGAAGACCCCGGACATTTCGGTGGTGGCCGACGTGGAGGACGGCGACCAGGTGCCTGCTGCGGTGGCGGCGTTCCGGCCGCACGTGGTGTTGATGGACCTTCAGATGCGCCGCATAGGTGGACTGGACTCCACCCGCGAGTTGATGACGCTGGCCCATCCCCCGAAGGTCATTGCGATGACAGCGATGGACGTGGACGATCTGGTGGTCCGGGCCATCGAGGCTGGGGCGCACAGTTTTCTGAGCAAAAGCGAGGCACCCGAGACGTTCCATCAGTCGGTTCGAGCAGTGGCATCGGGCAACACGTTGTTCAGTGAGGATTCGCTGCGGAAAATTGTGGAGACGTCGACGCTGCCGGCGGCCACGACATCGGTTTCGATGGACGTGCTGAGTCCGCGGGAGCGAGATGTGCTGCGTATTTTGGCTACTGGTTCGACCAATGCCGATATCTCCTCCGAGCTGTACCTCAGCGAGACCACGGTGAAGACCCATATCTCCGGGATCTTCGTGAAACTCGGTGTGCGCAATCGAGTCGAGGCGGCACTGGCTGCCTTCAGAGCGGGAATGGTCACGTGAGCGAGCCGAGCCAAAACCGCTGATCGTCAATCGAATTCGCTTTGCACGTATCTCGCGTTCATGTTCGTGCCTTCCACTCTGCTCGAATCGATCTGCACGAGGAGCCACGTGACCGCACCGGTTGCCGGCCAGCCCGCAACGAGCACGCTGTCCGGGCATGTGTTCGTGGTTCGCGGTCTTCTCGAGTCCATTGCGTGCGATGCCGTCATCGCGCCAACCAGCTCAAGCCTTCACCCGCGCTACACGTGGTTCTCGGTGTCGAGGACGGTGGGGTTCACGTCCTACAGCAACGTGTCGCCGTCTCACCCGGCGTTTCCCACCCACGCATGCTGTGGGCTTGGTCACCAAACGTGGCCGGCGTTCATTTACTAGAGGGCAACCTGTAGCGAGCCGAACACACTCGATAGATTTGCTTCGAGGCTGGTCAAAGAATTCAGGAAGGCAAATGGTGGGAATGTCCACAGAGGTCGTATTTCGCTCACTCGGCAACGGCGAATTCGAATGCGAGGTTCGCAGCCCGGAAGGTTTGACGATGCGCTGCAACGGCGCACTCGACGACCTGGAGCCTCGCGTCCTGGGTGACGACGCATTGGGCACCAACCCCGCACTGGTCCACAACGCGTGGGCCTTCGCCAAGCACGATCACCTGTACCGCACCCTTACCGACGGCGCTGAGCGGGAAAGCCATCAGAAGCAGGCAACGGCGCATCGTAAGACTGCGGCTGGCATCGCAGCACTAGTCGATAAGTTAGGGACAACGTCAAAGAATTCCTGGTGTTCAGCATGCTTCACCCGAAGCGACCATCGACGCTTGACGCAAGGATTCGGCACGATCCCGGCGTACCTGTGCGAATCGTGCGGTTCGCCGACACTGGGATGCGCAGGTCCGGGATGCGCCAACATGGCCACGCGAGGTTTCGCAGCGGTACTGGTGCCGCGGTACTGCGCCGAGCACAAGCATGAGATCCCCGGGTTCGAAAAAGCGTCGGCGAACTTCGGGGCGTTGGAGGACTACCACGAATTCCTCGATTTTGAGCGTCGAAACCTCGCACTAGGGTCACGTGTCGCAGCGATCTCCGTTCTCTCCGCGGGTGCACTCGCGACCGGTGCTTTTCTTGCTGCCCCGGCGATCGGCGGGGCAATCGGCAGTCTGAGCATCGCGGGGGGTGGCTACGCCGGGGCCGCGGCCAGCAGTTACGGGTTGGCTCTGCTTGGTGGTGGCTCGATCGCTGCGGGTGGGCTGGGGATGGTTGGCGGGACAGCAGTCGTCGCAGCCGTTGGCGGAGCCCTTGGCGGTGCGCTGGGCAGTTCGGTGACAACTGCTTACATCGGTGCCGACAACTCGTTCAACATCGAACTGATCAAGCCGGGCTCCGGGGTAGCCGTGATCGTCGCGAATGGACTGTTTAGCGAAGGGACAGACACACGTTCCGACTGGAAGAAGCTTGTCGCACGACGCTACCCGGATTCACCGATCTATCGAGTTCACTGGGGGAGCAATGATCTCGGAGACTTAGCAGCGATGGTCAAAGCAATAGGTGGACAACCCGCTGCGGCGCTGGGGCTCAAGGGGCTGGCGGCAAAGGCGACAAGAGCAGGCGCGAAGAAGTTGGGGCCGTTGGCACCCGCCCTCGCGATAGCTGCCGTTGCGAAGAACCCCTGGCATACTGCAAAAGTCAAGGCAGACCGAACAGGTGTGGCTCTGGCAGGGCTGTTAGCGAGAACCGATGCAAAGAGCTACGTGCTTGTCGGACACAGCCTCGGTGCCCGCGTTGCGGCCACAGCGGCCGAGACCCTTGCGACATCGAAGAGCGGGCCGAAGATTGACACGGTCCACCTCCTAGGCGCCGCAATCGGGTCGAAGGGTGACTGGCGGCTTCTCAGCAAAGCGGTTACCGGTGCTGTGCACAACTATCACTCATCGAACGACGGTGTCCTCAAGTACGCCTATCCGGCCGCGCAGGGTGGACAAACGGCGGTCGGGTTCGCAGGCTTCCGTACCGAGTTCGCCCGCATCCACGACCACGACGTCTCCGCTATTGTCGCTGGGCATTCGAAATATCTTCAAAGCGTGGAGCCCAGTTAGTAAGTATTTAGGCCGACTGCTGTTCTCCTGTCAAGAGTTTAGGGGCGCACCGGGCAGCTGAATTTGGACTCGTCGCTTCTGCGACGGAGTTCTTTGGCCCCGATGTAACGTCGGGCGCATTGGAATCGTCGTTGGCCGGGAGTGACGCCGTGGTGCCAGCATGCGCTACTTGGGGTCAGTAACCAGGGCGAGAGCATCAGGGTCAACCCCCGCCTTCGCGGGGTCGTAGCGCAGGGTGCCGGGTCTATCACCTGTGGGCTTGTAGGCGCAGTAGTAGGCGTGTTCAAGGGCGGGCAATAAGCTCGAATAACCAAGTTCAGCGGCCAGAATTGCATCGATCCGGTCCGTGATGTCGCGCATCTCGGAGAGAACGAAGTTGCCCATCCACTTCCCGGCGTACTTGGTGAACAGCACGTGGTTGGGGAAGTCGGCGGCGAGGGCGTCCCCGAGATCTCGCAGGCGCTCCCGACTGTCCGCGCTGAGCGCGGCGACGTTCACCGGAATGCTCTTAATCGTCTCCGCGGTGACATTGAAGTCGTCGCCCGTGCAGTACCACCACACGAAACCCAATTTGGATGCAGCGATGGCCAGTGCGAGGCGTGCGTCGTCGTCGGAGGCGAGGTAAAGGTGCTTGATAGGCGTGTCGGTAAACGGCGTGAGGTCCAACTCGTAGGCCGGGGGGTCCTCGCGGAACACTGCAAGCCAGTAGAGGGCGATGTTCTTGAATCCGAGGACGCTTGTGCCTCGGCGGGCCGCCAACTGTCCCAGGCCACCGCCGCCCACGGTAATCGCAAAAATGTCACTAAGTTCCTCACTCGGGACGCGTGCCCAGCCGACGAGGTCCTTGACGCTGTTCAGGTTGCCATAGGTCAAGGTCTCGAAGATTGCGGGCCGAAAGTCGTCGAACCACCGGTGGGTCTTCGTCACGTAAAGCGTGTTCCCCGTTGATCCGTCGCCGGACCCGACAACGATGGTTGAACGAACCCCTAGTCCAGCGGAGAACAGTGCGGCAGGGTTGCGCGAGAATGCGCTCACCCACAGGGTGCCGAAGCGCTTCTGCAGTTGCTTACGGAGCGAGGCAAAGTCTCGACCGAACTGTGCCGAGATCGGAAGGATCAGCGTCATGCGACCGTCCGACCGGGTAATCTGCGCCGCCCTTTCGGTGCACGGCGCGTAGATGTCCGGTGTGTCGTCGGTCGCGAATCCCTTAAACGTGTAGCCCTTGACCTTACGCTTGCCGACGTAGGGCGGGTTGCCGATGACGACGTCAAAGCCGCCGGCGGCAAACACCTCAGGAAATTCGATGAACCAGTGGAACGGGGAATGGCTTCGCACCCACCCGGACAGGGGACCTCGGATGCCGTGCACCGAGTGATAGTGCTCGTTGACGATGTCGCGGACCTCGGCAAGGCGGGACGACAGCGTGTCGCGAGCCGCCTTCACTTCGCTGGGTCGACCGGCCTCCTGGATGTCGCGGAACTCTCGATACGCGGCGCTGACTTCGTTCGCTTTCTCGATGACGGCGTCGATGGTCTGAGCCGCGAAGATGTCGCTGGCGTCCTCGATCTCATCGACGGTGCGTGCGCCGACGAGGACATTGCCGGACTTGATGTTGAAGTCGAGGTCCGGCAGTGGTTCTAGGTCCCTGCGGTCATCAATCGCTGACACCAACTTTAGGAAAAGTCGGAGCCGAGCGATCTCGGTGGCTTCTTTCATGAGGTCGACGCCATAGAGATTGTTAAGCATGGCGTGCTTGAGAATGAAGTACGTCTGGTTGGTGTGCTCGTTGACCTCAGCGATCAGGGCGTGAAGTTCGGAGTCCGATGATGTCAATGACTGAGCCCGTGCGGCGTCGATGACCGCGTCATACAAGTCGAGCAGGATCTTGAGGGCGGCGAACAGGAACGCACCCGAACCGCAGGTCGGGTCGATGATCTTGAGGTCCGACAGAATGCGCCAAGCGGCGACGACGTTCGCTGGTGTGTCCATGCCGTCGATGACGCGGGTGGCTAGTGACTCCAGATCTAGGTTTGCGGTAACAGCCTCGTCGACGGTGTCGATGTCGCCAGCCTGCGCGCGAGTGAGGATCTCGTCGTAGTGGGTGCGGCGCTGCTCAACCTCCCACCACGTCTCACCAGGGAAGCCATGTGTTTCGGGGGCGCGGCCGTTCCATGCCGGGCGCGGGAATGCTTTGCGCTCGTGATCAATCTCGCTGGGGACAGGCTCTCCGAGGCCATACATTAAGCTGTCCCATACGTAGGCAGCGGGCTGCTTTGCAACATAATCCCAAGGGTTGATGCCAGTCCTGGCCTGGAGTCTTTCGAGAAAAACGGGAAGCAGGGTCGAGGTCGTCATGAAGTGCGTGACGTCGTCCTTGGTGTAATACGCCCCTTGCTCTTTCTGGTTGATGAACTGCTCGAAGATGTAGCCGAGTACGTCTGGATTGATCTCGTTCGCGTTGCCGGTTGGCCGGTCGTCGAGATGCCACTGGTAGGAGTCGAAAAGATCGAAGATCGACTCGAACACTTCATCGGGAATCTGGATGTCGTGGTCGGCTGCTTCGAGTTCGTGAACGGCGAAAATCCCACCGTTGATGTAGGGAATGTCGCCAATGAGTCCCTTGATGGCTGGGTCTGTGATTCGTAGACCGGGAGCACCCAGCCCGCGGTGGAACATCGGGAGCAGGAAGTGGCGGTAGAACTCATAAGATTGCCCGCTGCCGCTTTGTGTGCGGAGGGTAGTGAGCCGGGTGCGAAGGTAGTCACGATCGTTGGCCATGAACCCCTTTCGCTGCATGAAGTAGATGAACATGAGCCGGTTCATCAGGAGCGCGGAGTACCACTTGCGGTCACCCTCGACGTCGAGTCCGCTAATGGCCTTTACGAGGGCGTCGTGCTGCTTGAGGAACTTCTTATAAAACTCATTGGTGACCCTGTCCGCGTCAAATGCTGACCGCATGCGGCGCAGGAGCTCGGGTACGGTCGGCGACTCGGAGAAGCCAATCTCGATCATGGCGAGCCGTTGGTCCAATGCAGGATTGTCAGTGCCGACAACGTGGGTGTGTGCGACGAGGCGGGCCTGGCCCGAACCCTGCGTGTTGCCGACTTGGGGCCAGCGCCACTCCTGAGCGAGGTTGTCGCGAAAGACGATGAGGCGTTCGTCCGAGACTCTGCGAAGTTCTGCGTCGATGAGACGCTGGGTGCGGGCATCCGGAACACAGCCGACCTGCCATACCCTGACCCCCTTGTACCCAGCGACCTGGCGGGCCTCGTAGATCGTTTCATCGACCTCGATGGGCACTGGCGCGGTAATGTCCGGCCGGTTCCAGCCCAGTTGCTCTCGGAAGAGGGCGGAGATGTCGCCACGATTCACGTAGTCAAGACGGGTGGTCACTGGATCACCCCCATGGTGCATACGATGCGGATGGGATCGCTCCCGGCCGTGTCTGGTATTACCAGTCGGTTGTCGCGATACATGAGCGCGACGAGGTCTGCAAGGTCGTCGTCGTTTGCCCGGGTGGCGAGGGCCGACTTGAGGCGACGTTCGGCGTCCCTGGTGAGGGGGCGACGGAATAACGCGTCGAGCGCGTCCCCGACGTCAGAGTTCAGGCTGACGAAGTTGCCGTTCAGTCGCTGCCAGACACGCTTGCGGACACCACGCAAGCGGCCCTCGATGGTCGTTGGCTTCGCGAGGGGGCCTCGGGCAAGCGCGGCCGTTAGGTCGAAGTAGTCGTCGCGCATCGGCACACCAGGCGTACCCCTGTCGGACCGGAAAACTCGGAGCGCCTCATGTCCGGTGAGGAGCCGCAGGTCACCTTCTTCGGAGGCGAAGCCGAACCCGTCGGTGTCGTTCTCAGTACGCACGTAGCAGGCTAAGCCGGGAATGTCGTCGGCCGTTGTCGAGGCGCGGGTGGCGTGCACCAAGTCGGGCAGTTCGGTGACCCTCCGGGCAAGGTCCGGCGTCTCTTCTTCAGCACGGGACCAGACCTCGTAGGCGAGGCTAGAAGCGTCGACCTCGGTGTCGACTCCGGTGTCGTCGAGTTGCCCCTCGTAGAGGTTCTCGATGGCTTTAGTTTCGTCCTCGCTACCGAAGAACACCTCGTCGGACCCAAACGCCTCGGCGTTGGCAGCTAGACGGTCCTTAATGCGCTTGCGCAAGCTGAGGACGTTTTCGACCGACTCGTGAAAGAACGAGTAGATCAGGATTTCTTCGGCCTTTTGACCCACACGGTCGACTCGACCGGCGCGCTGTATCAGCCGGATGATGGCCCACGGGAGGTCGTAATTGACCACGATGTGGGCGTCTTGTAGGTTCTGGCCCTCAGAGAGAACGTCGGTCGCAATGAGGATGCGGTGCTGGTCCACGTCAGCGGAGACATCCTCGGGATCGTTCGGCTTCCGGTTCGAGACGGGGGCGAACCTGCGTACGGTGCCGGTGGGGTCTTCAGTGTCGCCGGTCACTACGGCAAGCTTCTCGACCCCGCACTTCTTCAGTGCCCCGGCAACGTATACAGCGGTGTCTTTGTACTCTGTAAAAACGAGGACCTTCTCGTCGGCGTGGGTTTTGGTTACGAGTTCGATGAGTGCGACGACCTTCGAGTCCACGTCTGTGGTCCACTCGCCGTACGTGTCGAGCAGTTTCCGCAAATCGTCGGAATCGCGTTGGATGTCGATGGGGAGCGCGCGCTTAAACACTGCCTGCCTCACCCAGGTCACGCTGCTCGGGTTGCGCCTCTTGAGTGCCTCATAATCAGCTTTGGCGTTGCCGATGGTGTTGTCGTCCTCGTTGGCCTCATTCTCGTCTTCTTGCGCACTGTTGAACATGGCGTCAAGGACGGTGCCCACCGGGAGGAGCAGGTCATTCTGGATGGCGTACAGCCACATGTTGTTGCGAGCCAGGTGTCGGTTTACCGAGAGTACGTAGGAGTGCCCACACGAGGACAGGCGCTTGTAAAGGCCAGTTCGAATAAAGCCCGTCAGGTGGCCGCTAGCGCGTTGGAGGCGCTCGATAAGTTCGGTCTCCTCGGGCGTCTTGTGGGCCTTCGCGTCCACATAGGCGCCGAGGTTGTAACGCGGGAGCAGGAGTCCGTCGATGGTGTTGAGGGTGTGGTCCGACGACATCACAGCGGCGGGATCCTCATCGCCGAAGGAGTGGTCGATCGGCTTCGGGGTGCGCTCGGGGAAGTAGAAGCGACTCCCGTCGGGGTAGAGCAAGTAGTCGCGCCCATTCTCCGGGTCTGTCTTGCCGTAGTTGTTGCGGACGAAAGACCGGGTGCGGCGTACGAGGTGCTCGGACATAAGCCGCTTCCAGTCGTCGGCCTCTTCGGACTTACGGAACGCAAGCAGAGTGTTGGTCTTGTAGTCGACTTGCTCCGCAAGGCGAGGGTTCTTCAGCATCGCCGACAGCGGCTGCAGACCCAGGTCATCGTCATCGCCGATGTACAGACCCAACTGGTTAGCAACGTCGGTGAACCGGATGTTGTACGGGGTCGCGGTTAGCAGGAGGACCTTGCTGCCAGCGTTTTCGACGTAGTCCTTGATGTGTAGGTAGTCGCGGCGCTTGTCGGAGCGCATCGTATGAGACTCGTCGAAGATCACGAATTGGTAGGCGCGCATCTCTGGTAGGTCACGATGCGCCTGGGAATAGGAAACAACTCGGCCCGGAACATCGTAAGCGTCGAGGTGCTCCTGCCACATTCTGACCAGATTCTTCGGGCAGAGCACGAGCGTTGAGTAGCCGTACTCCTCACGTAGCATCAGAGACGTGGCAACAGCGGTAAGGGTCTTGCCAAGGCCAACAACGTCGCCGAGCATGGTCCCGCCACGGTGGTAGATGCGGCGGGCTAGCGTCTGGACAGCATTGACTTGGTAATCAAGCAATTTCTCCCGCATGGACGGCGGGAGGCTGTATTCGATGAAACCCTCGCGAACGTCGCGGGACAGGTGCCAGCAGACCTTAAGAAACACCTCGTGTGGCGTCAGGGGTTCAACACCTGCCCACGACTCGTCAATGAGTTTGACGAGGTCGCCGGTGATGTCGATGGAGAACTTGTCTTCCCAGCGGGCGAGGAACCAGGCGTCCAATTTTTTGGCGGCGTCGAAATCGAGCACATCGACGTTCAACTCGTAATTGTGCCGAAGGCCCGACATGGTGAGGTTGGACGAACCGACGAAACCGACGATGGGCAGGTTGGCGTCTTTCCGGTGGCAAAGGTAGGTCTTCCCGTGCAGTGGGCGGCGGGTGAACAACTTAATGCGGACCTGGCCGTCCACCAGATGCTTCCGGAGCCGCCGGAGGCTCTTCTGGTCGTAGGCATTCGGGATGCCCCGCATAAGTTGGGTGCGGAACTTAACGAGCGCGGCTTGGCGGCGGGCGCGGGCGACCTCGCCGTCGATACCGTCGTCGTCCTCGGAGCCCTCAAGGTCGCTCTGGAGAGCGCAGAGAACCTGTTCGTCTGGGTCGGCAAGTGTCATACCGACCAGCACCCGCATGATCGGCTCGCTCCCTGCGGGCTTGGCGTCAACCGCGTCGGCGAACGTCGCCCAGCCTCGAAGATTGAAGTAACCAACTGCGGCGTCCATGCGGTCCGAAGATCCGAACGTCTCGATGAGGTGGGGCCCGAGGTCGACGTCGATGTTGTCGAAAATCCGAGTCATGCGGTGCGGTCCTGCTCCCTAGTTCTGTTGCCAACTGCTCTGGCACTGATAGCTCAAGCACACCGTGGTGATGCGTGCACTAGATCACCCTAGCCTCCATCTTTCGTCCTGCTGACGTGGTCGCCTGAGCGGTTCGAAATTGCGAATTTCGATTGCGCTCACCTCGATTGGGCGTGCTGTGGCGGCCGATGTCGGTCGGTCCGGCGCTCGGTTCCACCGTCCGAGACGGATTCTTTCGCATCGTGTGGGTGAAGACCGGTGGTCAGGCGGGTGCGGGTAGCGCCACCAATCGGGTCAGTGCGTTGACGATCAGGGCCGACCACGCGGCATCTATCGACAGCCGAAGGTGGGTTCGGTGGGCGTGGGTGGCGATGCGTCCGGCGACGGAACAGATTCGCAGGCTTAGCCGTTTCGGCTCCCACCGGCTTGCGTGGTGGTCTGTGAATCCGAGCATCTGCGTCCATGCTGTGAGGTCGAGGGCGAGTTCGACGATAGCGATCCAGATCCGGTTGTGGTCGAAGGCGTACAGCAGAAAGTTTTCGGGGCCAGTATCTTTGGAACTTCGGTCTCGGTCTTCGCAGCGGGCACGGCGGCGATGCCGCAGTTCGAGGTCCTGGACTTGACCGCCGGCGGTATTGGTGGCGAATGCAGTGAGCCGCAGTCCGTCGGTATCGGTGAACCGCAACTGCGCGCCGGGGTGCGGGCGCTCCTTTCTCATCACCACATGCATTCTCGGTGGCCATGTCGAGAGGTCATGAGGCCGGTGGCGTCGATTACCCAGGCGCCATCGCGGACCTTCTCGTCAGTGTCGATCGCGGCCGACCACGCACTGTTGGGGACCTCGCGCAGCGGGGTGACCATAGTGTCGGTGAGACCGAACCCGATCGAATAGGACGCCCGCCTGTTGTGCAGCCACGACAGGAAGGCGTGGCTGGCTTCGACGCCGTCGGTGCGCACCCGTACTTTCTTACCGGGGCAGCCGCTGGAGGTGAACGGCAGCTGCGCGCGCGCCTTTCGGGTGACGTCGACGTGGTCTGATCAGCCGGGAGACAGTCGGGTCGGAGGGTACCTTTCCGAAGACGGCGCTGTGTTCTGTTCGCGCAGGGTCGCGGTATCAGCGAGGCAGTCTCCATCGACCGCCAAAGACACTGACAGGTCGGTGATGATCTTGCCGGGATCGAACTGCGCCAACGGTTTCCCGAGCGACCGAGTGCATCTCGAAGCTTTCCGTCACCCATCTCGCCGTGTGGCTGCACCCACGCCACAGCGTGGCCGAGCGTGTCTCCCTTTTGTGAAGCCTCGACCATCACGCCGACGAACCGCAACGTCAAGTTCCAGGTTCTGAGGTCTGCCTTGGAGAACTGATTTGCGAAGTCGTAAGGGTTGCAGGCGGTATCCGCTTCGAGGTGCACGGTGAGGTCGAATCCGTCGTGTGGTGGCAATACGTATCGACGACCTATTTCGTGCATATCATTGAGTCTCCCATTACTCAAAGGTTCCGGGGTATTGCTCGTGCTCGGTGAACCTAGATTCGAACCTGCACTCCACGGTTGAATTCGAGATAAACGTCGACGGTTTTACCAGTGAAGGGGGTCTTGCAGGACGAGTCGGACTTGTGAGCGTCCGTACGGGTTGGTTGTTTCCGCCGACTTGAGGATTCCGGTGATGTTCAAGTCAACGATTACCTCTCGTCCAAGGTATTGTTCCGTGTCCTCGAGTATCTGAAATGCGCTGGGATTCGGGGACAACATAGGGTTTGGCAACCTCATTTCGCTCGTGGATTGTTTGGTACTGAGTGACCGGCGTTGTCGAACAGCCATCGTTCGATCAAGTCGGTTCGCGGGGCGTGAAGTTCTGCGGCCCAACGCCGTAGGAGATCGCAGTAGCGTTCGTAGGCCGAAGCGCGCCATTGACTGGTAGGCAACGAGGTCCACCCAATCGCGTATAGGGCACGCGCGACGCGCTCGTCGAGGATGTAGCACGGGTGGTCGGCAGCGCCCGCGCCAGCGAAGTAGAGGTACTTGGTGAAGAAGGCGGGCCCGAGTCCTTTCAGCACGGGCTTGTTGGCGGGGAACAAAAGCTCATAGGCGGATTTTGGATCGTGGCGGCCTATCTGGGCGGCGCGCTGCAAGAGTTCGCCGGCCGCTGACGGACTCGCTGCGACCCCAGTGATCCTCGCACGGTTATTGCGGGGACTGGTTCCGCTGCCCCAAGCGATGGAATTCCACAACAGCGTCAATGCGCCAGTAGGCGATCGCGACGCGTCCTCGGCGATCGCGAACAGCTCACCTCGCGTAATCGTCTTGCCGAGGAGCGTATCGGGCAGACCGTGGTCGGCAAATTCCTGGGCCCACCATTTTGGGTTGACGGATATCCGGTGGTCGAATATCGCTTCGTGGGCATCAGTCCGACCGAGCCAACTGCAAGCGGCGGACGGCAACTCGAGTAGGGATAGATCCGTCGCTGTCATGAGAGACAATAATTCCTCATGGCATCGACAAGTCAAGGGAACCGGGTATCGGACTTCCCGAAGGGCATAACGAACACGCGAAGGCCGTAGATATCTCGCCGCAGTCCCCCTTTGTTCTCGACGCGGTCGAGACCTGTGAAATCAATACGGAGATCGTTGCTGCCGCCTTCGAGAAGGTCTTCGAGCACCCCGACGACAACATCGCGAGCACCATCACGGTGTCTCCGTGGCCGGTCGTTCCCCGCGCCGAGACAGAGGTCGGGCTCTCGCGTCGTCCGACCCGATGGTTCGAGAGCGCGGAGCTGCCGGCTGCAGCGCCGTCACGTTGGTATTTACGTTGATTCACCGCTCCCCCTGCGAGCGTCAGATTGCATACTTCCGCATCTCTCGGGACGTGCCGTTTATCCTTTTCACAACGGGCACTGGGTTGTTGATCTGAAGTGTTGCTCCATGCGGATTGCTCCGATTGTCATGTCGTTGGCCTCGCTGTATCGAGCGAGATCGTTGGCGTGGGCGCAGTTCTCGTTGAGCAGGTCGGCCCACTTCACAAGACTCGTTTAGTCCCACTAGACGCTACAAACAAAGGGGAATAGACAGATAGTGTCAGCCTGTTACACCGACCACGACTGCCACCGCGAGTAGCCCGACGGTCACCACCATCAGAACCAAGGCCAAGAGTATGTATCGCCGTTCCTGCGCCGCGGTGACCGGTAACGCCTGTCCATCTCCCGGCCCTGCGGTACGAGCACCGATCTCGAAAGGGTGCGTGAACAGCAGGACGATTGAGGCAATCAGCAATGCCGCCGATGTGACGGGCACCAGCCACAAGCCCCATCCGACAGATGCATCCTCACCCTCGAAAGCAACGACGTCGGTGAACGCTGTCACCAACCCAGCGATACCGCATATCAGCATGACGACGACAGCAAGCAGCGATGCAACGACTGACCGTACGAATACCGCCAAGCCCGCCACTACTCCCACCCCGAGAACGATCTTGCCGTCGGCGGTCGACGTTCCGGCCAGACCTCCGAACGGTGTAGACACCCAGCTACCCAAGGCGCTGATCACCAAGCCGAGAGCTGAGGCGGCGGCGAGCATAAAAGCGGGGACGTTGACGTTGGACAGAGACGGCTGGCGGACTGGTGCGGTCATGGCGCTCGTGTCCTTCTCGCTAGGGCTATCAGACTGCTGAGGAGTATCGGGACCGTACCGCTTGCCCGGTAATCCCCGCGGCACAACACAAATTTCGAACCGATGTCGCGATTGCGCCGCACTTCCGTAGTCGCGATCAGCGCCCGCCGGGCACTGTTGGTCATCGAACAGATAGTCCGAATCGGCTGTTAATCAATTTCTTCTAGCTCGCGTGCGGTGCCGTACATCGCCCACCGCAGGCGCAAGTTCATACGCATACCGGGCAACTCGGGCTACCCGCCGATCCACAGCCTCTTGAGCGTGCCTGTGCAAACCCGTTGACTACTGTTCGCCGCTATGGCGCAACCATCGACTCGACAGGCCTTCGACGACTTGTTCGACGTGATCTTCCGCGACCGCGTCCCGCGTTCGCCGCAGTTCGACCTGACCCCGACCGCTGTGTGGCAACTCGGAGTGTTCAGCGATGCGTTCGACAGGAGTAAGCCGATATCGCTCGTGGAAACGATCTCGGCACCCGTGCAAACCGACGATTGGACACTGTGGCGGACAACCAAGATGAAGGACGCCAGATCCGGCCGATCAGCGATTCGCTTCAACGACTACATCGAGTTCTCGGCGATCCCCGAACACGCTAATACCGTCCGCCTCGGGCAGCTCACGCTCGTCGACTGGGTCCTAAATCGCTGTCAGCTCGTCAAGGATTCACGCTCTGGACGCACGATTTTGGACTCCAACGACATCAGTCGCCGCCATGGATGTCCAAGGCTGGTCGCAGACTTCCTCGCCACGACAATTGCGGCAAGCTGTAGCGCCGCACATCTTTGGGTGGGGGACGTTGCCGAGACCAGCGGTCTGTTCTATACAGCGACGTAGATCTTTTCCCGGTGCCAAATCAGATAAGATATCTCCGGAGAGACCGAATCTGGGCCTAAGAAGATCCGCTCTCCCAGCGGTGGCTTGCCCGGTGCATGCCGAAGTGCCGGGGTTGCTCTCACCTCGCTCTCGATTCCTGGCGCATAGCTGACACTGAGGTCCTGATTAACGGTGATCAACCCAGTATCGAACGCGACATCATGCGTAGGGCACGCGGTAAGTCCATTGCGGAAATCGAGCCGCTCATCGTCGGAGCTATCGCGCCACGGCTTGATATGACTCGCCACCATCATTCTCGGCCGACGCTGTCCTGCGATGGTGCCACTCAGTCCGCAGAAGACACAACAGTTTTTGTGATTCTCCAGCACCGACTGGGCGAACCGATGCTGCCCGACGCGTACGGCGAACGTGAACATTCTCTGAGTCGGCAGGACCGCCTTTCCACTACCTTCTCGCCTGTGCTGCTCCAACTTCCTCTCGAATTCACTCTCGACGACACTGACGTCGAGTTCAGCCTGACCCTCGAGCTGTAGAGCGAAACCATCCTCGAGGTGAAGGAAATCTGGCAGCTCGGCCTCATCGATGTTCAGAGTTCGAGCAACATCGAATATGCGCAAGTAGAGACCCCTCAGCAGATCGAGATCTCGAAGCCGCTCGGCCACCTCGAGGTCGTGCTTACCGCCGTATGATCGAGTCCCGTAGAGATTGGCCATCTTTGCGATGATCGACGTGGGCGGACGTTTGAATATCCGGGCCAGGTCCTGCACCGGGAACGGCGCGCGCGAGGCCGATGCGCTTCCGTATCTGCTGTAGTCCATCACGAGTGAGGCACAGAAGCACAGCACAACTTCGCACTGAACGAAATTCTTCTGATTAGTACCCGCGGGGACATGCTCGCGAGCGAGTACCGATACCCACTGCTGTCGCAGCATGTCGTCGGTCGGGTCGATGAACGCCGCCACACCGGAGCTCATTGGATCTATAGTCATTCGCCTTCCAACAGCGTTGCCACCACGCCACACAGGTGCCGAACCTCATCCACCGTCGGCGCGAGTTCGTACGCGTGGTGGTGGCATGCGTTGCTCAATCTGTTCCATGCCATCGCAGCAGCGTCGGCATTCTCGGCTGTGTCGAGCGACCGCAGAATCACCAAGCGCGATCGCATACTCGGTCGCTCGATATCCACGCCCAGCGCCACGCATCGCTCGATTGCCAATTCCTCCAAAGCCTGGCGAGCGAGGAACGCGGCCAAACGCGCCGAACCGCCTGCAGCACCATGACTTCCGCCGAGCAGCAGTTCGGCATTTCTCAGCGCTACCGCCGGTGACGTTGCCGTAGTCATTCGGCAAGGATCCCGTCGACCATCTTCTTCAGGTCATTGACCACTTCCCATGTGATCGGCCGATCGGCTCCCTTGTGTGAGCCGGCGTTCGCGATATGCAGCGTCGGGGAGCGTTCGGTGCGAAATCCCAGCCACTGCGACACGTCTTGTTCGGCATCCTGATGTACGGCCAGCGCAATCTTGTTGCGAGTCTTGTGCACGGCCGACCATCGCTCCTCGGTCACCATCCGCGACTCCCCCGCACGGTGTTGCTTTGCGTAGAACACCTGCTGCGCAGCCGATTCCAGAGCCAACCGGAACAAGCCCGGTGCGACCCGCCGCTTGACGTCGTCAGGCACATTCTCGTCCAACACCAATGCCCGCACATCATTGAAATAGCGGGTCGCTTGATTCTGTGTCTCGGAAACACTTATGTTGGAACCTGATTCGCGCATCACCTCGACGAGCCGCGCATCGACTGCGAGTTGTCTGATCGCAGTGGCCAATCGGTCGTCGTGCGAGAACACGATGACTTGCCTGGTCTTCGCGAGCGTCGACAGCACTTTGATGAAGCCGTCGATCTTCGCTGGATCCATCGCCTGGATCGGGTCGTCCAGCACGATGAATCGAAACGGACTGTTCGGCGTAGTCGCCCTCGGGATGAACAGTGCTAATGCCAACGCATGCAGCTCGCCCTGACTCATCACCGACAGTGCCTCGGACTCCACGCCGTCGACCGAGCCGGTCATCACTACTCGCCTGCTGGTGTTGTGGCCCACCAAGTTGATAGCACCGATGTCGACATTGCTTTCCTGCCGCAACTCCGCCCAAATGTCGCGTGCCTGCTCGGCAATCGGCGCGAGCCGCTGATCCCTCAATTGCTTCGCATGCGAGGCAATCCACTTCTTGGCCGCGTCGACGTTCTTGACGGTCTCATCGGCCTCTCGCGCCGCGGATTCGAGGGTGGCCCACGCGGCCAGACGTCCAGCAATAGGTGCCAGGTGTCCTCACGCTGAGCCGCCGCTTCCTTGGCCGAGGTGCGTAGTACCTCCGCAAACTCGATGACCGCGGGCATTGTCGTAGCCAAGTGATCCGCCACACCGGAAGAACTCGACGGCTGCTCTCGGGCCACGGCGACGGACTTTCGATATTCGGCCAAGGAAGGCAGGTCAACGCCCTCCACCGCGGTGGCGTCGGCGATTTCATTCCCAAGTTCGACCGCTGCGCGTTGCGCTTGATCGCGTCGGCGGCGGCTGAGCTTGTAGGCGGCCAACTTCTGGCTCTGCTCGGACAACTGCGTCCGCGAGTGCTCGGCCCACGCATTGTCGAGCGTCCCAGTCGCACACACCGGGCACTCGATAGTGCCCGTCTCACTGTGCAGTCGCAGTGCCGCATCGAGCAGATCGTTGCGCTGCTCCACCACCGACAGTGCCTCATCAGCGGAATCCGCGGTATCGGCCGCAGCTGCCCGGAGCTCCGCCACCACCTCATCGACACGCTGCTGAGTCGGGGCGCTCAGCGCTGCGAGCCGCTTCAAACCGATGACCGCGGGCGATGCCGATGCGTCGGCTCCGGTGGCGAGCGCCAGCACCGCGTCGAGATCCGCAACCCGCTTCTTGACCAGGGCCACAGCAGTTATCGCACGATCGTCCGACGCATCCGACAACGAGTTCTTGAGCTGGCGAAGGCTCTCCGCTGCTCGTTGCCGGGGCCCCTTGACCTCCTTGAGTACCGCTGCCAGTCGCTTCTCGGCATCGGTGATCTCGTCGAGTCCGAGGAGTTTGGCCAGGGCGTCGTGCAGGGTGGACGGCGTCGCGTCGAACAGTCCGCCGATTTCGTCATAGGACAGGATCGGGCGATGTAATTCGACGGCAGACTTCCACCCAAGTGCATCGGTACCGGTGCTGCGCTTCTGCTTTCCCACCTGAGTCCAGGTGGAGCATCCCTTAAGCGCGGCATCGGAGGTCCAGTCGACACCGACTACCGTCGGTTCGGACCCTTCGATCGTGAGCCCCACCCGCACCTCACACGGATCGCCCTGATGCAGATTGCGCCAGGTGTCGGCCCACAGCTTGGCCTTGTTCTCCCAGCGGTAACTCGAACCGGTGATCGCGAATTCGAGAGCCTCGGCAAAGCTCGACTTGCCCGATCCGTTGCGGCCACTGACGATCGTGATGCCCGGCGCGGGGTGTAGCTCCAACGCTGCCTTGGGCCCGATACCGCGGAATCCTGCGACAGTGATCGAGGTCAGAAACGCACCGACCGGCTCTTCGACGAGCTGACTACCCGACGGCTCCGGAACGTGCGGGGTCGAGATGCCGTCGAGAAGCTCCTGCAGTGACGTCGGCCCTTCCAGGGCAGCGAGAACGAAGTACTTGACCTCGTCGGACAGCTCGGCATCCGCATCGATGGCGTCGATCACCACATCGACGAGTGGCCTGTCGACAGCATTGTCGGCAACGGTCACCGGCACTCCCCTGTTCGTTCTGATGGCTAACCAGACCCCACAGTTCCATATGGGACCGACAGTGCGCAGGGACATCCGAAATGAACGGCTGGATTCCATCAGGGTGATACTCCGGCACAGCGCAGACAGCCAAGACATCCCAACGTTGATATCCACAGCCCAGCCGGTCAGGTTTCGATGAATCGAGATGTATCGAGCAAACCTGGTTCAATCGTGGCGCTTCTGATTCCGTCGTCCGTGTACGAACAACCGTACGATGGCCATCACCGTCGCCACGAGAGGCACGATGACATAGCACAGACCGACAAAAACTATTGTGCCCCAGAGGAAGAAGCCCACCAGGGCCGTCGAGAAATACTCGGAGAAGGGATGGTCGAAACCGTCCGTCGCGTATCCCGTCGTCAATGCTCCAGCGACACTCGCGGCGGTCAAGACGTAACCGATTGGTACTGCCCACAATAGCGACACGAACCATAGGTGCACGAAGCTGGTTCGAGACCGTGCCGTCATCGGCCACTCTCCACAATCTCGATCCTCGGCGGCGCGGACGGCGAGCCAAGGAGCGTACCGACTTCCGGTGCCAGACCTTGCTGAGAACCGGGGTACCCCATCTGACGGGGAGCCAGCGGCGGCTCACCCACCTGCGGAGCATCCACCCCGATCTCGTTGTTCGGCCCTTGAACCAGATGGCTCATCGGTCCATACTCGGAACCCGTCGCTTCATAGTTGGCTAGCTGCACGACGTTCCCATCGGACTGATATTGGTAGATCTCAGCGGACGGAAATGTGCCGACAGTTCCGCCGGCCAGTACAGCGGACCCGCCATGGCTGGGGTGAAGCGTCACATCGCCCTCAACACCAACACCGGCAAGCTTGCCCGCTACCGGCTGATAGGCGTCTGTTGCAAAGTAATTGATCCTCACCGAACCGTCGGCCGCCTGCGCCACGCGGATCTCAGGATAGTCCGCAAGCGGTAGGTTCGGTCCGCTCGTCACGACTGTGGGATTCTGTCGCGCGACCACAACACCATTCTCGTAGTCCACATACACCGAAACCCGAGATTGACCTGCGCCAGCGTAGGGGTCGGGCCCCCGGTTATCGCCAGCATTGTTTGGAAAGGCTCGGCCGTCCAAAATGTCAGCTGGGTTCACAGTGAAATTCTGCGCCTGTTCACCCGGGATATAGAGGTTGGTTCGCACCATTCCGTATCCCTCTCGCGGTTCGATTGTTCCAACGACGAAGTTCGAATCAGCGCCCTTGTTCACTGCCAGATGCGTTTGCGGATCGAGCGCTTCCGCCATTCGCCAGTCGTTCACACTGATGGGATCCAGGGCGTAAACCTGTCGGAATGCATTGATCTGAGTTTGGTTCCGATCGAGGCTGTCGGAGGCTTCCGCGTCGACGGAACTCGGGGCCGCTTGATCCACGAATCCACCACCTATGGCCGTCGCCAAGTTCCGGTCGATCCGGTCCGCTGTGGAGAGGATGTCGTTGATTCTGCCTTGGAGATCACGAACCATTTGATAGTGCTGGGCCTTCTCCTCCTGCATCCAACCCTGCATCCTGGGCGGATCTGGGTCGAATACCTGAGCCGTCAGCTGGTTGACCGCGAGCGTTGCCGCGGATAGATCATCCCGTACCGACGCAAGGTCATCCTTGACCGATCGAACACCAGACACTGCGGTGACCACGGCCTGCCCCATGTCGTGAACAGCTCCGCCTGTTTCACCGATAGCTGGGCTCAGCGATTCCAACTTTCTGTGGGACGCATCTGACGCGTCACCCTCCCAGCTCGGAACGAGAACTCGACTGTCGAGCGCGGCTTTCAGATCCTCGCAGTGCTGCGACACTTCGCTGCAGACCCTCGCGAACAGCTCCAACTCGACTACGTTCCATCGATCGATATCGTCGATTGTGAGCACTCGGTGCCTACTCGCGATTCGAGACGATAGAAGCCCGCATCACCGTCGAGGCCGAGTCCATCTCCTGCTGCTCGTACGATCGCGCAGCGTCGGCAATGCTGGTCGAATGCCGGCTGATCTGGACCGACACGCTGTTGGTCCAGCTTTGCATCCGAGTCAAAAAGTCCGTGGTGGCCGCACCGGAACTACCCACCAGCCCGTTAGCCAAGGCACCCTCGACTGTCACCCCCGCATGTTCCATGAAGTCGTCATGGTCCGCCGCCATCGCCGCCAACCGAGCTGCACCTGAATACAACTCATCCGGATTGCAAGTGAAATCAGTCATCGTCTCCCCCGAGGCATGTGGAGACACAACATACAGCAATCGAGGCAAGCCTTCCGTGACCTGTGTGATCAGCTAGAGACGTTGCGCAGATGGCGCGCCCCGCTACTTCGTGCCGCGCAAATCCTTGTCGCTCGAGACCCTAAGCTCCGCGGACTCTGTCGGCACCCGATGCTTCGATGGCGGTATGTCACGACTCGACGAGGGGTTCCCGCCTCCCACGGCCTGTGTGCAGTGGTGTCAGCACCGCAGCTACGACCTGCATGTCCTCGACGACGGCGTGGAGGTGGACCTGGATTGGTGGAACGGTCACCTCGACAGGGCAGGTTCTGACCTTCGGCTGCGCGGCCGCAATCTCGACGGCGAAATCGTCGAGTACGGCGGCGCGACCGTGCAGCGCAACGACCTTCGATTCGGCACCAGCCTGGCTGTAGGCGAACATGATTCACTCGGACTGCTGTTTCTCTGCGCGGCGTGGCAGGGCAGCCACCGGCACCGCAGAGCAATGCGGCGATTCCCGGACGTCATGAACCCGCACCTGAACCGTCCCGACGAGAACCCCGTCGCGAAGACGCTGGCTGTGCTCGACAGCTGCGTACGGAACCGTGCAGTGCCCGACCACCCGAACTCGACCTGGTCCGGATTGCCCGATGCGCCCGGTGTCGGAATGTCACTGATGGCCACGTTCCTGTGGGCCGTGAAGGCGTCGGTCTACGGCGGCCCGGCGCAGCTGATCGACCAATACGGTGTCTCGACACTCATCCATGAAGGGTGGCTAGAAGATCCGTCCGTCACCGGCTTCACGCATCGCCGCTACGACCGCTACGTCGAACTCGTCACCGCATGGGCAACCGACATCGGGACCAGCCCCGAACTCGTCGAAATATGGCTCGTGCAGCGTTGGAGCGCTCGACTCAACGAGGCACGGCACGGTCGCTACACCGCACCCACACTGTTTTGAACCACCCAACCCAGAACCTTGCCGCATCGCACAGCCTTGATTATGCTTATCCGTAATTACGGAATAACAGATCGGAGAGCTTGATGCGGCACCGAACCTGGATGTCGACAACCTGCGCAGCCGTCCTTCTGATCGGCGGATGCGCCACCGACACCGACTCGACCGCTACAACCACCACCACTCCGGCACCGGAGAATTGTGTACCCGTTACCTCGACCGACCTCGCCACCGAGGACGGGTGGATCGGACTGATCGATCAGGCACCCGACACCGTCGGTCTTGTCATCGACGACGGCCGTGGTCGAACCGTCGAACATCGAGCCGACCAAGAACAGGTGCTCGCGTCCGCGATCAAAGTGGTGCACCTCGCCGCTTACGCCCAGGCGGTCGCCAACGGCTCGATCGATCCGAACGAGCAAGTGTCACTCTCGGATTGGGAGCGTTGGTACGTGCCCGGCACCGATGGAGGTGCTCACCCCAACGCCCTGACCCGGCTGGGCATTGCGAACAGTGGCACCAACGCCACCGACCCCAACGCCACCGTTCGCATCGACGACATGGTCTCGGCCATGATCCAGGAAAGCGACAACTCCGTCCCCGACTACCTCCGATACCGACTCGGCGACCAAGCGATCATCGACGCTGCAGCTACCGGCGGGTGGGAGAACTTCGAAGTGCCGAGCCTGGTGACCGACGTCCTGTCTCTGTTCGATCCGGCACTCGCCGACGGCAACCGCTGGGACACCGCCCAGAAATGGGCATTCGACCCGCAGTTTCGAGAGCAGGTGAACGCAACCGTGCAACTGCCGACCTACGAAGAACAGGCCGCGCGAGTGCAGAGCACTTTTCGCGGCGGTTCGGCCGAACAACTGAACGGAATGTATCGCGCCTTCACCGACGGCACCTACGGCGCCGCGTCCGACGTCATCCTGCGCCAACTGGAATGGCAACCCGCAGGTGACAGCGTCCAGGGGATCGGCTTCAAAGGAGGCAGTCTGGCAGGAGTGCTCACCCAAGGATTCGAACTGCGCCGCAACGACGGAACAGTCGCGACCGCCGTGTGGCTGATCGACGACCTCCCCGCAGACAGGTTCGATCAAGCCATGGCCGATTTCGGCGTACAACAGCAACTCATCATCGAAGCGATGCAATCGCCGGACGTACTCGACCGGATAGCCTGCGTGGCGTGAGCGCAGAGTTCGAATCGAGACTGGCAGAGCTGGAAGCCCGCGTCGCCGAGCTGGAACGACGCGACGCTCCCCAACAGCTCGATGCCACCCCGTCGACCGGCGGGATGATCGCTTACCAAGGCGACGTGCATCTGCACGGCACCGTCCACTGGGATATCAGCTACTCTCCCGACGCCATCGTCGAACTCCCTATCTCCTCGACGTCGGAAGTGCTTGCTGCCCTGGGACATCCGGTTCGGCTTCAGATCGTGCGAACCCTGCTGCGAGGCCCGGCGAACGCGGCAGATCTGCACGCCGCGGTCGGAGTCGGATCCTCCGGTCAGATCTATCACCACCTCAAGACGCTCAGTTCAGCGAACATCGTGGAACAGCATGGCCGCGGTGACTATCGAATAGCCCCCAAACGAGTTGTACCACTGCTTGTTTCGATGCTCTCTGCCGCGGATATCGCGGGCGATCTCGGCACCTGAAGACCGTTCGCGCAGGCCGCCGCCACCAGGGGCGATGCTGCCGATGCCTCGCCAAGCAGAAAACCGACCCGTGCTGACTTTCGTGACAGTGACACCCGTCACCACCGGAGCACAGGGAGAATCGGCAGTGGGACGACGCGCAACGGCAGCGATTCTGAGTCTGGTTCTCATGGCGGGCAGCGTAATCGGCACCGGCACCGCCTCGGCAAAATGGGGTCGATCCGGCGCTGGGCATTCCGCCGAGCGTCGACCTGGGCTTCGCACTGCCACAGCAGAAATCGATGCCGTACATCCCCGGCGACACGATCCGCTTCTGGGCCTGTTGAGGTGCATCGATGGCCGGTTGCAGCCGGACTGGAGGCTGACAATCTCCTACATTATGAACCGCACGGGCAGGAGAAGCGAACGGCCCTGCACGCGCTCTGTCGGATCGTGCAGATTCGTCTGATCAGAATCGGCCGGACGGGGGGATCACCAGGGTTCGAGTCAGCATGAATTGTGGTCGGGCAGAATCGGGCGCATGACTGCCGCGCCCATCCACACCGAGCGCCTGACTATGCGCCTCTACGAACCAGCCGACGCACAGAAGATTCTCACGTACTACAGCGATCCCGAGGTCTGCCGCTATCTCCTTCATCCGGCGTGGTCACACGTCGATGCCGTTGCTGCGGTGGGTAAACGGATGAAGCGAATCGGATTGCACACACAGGCGCTGGCGATGGTCGTCGAACACGAGGGCACCGTGGTCGGCAACGTCGAGGCATGGTTGGTCGACGGTTCACCGTCCCTGGTCGAGCTGGGTTGGACCTTCTCCCCCACTGTGGCCGGTCGCGGCTACGCCACCGAAGCGGTCCTTGCCGTGATAGATCACGTATTTTCGCTACCTCAGATCCACCGCGTCAGCGCCCAGATGGATGGCCGCAACGACGCGTCGGCCCGGCTGGCCCGCCGCGTCGGGATGCGTCAGGAAGCGCACTTTCGCCAGAACTGGTGGTGTAAGGGCGAATGGACCGACACGCTCGTCTACGCGATGTTGCGATCGGATCGCTGACACCCACCATCCGACGTGACGCGTTCACCTCATCACCATCTCCCCGTTGACTCCGCGACATCGACCGGTGACCGAGGTGCGACATTCTCGAGAACCTTCACTTCTCGGAAATCACAGGAGTTTCAACAATGGCCACGCTTGGACGAGCTGCCCTGCTCAGCGCACTCACAGTGATCACTGTCGCGTCCGCATCGGTAGGCGGCATCGCTACAGCCGCTCCGGCACGGACTGCGTCACCGCTGTGCCAGATCGCAGACCTACTCCCCTCCGGATCCTCCGCGGGACTGGGATATCAGTGTGCCGAAGCCGGTGAACTCCTCGACCTCCCGATCGGCGAGGTGCGCGCGACGCAACCCTCGCTCGGCTTCGACGAGGTGTACTACAAGCTCGGTCGGTACACGCTCGGCAAGGATGCAATCAACAAGAAGTTCGACGACTGGTGCGAGGCCAACGGCCAGGAAGAGGCCGCGTCGGCATTGCCCGATGCGCGACTGGACGATCCGTCGTCGTTCACCTGCACAGTTCCCGTCGGCCAGGAAACACCCGACACCATCGCGCCCATGAAGACCGTCGTCATCGGACCAGGCGGAGTTCCGTACCTGACCGACGGACATCACACACTCACCTCGTTCTACGAACTGCCGGACGGTGGGCCGAATCTGCACCTGCGTCTGCGCGTGGTCGCGAACCTCAGTGACCTCAGCCCGGCAGACTTCTGGGCGCGGATGAAGGCCGAGAAGTGGGTGTGGAACTACGACGTCGACGGCAACGAGGTTCCGGTCGAACAACTGCCTTCGGGTGTCGGGCTCGCCAAATTTCAGAACGACAAGTACCGCAGCTTGACGTACTTCGCGCGCGACATCGGCTTCGCACCGGGTTCGATCGCCTTCCAGGAGTTCTACTGGGGCGCATGGGTTCGTGACTCCGGCGCGGTCGATATCAGCGGATGGAACAGCAACGACATGGCAAGCTACCTGAGCACCGTCGAGGCGGTCTCCCGCGCTCAGGTTGCAGCCCCGAAAGACGCTGTGATCGACAGCGGCCGTACCGCAGCCGAACTCGGCGCGCTGGACGCGTGGAACGACGGAAAGCCCTCCAGCAAGGGCGAATTCGGCAAGCTCTCGACGCCGTACTCGGACAACAAGCCCGGCAAACTGGCCTATTCCTTGCAGTACAAGATGGGACTGCCGAAGTAGTTTCTCCCTCTACCCGGCCGACCAGAAGCGCTGTGAACCAGCGCTTCTGGTCGGCCCTGTTCGGGGGCATGCTCGAAGCCCACCGACCGCCGTCACCGTGCTCGACGTCCGGCGCGATCGACCTTTCGGCGGGACAGCAACCGTACTGCCACGAAAGCGAAGAAAGCAATTGCGATCGAGACAACGACGACTTTCTGCAGGATTTCGGCGTACCCATCGACCAGGTGCCAATTCTCACCCAGCTGGTACCCCGCGGTCACGAAAATCGTGTTCCAGATCAGACTGCCGATTGTGGTGAGCACCAGAAACTTCACCATTCCCATTCGCTCGATTCCGGCCGGCAACGATATGAAGCTACGAAACAGCGGCACCATCCGGCCCAGTAACACTGCCTTCGAGCCGTGCTTGGCAAACCACGCCTCCGATCTATCGAAGTCACTGGCCTTGACCAGCGGAATCCTCGTCACAACAGCGCGCGTGCGCTCGCGGCCGATGAGCGCACCGACCGCGTAGACGATGATCGCGCCCAGGACCGAGCCGAGCGTCGTCCAGAAGAGCGCGGCACCGAAGGAGAACACGCCCTGGCTGGCCGAGAACCCGGCAAGCGGCAGAACGAGTTCGCTCGGGATCGGCGGAAACAAGTTGTCTGCACCGACTATGACGGCTGCGCCGGGCCCTCCGAGCGCATCCATGACGCCGACCGCCCATCCGGCGAGCCCATCGAGTTGTGCTGTCTCCGCCGATGCAGCGAACAGATTGCTGGACATGTGAGTTCCCCTTTTTTCAATGGTGTCACTTGACGAGAAGGTCACCGGCAACGCTAAGAATGCGGCGAATATCGGGCATCGAGGAATACCGTCGAACAACTTCCGGTCCCTCACCTCGAAACTTTGCGGTTTACCGCAATGCCGCGTGTGAAAGGCTCGGATACTCTGGATACGTGCTGGTAAACCACGTCGCGCACTCACCCGACCTGGAGGATCAGTTTGCCGCCCGCACACTGATTCGACGATGGATGATCGCGCTGGCGGGCGTTCTCCTCGGCAGCATCACAGCGGTCTCGGCCCTCCTGTTCACCCTTGTGGCACCATTCGGCCTCGCGTCAGCACGGCTCCTCGGACGATGGGGAAGACCGGTACGAATCGCAATCGATGAAAAGGCATCGGCTTTGACCGGACTCGAGATCCGCCGGATCACCCGCTTTCACGGCCGGCTCTATACGGACGTGCTGACCCCTCGTCGGTGCCGCTTGTATCTGGGCGTCCGGTGGACGATCGGTCTACTGGGAATCGGCGTCGTCCTCCTCCTGACCCTCTGTGTCATTGTGGCGTGTTCGATGGTGTCGGCGTGGGTTCTGAAAGGCAGCTGGGGCCTGATCGAGAACTCTGACAAAGTCGACGGCGGACTCGTGGCGGCAGCGGCGCTGCCCGGAATTCTGTTGATTTTCGTCGCGGTGGTCGGCGTTGCGGGGGTGGGCTCGCTCGACCGGTGGGGTGCCGTCGGCATTCTCGGCAGGCAGTCAGATCGGATGCTGCACCAGCGGGTAGCCGAGTTGACGAGCAGCCGCGACCATGTGGTCGACGCCATCGACGACGAACGTCGCCGCATCGAACGCGATCTGCACGACGGCATCCAGCAGCAGTTGGTTGCGCTCGGGATGCTCATCGGCCGGGCCCGCCGCACTGACCAGCCCGACAGGCGCAGCGAGCTGCTTAGTCAGGCCCATCTCGCATCTCGGGAAGCGATCAGCGAGCTGCGCGAGGTTGCCAACCGGGTGTACCCGATCGCCCTCGATCAGGCGGGCCTCCATGCGGCAATCGAGACGATGGCCCAGCGGACAATTGTTCCCATCCGACTCGAGTACGAACTGACGGAGAGACTACGACCCGCTGTGGAGGCTGTCGTCTACTTCGTCATCTCGGAGGCGGTGACCAACGCGGCAAAGCACGCCCGCCCACAACTGTTGGAGGTCAACGTCACTCACCAGGAATTCAACCGTGTGTTGGCCACCATCACCGATGACGGGCCCGGCGGGGCCGACCCGTGCGGCTCCGGCCTGTCCGGACTGTCCCGTCGTGTCGCGGCGATGGACGGCATCCTGACCGTGCACAGCCCGGTCGGCGGCCCGACCGTCGTGACGGCGAGCGTCCCGTGCGGGTGATCGTCGCTGAGGACTCGACATTGCTACGTGAGGGTCTGGTGCGTCTGCTCGGCGAAGAGGGCCACGACGTGATCGCGTCCGTGGGAGACGCCGACGGTCTCCTCGCCGCCGTCGAGGACGATCGCCCCGACATCGTCGTCACCGACGTCCGCATGCCTCCCGATCACAGCGACGAGGGACTGCGAGCAGCACTGACCATCCGAGATCGATGGCCGGAGGTAGCGGTACTCGTACTCTCCCAGTACGTCGAAAACCGTTACGCAGCAGAGCTGATCAGCGGATCCGGCGGCAAGGTCGGCTACCTTCTCAAGGACCGCGTCGCGCAGGTCGACGAGTTCTTGGATGCCTTGAACCGAGTTGCCGACGGCGGGACGGCCTTCGACCCGGAAGTGGTGCGACAGCTGTTATCGCGCACGACCCGATCGAATCCACTCGAACGACTCACACGCCGCGAACGCGATGTGCTCGAACTGATGGCGCAAGGTCTCACCAATGCTCGAATCGCAGCCGATCTGTACGTCTCGGTGAGCTCGGTCGAAAAGCACATCAACTCCGTGTTCGACAAACTCGGACTGGCGAACTCCGCCGGAATGAGCCGCCGTGTGATGGCGGTGGTGGCCTACTTGCGTACGTGATCAGGCGATGCGGGCAGCCGAACCTGACACGACTATTCTGGCGGACGGTGGAATCTGTACCGGGAGCTGGCTGGGCCGACCAACATGGCTTCCCTGGTAGATGACGATGCTTGCAGGTGGCTTCACTGCGTGCGAGCCGCGTAGGTACCCGCCGGTCGCCGCCGCTGCCGCACCCGTCGCCGGGTCCTCCGCGATGGACCCCACCGGGAAAATGTTGCGCGCGTGCCATCGCTCGGCGCTCTCCGGCCAAAGGACGATGATCGTCGCCGGCCATCCGTGTTCGTCCAGCACTGCACGAGCGCGACCTACATCAGGGTGAACCCGTTGAAGACGCCTCGATCGTTGAGAACAACGAGGGGATGCCAATTGCCGCCGAAGGCCTCAGCCGGAGCGTAATTGGGATGCAGGTGGTCTGCGCTCAGGCCCAGAACACCGAGTACGTCGGCGAGTGCTGCGCTGGACAGCGGGCCCACATTCGGCTCCACGCTCGTGAACGACACCAGCCGTGCCGACGCCGAACTGGACAGGACCCGCTAGTCTGTTGCCGGAGTCAGCACATCGGGGGGTTGCTGACATCGACTTACCGGGGGGTAAATGTTCGAGCATCGCGGCGATTCGCCGGGTTTGTACGTGCCGCTTCAACCATCGTCGGGGACTACTACCAGGACGGTTGATCTGAGAATTCTGCCCGACGGCCGCGTCGGGCTGGCGGCCTACACGTCATTGCCATCGCTGGTGCAGAACTGCGGCAACGGGCAGCCGTGGGGGCTTGTCGACGAACGCGGGCTGGCAGAGATCCGCGCTTCGGCCGACATCGACGTCGTCCTACTCGACGCGCCACTTCCATTATTGGACCGACGTATTAACTCGGATAGCAAAACACCTGACACATTCATGACGGACCCGCTCCGATGAGCCTGCCCGGCATCGAAATCGGCGATCTGAACGAACCCGCTCGGATACTGGTGGACAATGCACAATCGTTGAATTCGAGTGGTGCCAGTGCACCCGAGGTGCCGAATGCGGGCCCGTCCACCATATTCGTCGGCGAGGCCATCGCGTCGCTGGCGCAGGTCATGTCGGAGTTGGTGAACGCGTCTTCTCGCGCTGCCCACGCAGTACAGACGTGCGACGAGAACTACGCGGCCGCGGAAGACGCGAACGCCGCAGCGGTCGTCGACGTCGGTGCACCGGACGGTCCGCGCTGATGCCGATCTACGTATATCTCGACGTCGATATCGACGCGTGCCACGCGTGTGCAGTGGCACTCCGCACGCTCGGTGACAGCGCAGAATCAGGATTCGAGAAGTTCCGCGATGCCCGTGATCGGTCCGAAGACGTCTGGAAGTCCGATGCCGGGAACAACTTCCGCGACACGATTTCCACGCTGAGTACCACCGCCGAACGCACCTCCGACCGTGCTGAAACGCTGGCGAAAGCACTCGAATCGTTCGCCGACTCGATGTTCACAGCCCGCGTTTCCCTCAACCGAGCGGTCGCCCGAGCCATCGAAACCGGCATCTGGGTCGGCCCTGATGTCTGCAACGCAACGTGGATCGGTGATCCTGATCCGCTACATCCGACGGGCCCCTGGTCGATCGAGCAACTGACGACGCAGGCGAACCAGATCGCGGCATACAACGAGGCCGTCGACATGGTGATCGAGGCGCGAACAACCGAAGCGAACGCGCACACCGCGTTGCAGTCCGCCTTCGACGACAGCGCCGGCTGGCTGGAGCGGTTGCGCAGCTCTGCGCCGTGGATGGCCGCCGGCGGAGTGATCAGCTACCTGGGCACTGCCGCTCAGCAAGCCGACCAGTGGGGCGCGGTTGCTCAGACCAGGGCCGCGCAGTTGGAACGATTCGCGGCCATCGCCGCGGAGGCTGCACCCGATTCGGTCACGACGGCCGCGACGCGAGCGACAGCGGCCTTCACACCTGCGGCGGATGATGCAATTCGAGTCGCTGCGCAGAACAGGGCGCTGCTGCCTGGGAGCATTTTGCCGAAAATAGGAGAGTGGTCAGCGCAGGGACTCCCCTTTGGTGGAAAAATTGGGGGAAAAATCCCAATCGCAGGGGTAGTTTTCACCGGTGCACAAACTGCGTACGACCTCCAGGGTGCCGAAAACGTCGGAGATGCAGCCAAAGTTGTCGGCAAGGATGCCGGCGGCTTCCTTGCCGGTACAGCCGCGACGACTCTGCTTCTTGGAAGTGTTGCAGGCGGACCAGCAACTGTGGCCGCAGTGGGTGTCGGAATACTCGTTGGGTACGGCGTCGGCGAACTCATAGAATGGGCGGCAGAGTGACGGACCGCCGGCGACGGGCAACCGTCATTCCTGCCCAGATGCCAGACCAGGTGACCGGCGAACCGAGGCCTCCGACAGCCCACAGAGGAGAGACAGCGGCCCACTGGGTGACGATGCCCGGCAACCTCGAAAAGAGCATTGTCCCAATCGAATACGGTCCCGCACTGGAAGCGTATGAGGAACCCAGAAAGAGCAAACTTCTTCTTGCAATCCTGCTGCTCGTCTTCGGCATCCTGGTTTTTACCGTTCCAATCAGGAGTTTCGACTGGATCTGGTACTGGTGGCCGCCGTTCATGGTGTTCGGCCTTCCAATTCTGCAGTATTACAAAAGCCTCGGAGACCGCGTCCTGGCAGGAGCTCGCTGGGTTCAACAGCGCGACGAATGGATCTCGACATACGAAATCACCAAAATCCGATCCACCACCGTCGGACTCAACCGAGCATCGAAGATCGAAGACATCCACGGCAACAAGCTCATCCTTGTGCTCCGTGACGCCCAGATGAACCCACTGCTGTGGAACCTCGTCTACAACGGCATCGCGTACTCCGTCGCACACGGAAACTGCGACATCTCCAAGGCCGCACGCCGAATCCTCAAAGTATGAGACACAAATCGCGCAAAGCGAGGCTATGAAGTGCGCAGAGTCACCCAACCAGCTCCGGTGCCCGACCCGATGACGGGCGAGCCCAGACCACCGTCAGCACCACGCACCGAATCCAGAGCCAACCGCATAACACCATCAGGCAAACCAACGACCGAGGTCGTCGTGCCCGAAGAAATGGGACCACCCCTCGAATGGTGCGAAGAATCCAAGCACTACCCACTACAGGGAGCAATCTTCATATTCAGTTTTGGGCTGCTGTGCTGGATCTTCGTGTACCGAGGCTTCGACTGGCTCACCGACTGGTTTCCTTGGACATTTCTGAGCGTCATGTGCGCAATGTTCTACCGGAAACTTGCGAAGGATCGTGTGATCGCCGGTGCCCGCTGGGTCCAACAACGCGATGAATGGGTATCGACCTACGAGCTCGAGAAGATCCGGTCCACCACCTTCGGACTCAACCGAGCCATGTCGATCCGCGACATCCACGGCAACAATTTCGTACTCGTCCTCAGGCCCACCCAACAGAACCCACTGCTGTGGAACCTCGTCTACAACGGCATCGCGTACTCCGTCGCACACGGAAACTGCGACATCTCCAAGGCCGCACGCCGAATCTTGAAGGTCTAGCTGGCACCAGGTCTCGATGCTCGCCGGTGAGTTTCCAACGGATCAATTGTCCATACTCACGCATTCACAACCTCGACCATCGGAGATTGCCATGACAACCCAGACCACGCCTCCTGCAGCCGATTCACACACCGCTGCCCGGATCGGCTGGATTCTCACCGCACTGATCGCGATCTTCCTGATCTTCGACGGGGTCTCCAAACTGCTCAATGTGCAGCAGGTGCAAGACGCCACCGTCGAACTCGGTCTGCGCGACGAGATGACGCCGGTGATCGGCATCATCTTGTTGGTCACGCTGGCCCTGTATCTGATTCCCCGCACTGCATTTCTTGGTGCAGTCCTGTTGACGGGGTACCTGGGAGGTGCCGTGCTCACCAATTGGCGTGTGGACAAGCCGCTAGTAAGCACGGTGCTGTTCGCGGTCTACGTCGGAATCTTCGTGTGGGGTGCGCTCTACCTGCGCGACCCGAAGGTACGGCAGGTCATGCCGATCGTGCGCTGAAGCACACCATCGAACCGCGGGGTCACCACCGGTCGAGGTGCAGAACCGTCTCGATCGGGTCGCGGGGCGCAACCTTGAACGTCTCGCCTGTGTAGTACGCCGTCGGAATCAACGCACCTTGATGGAATCCTTCGGGGATGCCGAGTAGCTCAGAGATCTCCGCCTCGCGTCCGAGATGAATTGTGGTCCAGGCTGTTCCGAGGCCACGAGCGCGCGCAGCCAGGGCATAATTCCACACCGCAGGTAGCAGCGAACCCCACAGTCCCGCTTGGTTTCCTGCCGGAAGCGTGGTGCCGGCCTGGATACACGGAATCAACAGCACCGGCACCTCACCCATGTGCTCGCCGAGCCAGCCGGCACTGTCGCCGACGCGCTTCTGCACCGAGGCACGTTCCGGATCGTGGGCGAACAAGGCCGAAGCGGAATGCTTCGATGCCTGATACTGGGCGAACAGTTCGCCGTAGATCGCACCGATCCGGGCGCGCAGATCGGAATCGGTGACGACGATCCACTGCCACCCCTGCTTGTTCGAGCCGGACGGGGCCTGCAGCGCGATCTCGAGACATTCCTTGATCAGCTCCATCGGGACCGGCCGCGTCAGGTCCAGGCGCTTGCGGACGGTCCGTGTGGTGGTCAGCAGTTCATCAGGAGTCAGGTCGACGATCGGGAAAGAGGTCACCTCTCGATCATGCACCATTCGCTCGCTGAACCCGATCGACCAGCGCTTCGTTCGCAGCGTCCCAGCGTGCCACCATGGACCTGCCCCCGTGCCCGTCTCCTTCATCGACGAGGAGCGTCGACCCGGGCCAGCGTCGGTGTAGATGCCACGGCGTGATCGCGGGTCCCGAGACGTCTTTTCGGCCGTGGATCAGAAAGCCAGGGATATCGGCCAGACCATCGGCACGATCGAGCAGTGGCGGATCGCAGAACCCGTCGTGCGACCAATAGTGTGCGGCCAGCCGCACGAAGGCCAGTCGGAACCGGTCATCCTCCCACCTGGGGTCGCGTCTGATGCCGCCGGTGCCGATCGAGATGTGAACGTCCTCCCACAGCGCCCATTCACGGGATGCATTGTCCCGCAATACAAGATCGTTCGAGTTCAGTAGTTGGGAGTAGGCGTCCACTATTCGTCCGTGACCGCGACGATAGCCGACGCCGGCCTGCTCCGCGAAGGTCGCGAAACGGTCCCACGCTTCGGGGAAGATCGCGCCGACGCCCTCGGTGATCCAGTCGACCTCCGCGCGGCCGGTCGTAGTGACAGCACACAAGACGACACCGAGCACACGCGTCGGATGTGCAAGGGCGTAGGCGATGGCGAGGGTAGATCCCCAGGACGCGCCGTTGACGATCCACGCCTCGATGCCGAGGTGCTCACGCAAGGCTTCGATATCGGCAATCAGGTGCGCAGTGGTGTTGGTGGCCAACGACGTCGAAGGATCCGACGCATGCGGAGTGGACCGCCCGCAGCCACGCTGCTCGAATCCGACTGCGCACACCTTCGAAAGGTCGAAATGGCGACGAAATTGACTCGCGTTCAGAGTCCCGCCCGGTCCACCGTGCAAATACACCGCCGGGATGCCGTCCGACGGACCCCACTGCTCCCAATAGATGTGCTGCCCGTCCCCCACATCCAGCATCCCGTGCAGTGTCGGCTTGTTCTCCGGTGTCATATCGCCATCACATCATTCGAGAGGCAGCATCTGTCGGCTAACGGCCCATGCTGAGGCATCGACCCATGGGGGTTTGGACTGCTGCGGCGACCGGAAAACCTCGCACGGCCGGCGTCCACCATAGGTGCGAGATCGGTCTTGTGCGGATTGCCATTGATCACCCACGCACCGAGCGTGTTGTCGGTCACTGCCCGTGCGGTCACCGCCGCCAGCGTACCGGGCGTCAGACCACCGCGTCGTTGCCCTGAGCTGCCGAGACCACCAAATTGCCTGCTGTGAGCTCGTTTCCGTTCTTGACGGCGTCGACCCACTGGTCGGTGGAAGCCACCGCCGCGAAGTTCGACTGGTAAAGCACCATCAATGCTTTGTGCAGTTGTTCGGCCGAGACGGTGCCTGCTTCGTTGGAGAGGTTGATCGCTCCGGTGGCGTCGGACAGGATCTCGACCTTCAGGTCAAGCGCTTCGGCATCGGCGCTGGAGGCGAGGTCACAGTTGTTGGTCATGTAGCCGACGATCGTGACTGTGTCGATGTTGTTGGACTGCAACCACTTCGCAACACCGGTACCAGCGAAAACACTGCTGTATTGCTTCTCGACCCGCTCGAACGACGGCTGCACGACGGCCTGAATGTCGGGATGCAGCTCGTAGGTCGGGGTGCCCTTGACGAAGGCCGGGGACCCCTCGGGCATCTCGTGCTGCACGATCGCTACGGGAAGATCCTGCGCCGCAGCGGCTTCCATAGCGCGGACGATATTGGCCAACGACTCGTCGCGCGGCGGGTACTGAATCTGCAGCACTCCCTCGAAGTACTCCTGCTGGACATCGATGACGATCAAGGCTCTGCGCGGTGCGGTCATGTCGTTCTCCCTCGGCTGGTGCTATCGGTCATGTCTCATCCTTCAGCACCGGCCTTGCGTCCACGAGTGGCACAGATGCATACTTTCGATTGATTTGCGCCAATCATCGAGATCGGAGACGCCATGCGGATAGCGCTCTACGCATTCGACGGCATCACCATGTTCCACCTGGCCGCGCCACTGATGGTGTTCGGCGAGGTGACACGCCTCGAGCTCGCACCGGACTGGGAGACGCGTGTGTGGTCCGATCACCCCGGGTCAGTTCGCACCGAAGAGGGTTACCCGATGAGCGGGATCGCAGGACCCGATACCGTCGACTGGGCCGATATCGTCATCGTGACCTCCTGGCCGGAGTCGCTGCCCCGCATTGGAGACGAGCTCACGTCTGCGCTCCGAGGAGCGCATCGACGTGGCGCGGAAATCGCAGGGCTGTGCCTCGGCTCGTTCGCCATCGCAGACTCCGGCTTGCTCGCGGGCCGACCGGCCGTCACGCACTGGACCAAGATGACCGAACTACGCGAGCGAAATGCACCGGCCGGCGTCGACGAGTCGGTGCTGTACATCGACCACGGTGACGTGATGACGTCCGCGGGAACTGCGTCGTCCATCGATTCCTGCCTGCACATCGTGCGCAAGCACCTCGGGTCGGCCGCCGCGACGCGGGTGGCGCGCAGTCTGGTGGTCGCACCACATCGCGACGGCGGCCAGGCCCAGTACATCGAACGGCCGGTCAGCGAGGCATCGGGAGACACTGCGATCGCCGACGCACAGAGCTGGGCACTCGAACGACTGGACGAGCCGCTACCCATCGAAAGGCTGGCCGAACATGCGCGCATGAGCCGTCGCAGTTTCATCCGTCGGTTCCAGCTCGAGACGGGGTCCACACCTGCCCGCTGGGTGCTGGACAAACGCCTCGAGGAAGCTCGCAGCCTGCTCGAAACGACTGATCGCAGCATCGAGAACATAGCTGCCCTGTGCGGATTCGGCAGCGCTGTCACTTTGCGTCAGAACTTTCGTGCGTCGTTTGCGGTAACACCGACCGCATATCGACAACAGTTCGCGGTCGGTTGTGCGACCGTTGGCGCCGTCGACAGGCAAAGATGAACGACGTGATCCTGTGGATAGTTGCCGGAATAGAGCTCGCGGCCATCATCGCGCTCGGTGTGGTCTTGATCGTGTCGCGTCGCAAGCTGAAGCACACGCGCCGCGCACTCGACCGCGCACTCGAATCGCAGCAACGTCGGAAGCGTCGCGGCCTGGTTCCCTTTGCTATCAGAACCGCCTTCCACACCACCGACTTGCTCATCAACAAGGGCTTCGGCGCAACGGTCCGCAACTCGGTCGAGGATCTCGCCGGCTGGGCGAAGGTGGAACGCCCCGATCTGGCACGCATGACCGCCGACGGCGACATCGTGGTGATGTTCTCCGACATCGAAGGATCCACCGCACGCAACGAGGAACTGGGCGACCGAGGCTGGGTGAAACTGCTCGAGAAGCACAACAAACTGATCTGCAAGCACGTGGCGGATCACGGCGGGCACGTGGTCAAGAGTCAGGGTGACGGATACATGATCGCCTTCTCCGACCCAGCGCAGGCCGTGCGCTGCGGGGTGAAAGTGCAGGAAGCGCTGCTGGAGAACCCCGATCGGTGGGACCGCATCCGCGTGCGTATGGGCATCCACGTCGGTAACTCGGTGCGCCGAGGCGACGACCTGTTCGGCCTCAACGTCGCCATGGCGGCACGCGTCGCGGGACAGGCCGACGGAGGCGAGATCCTGGTCAGCGAGCCGGTGCGCAACGCCATCGATTCGGCGCACGATCTGACTCTTGGTGCGCCACGGGACGTCGAACTCAAGGGAATGAGCGGAACATTTCAGTTGTACCCGGTGACATTGCCGGTGCAGCCGGATACAACTCCGTCCATCAGCGCAGGATAGCGCCGGGCAGAACTGGCACGGTCAGCGTCGAACCTCCGACTCCGGTTCGGACCATGACGTCCCCTGCCGGGGCATCGTCGGTGATATCGGGGTAGTCGTCACTGCGAACCTGCACTTGCAGCCGATGCCCGGCAGGCAATCGGAAGTGCGTCGGCCACGCACGTACGTCCAATTCGTACTCCTGCCCGGGTATCACGGGCTCGGGCGCAGCAGATCCGTTGCGATGGCTTGCCTTGAGCCAGCCCTGAGTAATTCGCTCCACGGTGCCGTCCGGCGCGACGTCGTCGACAATGACAGCGAGATTGCCGTCGGACGCGGTGAAGGTCGCGGAGACCTTCGCCGTCGGAGACCCTGCGATCACCACATCAGCGGGTAGCGGAGTGGTCGAGAAGACCACCGCGGCTTCGGCAGCGTCGGTGTGGTCCGTCGGCACCGTGTATGCGCGACTGCCCTGCTCTGTCGACACCGGGCTCAGACCACCATCGGTTCCCATCGCAAGCGTCAGCTCGGTGGATTCGGCGGGCGGCCATTGCCCGAACTCCTGCCAGCCACGTTCGACGGGCACCGAGGAGATCTCGTAGGAATTGATCCGCTGGGCAGGCAGAGGTGCAGAGTCGTCCTCACGAAGCCACCTGTCCCACCATGCGAGGTACGCCCCGGTACCGATGTCGGCTTTCTGGCCCGCCGGCATCCCGTGTTCCCACGGCCCGGCAACGACCCACGTCAGATCCGGATGTGCGGAGTAGTTCTGCATCATCGGATCTCGGTAGCGGTCGTACCATCCCCCGACCTGCAACATCGGGACGTCGATGTTCTGCCACTTCGCCTTGACGCTGCGGTCGATCCAGTACTCGTCGTACAGCGGATGCTCGTCGTACGGCCCCTCGGTGGCCGGGGCTGTGCTCGCTTGCCACGTGCGGATGGTGTCGGATCGAATTCCGCCTCGGTAGATGGTGTTCTCGTACCAGTCACTGAATGCATCGACCGGAATCACCGCAGCCAAATACGGTGGATTGTTGGCCGCAGCGAGCATCGACGTATGACCGCCGTAGCTGACACCGGATTGTCCGACCTTGTCCGTCGACCACGGTTGCGCTGCAGCCCATTCGACAAGATCGTAGTTGTCCTGCTGTTCCTGTGGTCCGAACGGATCCAGTACGCCTGGGGAATCGCCGGATCCCCGGACGTTGCACAACAAGACGTTGTACCCACGTTCGACCAGGTACGCCGATTCCACCGCCAACCGATCGAGAACGTCGTAGGCGTTGAAGTTGTAGAGGACAGTCGGAAACCTCTCCGCAACTGGGACATTGCCGTCATCACCCGGCCGGTTCACGTCGCACGACAGCGTGGCGCCGTCGCGCATCGGAACCTTCATGCGCTCCGAGGTGACCGTGTATTCGGCCGTACGCCCGTAGGTGAAGAACGGGTCTGTCGGTACTTCGCGAGGTGCCGCCGCAGCAGTACCTGCTGCCTGTCCGACGAGCACGACGGCAAGAGTCAGGGCCAGGGGTACGCGGGTGATACGGATATCGATCTCCATCCATCGGGCGGCTGAGCCGCGAGTGTCGGTTGGCAGGTTCAAAGGGATTCGGGCACAGCCATACTCAGCAGGTGGTAGCTCAGGCACTTGCCATGTCCGTCGAGAACAGGGCTGCCTGTCACTCCCCCGCCGAGCACGCCGGGTAACTCGAACACCAACCCGGAGACCAACGGCATGTCGGTGCGGCGTACGTCTCCGGTGACCAACGGTGCGAAATGCGCGGCAACGGCATCGACGGTCATTGTGCGAGAAAGTAACTCGTAGTCCTCGTCGGTTCGCGGGAACACCGCGAGAATGAGAGTGTGGCCCTTGTCCCCGGTTCGCACGTCGGCGAGATCGTCGACAGTCCTCATACCGTCACCTCCGTGGTGTGTACGGCGCTCGTCACCTGTGCACGTGGAATCAGACACGATCTGATCGCGAGCACCTCGGTGCTACTGCTTCGTGCTCCACCTCCGCCGGCCGGACCGTTGGTGTAGAGGCTTTCGACTTCCCACCCCACGAGTGCTGCGGTCTCCGCGTCGGGCACCTTCGCAGTCACACGCAGTCGCACCTCGGGGGCCTCGGTCGGGGCCGAGAGTCCGCGGAATGCAGCGCCCGCGCCGATGTACTCGACGCCTACGTTCTCCGCCGGAATTCCGTGTACCTCCCACAGTCGTTGCTGCACGATCTCTCCGGCCAGCTGCGCGCGTTGCAGGGCGCGTGGCCCGGCATAGCTGATCTGCCCCTCACCGAGCCAACCGCCGCGGAATCCGAGGGTCACTTTCAGCTCCTCCGGCCGTGTGCTGCCCGTCGCCCCGGACACCGCCACCCGGTCGGGTCCGATGGTCTCGAACGAGACTCCGGTGAAGTCGGCCGTCACGTCCGGTGTCAAGTACCTGGCTGGATCGCCGACCTCGTAGAGCAACTGCTCGGCGCATGTCCGCCGTGACAGCTCCCCGCCGGTGCCTTCGACTTTGCCGAATTCGGCTGTGCCGTCGGCCCGTACGTCCCCGAACGGGAAGCCCAGATTGGCCAGACCCCGCACCGGCTTGGTGACCGGGTCAGCGAAGTAGCCACCGGTCAGTTGGCCCGCGCACTCGAGTAGATGTCCGACGGCCGTCCCCGCACCGAGTGTCTCCCAATCCTGCCCGGCCCAACCGAATTCGTGCATCAGCGGCGCGAGGTACAGCGCCGGATCGGCAAGTCGACCGGTGACGATCACGTCGGCACCGACGTCGAGAGCCGGCAAGACCGCATCGGCCCCGATGTACGCATTGGCCGACACCAGTTCCTCGGAATGCTCCGACAGCGGGCGGCCGGTCTCCCACACCACCGGGTCGATCCGGCGCACCGCATCCAGCACGTCGTCGCCGGTGACGGCAGCGATGCGCACCGAACGCGAGCACACCTGCTCCGCGACCTGCGCGACGACCGCCGCTGCCGCAACAGGATTCGCGGCTCCGGAGTTGGTGACGACGGTGATGCCCTGCTCCGTCGTCGCCCCGAGAACTGCACGCATCCGCGCTGCCAACAGAGGGTCGTAGCCCGCCGTGGGATCGAGCAATTTGCGTGCCTGCCCTGTCGCGACCGTCCGCTCCCCGAGGCACTCGAAGATGAGATAGTCGAGCTCACCTCGTTCGGCCAAGATCTGAGCGGGGTCGATGCGGTCGCCGGCGAAACCTGCTCCGGCCCCGAGCCGGATCGTTCCGTCGCGACTCATGACGACCACAGCGGGATAGCGCCGGTGGCCATGGCAACGCCGAGCATGCCGAGACTGATCAACCACGCCCACCCCAGCGTGTGCCGAATGTGCTTACCGATGTCGACTTTCGCGAGACCCACCAGAAGGTAGAACGCGCCGGTCATCGGGCTGATCGGGAATCCGACCGTTTCCTCACCGATGATCGAGGCTTGCGCCAGATCGAGTGCGCTGACGCCGAGTTGGTCACCCACCTCGATGAGGACCGGCAGCACGCCGAAGTAGTACGCGTCGGGCCCGAAGATCAGGCTCATCGGGACGGCGAACACGCCGACGATGAGCGGTAAGGCGGGGGCCATAGCGTCCGGAATGGCATTCGCCGCACTGACCGCCATCGACTCGATCATGCCGCTTCCGTCGAGCACACCGAGTAGCACCCCGGCAGCCAACAACGTGCCGACCATCAGCATCGCGCCGACGGCGTGGGCCTCGATGCGGGCGGACTGGGCCTTCATTCCCCGGTAGTTGACGAGGAGCGCGACGATAGCGGCGATGATGAAGCACGTTTCAGGAGGGGCGATGGCTGCGATCAACGCAGCCAACGTCGCGATGACCAGGAAGGCGTTGACCCAGAACAGCTTCGGCCGCAGCAGTGCTCGGTCACTCGACGCGGTTGCCGGACCGTCCGCATCGTCGCCGCCGGTCGACGGGCTGCCGGGCTCCTCGTTCGCGTCACCGGCTGCGGATCCGGTAGCCCCGGATCCCACGGACATGCGTTCGGCGACTCGCGCCGTCGACTCCTCCACGACGGCCGATGCATCGCCCGCGGCCACCTTGGCCAGACGCGTCCGCTCACGCCGACCCAGGTAATAGGCAACGCCCAGTGCCAACACGACCCCGGCGATCTGAGCAGGAATCAACGGGACCCACAGTTCGTTGGCGTCGACACCCAGAGTTGCTGCAGCGCGAGCAGTCGGACCGCCCCAGGGGACCATGTTCATCGCGCCGGCACCGAGACCGACGCAGGTGGCCAGAACGAGCCTGCTCATACCGAGGCGTTCGTAGATCGGCAGCATCGCGGGAACGGCGATCAGGAACGTTGTAGCGCCGGCACCGTCGAGGTGAGCCACCACGGCGAGGGCAGTGGTCGCGACTGCCACTGTCGGCGGGGCGCTACCCGCCCAGCGCACGATGCGGGCGATGATGGGATCGAACAGACCCGCGTCGCGCATGATTCCGAAGAACACGATCGCGAACAGGAACATCGCCGCGACACCCACCACTCCGCCGAGCCCGTCTTTGACGAACCCTGCCACCTCGGACGGCGAGTTGCCGGCCAGGAACGCTGCGGCGAGTGGGACACCCGCAAGCGCAACGATGGCCGCGACGCGTTGGGTGAACAACAGCAGCAGGATGATGGCAATCGTCCCGAAGCCGAGTAGTGACAGCATGTGATCTCCTTCATCGAATACGACGAGTGTCGTGCAGATCACTTACGCAGTCCAACATCAGTTGGGCATAGATTCATGCACCGTGGGCATAAATCTGGGGATTGCACATCTACGAGCCGTCGTCGCACTGGCCGATCATGCGAGCTTCACCGCGGCGGCCGCGTGGCTGCAGGTCTCCCAACCGAACCTGAGCCGTACCGTCGCCGAGGCCGAGCGCCGTCTAGGCGTGCGACTGTTCGTGCGCACCACCCGCAGCGTCGACCTCACCGGCGATGGACACGAAGTGACGGCCTATGCCCGTCGGGTATTGCTCGAGTTCGATGACGGCCTCGAGCAGATCGGACGCTTCGTTTCGGGCGACCGAGGAACCGTCACGATCGCATGCCTGCCGTCGATCGCGGCGACCTTCCTCCCGCAGTACATCGTGAACTTCCGCAACAGCCATCCCGACGTCTCGGTACACATCAAGGACGGTCTGCGCGACGACGTGGTGGCGTCCGTCCGCGACGGCTCCGTGGATTTCGCAGTGGTGGCAGCCTCGGGTCGAGCGAACGACCTGATGCGCACGACAGTCAGCGCCGATGCGTTCGTCTGCGCGCTACCGTCGAATCACGCTCTGGCACAGCGCAAGAGCCTGGGGTGGTCCGACCTCGCCGACGAGCCCTTCATCGCATTCGGCCCTGAATCGAGCATCGCGTCGCACGTGCGACTGGCACTGGAAAACGCGGGAGTCGATGTCGGACCGTCGGTTCAGGCGCACAACGTAGCCGCCGTGGCGGGCCTGACCGCGGCGGGACTCGGCATCACCGTCGTCCCGGAATTGGTGGTGCCGATGATGTCGTTCGCGAACCTGGTATATCTGCCGATAGAGCCGACGATCCACCGCACCATCTCGGTCGTGCAATTGCCCGGGCGACGCCAGAGCGCTAGTTGTTCGGCCTTCCTCGACATCCTTGTGCCGCCCCCGAAAGGATGAATGGACCATTCACATACGTGTGAGCGCGTGAATGTCACACTGACCCCGACCGGGGCGGTCGGTGAACCCGAAAAGTGTTGCACCCCAATATGAGTGAATGGTCCATTCACAGCGTCTGGGCGCGTGAATGGACCATTCATCCCGTGGGGGGTGAGCCAGAGAAAACTACTGCTTCGCCGACTCCAGAGCCTCGTTGAAGGTCTTGGACGGACGCATCACCGCGGCGGTGGCGTCGTAGTCCGGGTAGTAGTAGCCACCGATGTCGACGGGGTTGCCTTGGACCTCGTTCATCTCCGCGACGATCTTCTCTTCGTTCTCCGACAGCGTCTTCGCGAGTGCTGCGAAGTGCTCGGCCAGCTCGGCGTCCTCGGTCTGCTCGGCGAGTTCCTTCGCCCAGTAGAGAGCGAGGTAGAACTGGCTGCCGCGGTTGTCGAGCTCACCGGTCGAGCGCGACGGGCCTTTGCTGTTCTCGAGCAGCTTGCCGGTGGCCGAATCGAGTGCGGTGGCGAGGATGGTCGCCTTGGCGTCGCCGGTCTTGGTTCCCAAGTCCTCGAGGCTGACTGCGAGGGCCAGGAACTCGCCCAGCGAATCCCAGCGGAGGTGGTTCTCTTCGATGAGCTGCTTGACGTGCTTGGGGGCCGAGCCACCCGCGCCGGTCTCGTAGAGTCCACCGCCTGCCATCAGCGGAACGATGGACAGCATCTTGGCGCTGGTGCCGAGTTCGAGAATCGGGAACAGGTCGGTGAGGTAGTCACGCAGGATGTTGCCGGTCGCGGAGATGGTGTCGAGTCCGCGAATGAGGCGTTCCATCGTGTATCGGATGGCACGCACCTGCGACATGATCTGGATGTCGAGGCCCTCGGTGTCGTGATCCTTCAGGTACTTGCGTACCTTGCCGATCAGCTCGTTCTCGTGCGGGCGGTACGGGTCCAGCCAGAAGACGACCGGCATTCCGGACTCACGGGTGCGTCGCACAGCCAGCGCAACCCAGTCGCGGATCGGCGCATCCTTGACGATGCACAGACGCCAGATATCGCCCTCTTCGACGTCCTGCGTCAGCAGAACCTCGCCCGTCGCCAGGTCGGTGATGTTCGCGACGCCGCCTGCGGGAACCTCGAAGGTCTTGTCGTGCGAGCCGTACTCCTCGGCCTTCTGCGCCATCAGCCCGACGTTGGGCACGGTGCCCATCGTGGTCGGATCGAACTGGCCGTTGGTCTTACAGAAGTTGATCATTTCCTGGTAGATGCGGAAGAACGTCGACTCGGGACTGACTGCCTTGGTGTCCTTCGGCCGGCCGTCCGCGCCCCACATCTTGCCGCCGCTGCGAATCATCGCAGGCATCGACGCGTCGACGATGACGTCACTGGGCGAGTGGAAGTTCGAGATGCCGCGCGCCGAGTCGACCATCGCGAGCTCCGGACGAGTCTCGTGGCACTTGTGCAGGTCGTCGATGATCTCTTCCCGCTGTGCGCTGGGGAGGGTCTCGATCTTGCTGTACAGATCCGACAGCCCGTTGTTGACGTTGACGCCCAGCTCCTCGAACAGGTCGCCATGCTTGGCGAACGCATCCTTGTAGAAGACCTTGACGGCGTGACCGAAGACGATGGGGTGCGATACTCGCATCATCGTGGCTTTGACGTGCAGGGAGAACATGATGCCCGTCTTGTAGGCGTCCTCCATCTGCTCTTCGTAGAACTCGATGAGCGCCTTCTTGCTCATGAACATGCTGTCGATGACGTCGCCGTCGGTGAGCGTCACCTTCTCCTTGAGGACGATGGTCTCGCCACCCTCGGTGAGCAGCTCCATCTTGATTTCGCGGTCGCCTTCGACGGTCATCGACTTCTCGCCGTGATAGAAGTCGCCGTGGCGCATGTGCGCGACGTGGGTACGCGACGCGGGAGACCACTCACCCATGCTGTGCGGGTGCTTGCGCGCGAATTCCTTGACCGCCTTGGGCGCGCGACGGTCCGAGTTCCCCTCACGCAGAACAGGATTGACCGCGCTGCCAAGGCACTTGGTGTATCGCTCGCGGATCTCGCGTTCCTCGTCGGTCTTCGGGTTGCCGGGGAAGTCGGGAATCGCGTAGCCCTTGTCCTGCAGTTCCTTGATGGCCGCGAGCAACTGCGGAACCGAAGCGCTGATGTTCGGCAGCTTGATGATGTTGGTCTCCGGCTGCTGCGTCAGCTTGCCCAGCTCCGCGAGGTTGTCCGTCACCCGCTGGTCTTCGGTGAGGTAATCCGGGAACTCGGCGAGGATGCGGTTCGCAACGGAGATGTCACTCGACTCGACGCTGATCTCGGCCGCGCTGGCGAAAGAACGTATGACCGGCAGAAACGCGTGAGTCGCCAGCATGGGCGCCTCGTCGGTCAGGGTGTAGATGATGGTCGGCTTCTTCGCTGTCATGTTTCGCCTTTGCCTCAGTTTCAACGTCGTCTTTTGGATGCGTCCATCCTCGACTTTAATCTTTGAACCCTGCGCTGTGCGTGCCAGTGGGGTATCACTCCTTCACCGCGCCCAAGTTACCGACCAGTAGGGCGCTCAAAGGATTTCGCTACCTGCGACTGCCGCTCTCCTGACCACCGTCGGAGCATCCGATTTGCCCGAATCGGAACAACAACCCCCTCCCCGACCGTTGAACCGAGCATGACAACCTACAAAACTGTCAATCCTGCCGACGGCACAACTGTCAAGGAATTCGAGACCCTCGACGCAGCCGGAGTCGAGCGCGCGCTGACCGACGCACACGCCGGATTTCAGACCTGGCGCAAGACCTCCCCCGAGCACCGCGCCGAGATCCTGCACAAAGTAGCCGACCTCTACACCGAGCGGTCGGACGAATTGGCCCGAAGCATCTCCCTCGAAATGGGTAAGCCACTCACCGAGTCCCAGGGCGAGGTGGAGCTGTCTTCGAGCATCTACCGCTACTACGCCGACAACGGACCCACGCTGCTCGAAGACGAGAAGCTCGACGTCCCAGGCGCGGAAGAGTCTGTGCTGCAGCGTAAGCCGGTGGGCGCACTGGTCGGCGTCATGCCGTGGAACTTTCCGTACTACCAGGTGGCCCGGTTCGCCGGCCCGAACCTGATGGTGGGCAACACCATCCTGCTCAAGCACGCACCCAATTGCCCGCAGTCGGCTCTGCTGATGGAGGAGATCTTCCAGCAAGCCGGACTCCCCCAGGACGCGTACATCAACATCTTCGCCACCAACGAGCAGATCGCGGACATGATCGCCGACCCACGCGTTCAAGGCGTCTCGCTCACCGGCAGCGAGCGGGCCGGGACCTCCGTCGCCGAGACCGCCGGACGCAATCTCAAGAAGGTGGTCCTCGAACTCGGCGGATCGGACGTGTTCATCCTGCTCGACTCCGACGACATGGACGCCACCGTCGAATCCGCGACCCGAGCGCGGCTCTCCAACGCAGGTCAAGCCTGTAACGCCGCCAAGCGCATCCTCGTCGCCGAGGACATCTACGACGAGTTCGTCACCAAACTCACCGCCTCGTTCGAGGCCGTGCAGACAGGCGATCCGTTGGACGCCAAAACCACCCTCGGCCCACTGTCTTCCCAGACCGCCGCCGATACGCTGATCGAGCAGATCGACGACGCCGTCGCCAAGGGCGCAACAGTGCTGACCGGTGGCAAGAAGATCGACGGACCGGGTGCCTACGTGCAACCGACGCTGCTGACGGATGTCACCCCGGACATGCGGGCGTACAGCGAAGAGCTGTTCGGGCCGGCCGGCGTGATCTACAAGGTCGAAAGCCCGCAGCAGGCAATCGAATTGGCCAATTCCTCCCCGTACGGCCTGAGCGGCTCGGTGTGGAGCGCCGACCTCGACAAGGCCCGTGACGTGGCAGAGCAGCTCGAGGTGGGCATGGCCTTCGTCAACGAGCATGGCACCACGCTGCCCGGCCTGCCCTTCGGAGGCGTCAAGCGCTCCGGCGTCGGGCGTGAGCTGGGACCGTGGGGCATGGACGAGTTCGTGAACAAGAAACTGGTGCGAGTCTCCGCGAAGTAACCACCTCTCCCTACAGCTCCCCGGGCATGGTGTCCGAGGAGCTGTAGGGGGCTTGTTGTCATACTGTTCCGGTGATAGTCGAACACGCCCTACTGCAGGTCATTCCCCACCGAACCGACGAGTTCGAAGCCGCCTTCGCCAACGCTGAATCGATCATCTCCTCGATGCCGGGGTTCGTGAACCTGACCCTCTCGCGTGGCATCGAACAGCCGAGTACTTATCTTCTCTTGGTGGAGTGGGAGCGCCTCGAAGACCACACAGAGGGCTTCAGGCAGTCCGACGCGTACCGGGAGTGGAAGTCTGTGTTGCATCATTTCTGCGAGCCGTTCCCCGTCGTCTCGCATTTCGACCCGATAGAGGACGCGTAGGAGATAGGTTCGAGTCTCGTTCCCATCGCCGTTTCGAGGAGTCACCCGTGGCCAACGCATCGTCGTTCGTATCCAAGCAGGACGACATCGAGATCAGTACCTACACGTGGGCGACGTCCGCCGACCCGGTCCGGGGCGTCGTGCAGATCGCGCACGGACTCGCCGAGCACGGCAGCCGGTACGCCCGATTCGCCGCCGCATTGAACGACGCGGGGTTCCATGCCGTCGCGTCCGATCACCGCGGCCACGGCCAGTCGATCGTCCAGACTCCGGGCGACTTCGGTGCCGCGGACTTTGCCGGATTGTGGGCCGACATCGAGCAGCTCGGGGAATCGCTGCTCGACGAGTACCCGGATCTACCGTTGTTCTTGTTTGCACATTCGATGGGATCGTTTGCCGCGCAGCATGTTCTGATCGAACGATCGGACCTGTACGAGGGCGTGGTGCTCTCGGGTTCGACCACACTCAGTGTCCTCGCCGCGGGAATGGCCGACGCCCCCGCGGGAGATCTGAGCGTGTTCAATGCCGCCTTCGAGCACCGCACCGGATACGAGTGGCTCTCGCGCGACGAGGACGAGGTCGACGCGTATGTCGCAGATCCACTGTGCGGGTTCGACCTCCCCGAGTCGACGGTTCCTGCGCTGTTCGGCGAGGCCGACAAGCTTGCCGATCCGCACAATCTCGAGCAGATCCGTTCCGACCTCCCGTTGCTGATCACCTCGGGAACCGACGACCCGCTCGCGGGCGGCGGACAGTTGATCGAAACCCTCGCGTCCCGGTACCGCGAGGCCGGCATGAGCGATGTGACCGTCACCCTCTACCCCGGTGCCCGCCACGAGATCCTCAACGAGACCAACCGCGACGAGGTCACCGCCGACATCATCGGCTGGCTCACCGACCGCGCGGGGTAGACGATCGAGATCGCCCGAGCAAGCCTCGGTACGTCACTACCGTTGCCCACCGAGAGCGGGGTGAACTACCGATCGAAATGCGTCTTCGATATCTGGGCGTGCACGCCGACTGTCTTGTCGACCACCTGCGAGACACTGAAGTTCGCGGCGGCGGAGAGGTAGGCGTACGCCGTCGCACGGTCCATTCCGAGATCGTTCTCGAGGAAGTCGAGCGCGTTGACCACGGCACGTCGCATGGCCGCGTTCAGGTCCGAACTCTGACCGTCGACGGCACCGTCCGGATCCGACAAGCCGATCGGGATCCAGGAATCCGCGTTCTCGGCGAAGGGATACGAATAGGCCACGGACGGGGCATCACCACTGCCGGCCTTGCAGACCGTGAGACGGAAGGTGCCGCGCAACGAGCCCTCCATCGCGGTGAGCGCTACCTCGCCGTCGCCCATGGCCATGTGCGGATCACCGACGTAGAACAACGCACCCTCTGCGAACACCGGGAGGTAGAAGGTGGAGCCGACACCCAACAGTCCGATGTCGATATTGCCGCCGCCGAGGGTCGGCGGAACCGAGTTGGCGTTCGGTGACGTCAGGCCCGGTTCGTCCGCGAACGCTACACCCATCATGCCCATGAACGGACGGAGCGGAAAACGTACGGCTGCATCCCCGTACTGCATCACACCCTGCCCGTCCTCGACTGCGGTGAACGTGGAGACATTGCCGTATTGCGTCGGGTCACCGGACTTTCTGCCATCGCTCCCGATCGGCGGCATCACCTCGGACAGGTCGATGCCCGCGGGCGCTTCACCCGACGCCGTCACCGCGAGAGCACCCTTGCCGTGTCTACTCGACACCACTCCGTACGGCACGCGCGGTATCGCTTCGAGCGTCTCGATCTTCAGCACGTCGCCGCGCTGCGCACCCTCGACGAATACCGGCCCCGTCACCACGTGCGGGCCATCCACGTCGAAGTTACGGACGGTCCGGTCGTATCCGCCTGCGATGTCGATGGCATCGCGCAGCACATCGGATTCCGACACGCCCTTGCTGCCGAAGAACTCGACCGGATCACGGCCCTGGTCTTCGAGAATTCCCTCGTGGCTGAGCGCGTCGATGGTCACCGTCTCGCCGGACTTCATCTGCATTACCGATTGAGACTCGACCGTCGGCACATACCCCCACAGCACCTGGTCGACCTCCGAGCTCAGGTAGTGGTCGCCGGAGATATCTCCCGCGCCGGGCTGCAAGATGCCGGTAGCTGTCGGTGCGGACGAACTCGACGCGGCCGTACTCGATGAGGAGGTCGAACATGCTGCCGTACCGGCAATTCCGACTCCCGCGCCGAGGGCCGCCACAGCCTGGATGAATCCTCGACGACCGATCCCCTTGGTGATCGTCTCCGCTGCATGCTCCGCCATCGACTTCGCCATGATGCCTCCTGAATTGTCCGAATCCCGAACGTAGAGGAGGTGTGTTTCTCGGCAGTTACGATCATGCGTCGGACGAATTGCTCAGCAGCGCAGCTCAGCTCGGGTCGCTGCCACCGATCGCCGACCACCAGATCGCAGTAACAGCAGCCAGCACGGAAACTGCCGAGAACTCGGCGAAACCGCCGCCGTCGACGACGAGCCACAACAAGCCGATGAACGGTCCCGCCACCGCGGCGGGGGCGTCGAGCACGACTCGGCGGCGCAGCGAACCGAACCGGTCACTGCGGGTACGCAAATCGGACTCGTTCAATCGCGGGGCGTCGAGCGGAGCGCCGAGAGGGAGCGACGCCCGGCGAGGACCCGACGGAACCGCGAGAATCCCGGGCTCGATCATGAACGCACGACGCCCGAGGATCGACCTACTCATGCGGGCATGTGCATCGGGGACGATCGCCAACAGGCCGGTGTGGAAGTAGACGGGATACCACGCCCGCGAACCGTTCTCGCGGACCTCGAGGTAGCCGCGAGAGCGCATACGGTGTTGAAACCGCACCCGCCGTACGGTGGTCGAGCTGACCATGAACCGCCCGGCCAGCAGCGCGCACGCCACCGACCAACCCGTCCGGACCAGAACGACGAGCACAACGAACACACTCAACGGCGCGATGACGACAACGGTCGATGCCGCGACAATCACAGTGATTGCCGCGGCACCGACCGGATATGCCAGCCCGCTTCTTATTTCAGGAACCCGACCTTCGACATATCGAGATCGCCGAATCCTGGAGCGCCGAAGTTCGCGAGATTCGACTTCGTCGCGTAGGTGAACGGACGCTGGAACAGTGTCAAGCTGTGGCCCTCGGCCCAGATCGCCTTGTCCGCCTCGTTGTAGTCGGCGATACGCGCATCGTCGTCGAGTTCGGCCGCAGCGGTATCGAGCAAACCATTGATCTCCTCGGACCCGATCTGCCCGTAGTTCTGCAGCGTGCTCCCAGGTGTCAGCCGGAAGATACCGTCACTGCTGGAGGTGAACGGCGTTCCCTCCCAGGTGAAGTGAGTGACGTCGAAAGCACCGACCAGGATGTACTTCTCGAAGAAGTCGTCCGCAGGCACGGCGTCGATGATCAGATTGGCACCGACAGCCTTGAGGTTCTGCTGAATGATCTGCGCTTCCTGCGTCGCATTGGGTGTATCGGCAGGAATGATGTCGTGCAGATCGAGCTGTTGGCCGTCCTTGGAACGGAACTCCCCGTTCATCGTCCAGCCTGCTGCGTCGAGCTCGGACTTCGCCTTCTCCGGGTCGAAGGTGATGTCGCCGTTGTTGGCCTGGTAGCCCTTCTGCCCGTCGACGAAGATGTGATTGTTCAGCACCGCTGGGTTCGAGGTGATCTGGCCGAGCTGCGAGGTAGCCAGGTAGTCACGATCGATCGCTTTCATCAAGGCGACCCGAACGGCCTTGTCCGAGGTGATGCGACCGGGTGCCCCGTTGAAGTCGAAGTGGCGGTATTGCGACCCGAGGCTCTGCCGCAGGTCGACGTTCGGGATGCCGCGCGCAACCTTGAACGCGTCTGCATTGCTGCCCAATTCGTAGTAATCGATCTCGCCGCTCTGCAGCGCGCCGATGGCTGCGGTCGAATCGAGCGGCAGATACGTGATGGTGTCGAGCACCGCGAGATTCTCACCCCACCAGTCCGGGTTTCGCTCGGCGACGATGCGCTTGCCACCGGGTTCGATGGTCCTGATCCGGAACGGGCCCGCAGTGGGCGGCATGGACGTGACGAAACCGGTGTTGAACGCCTCCACGCTGTTCATGGACTCCGCCGGCATCAGCGGCGTGAACAGCGAACGCCAGTCACCGAACTTCTCGGCGAACGTGACGATCACCTGCTGATCGTTGTCACCGCGGACCACAGACTCGACCTTGTCGTAACCTGCCGTGGACGAGGCCTCGTAGGCCGGGTCCTTGCCATTGTTGGCCGTCCACTGAGCCACCAGATCGGTGTAATCGAGCGGTCGGCCGTTGCTCCACTTGGCCTTCGGGTTGATGTCGTAGGTGATGACCTGCTTGCCGTCGACCTCCGCCTCGGTGATATCGGTGAAGAAGTCCGACGCCACCGTCAGGCTCGCGTCGGCGGCGGCCTTGAACGCCGTCGGCATCAGTGCCGCGTAAATTCTCGCCGTACCGACGTTGGTCCCGTCTATTTGGTAGTAGTTGTAGTTGGCGACGACCTGCGAGAGCGGGAAGTTCATGTTCCCGCCCTGCTGCAGATCGCTGATGGGATGCGGGTTGATCTGCTCGCCGCTGTCGAAAGACGCAGGCGCGTCGGGGTTGGGCCCGGAGTCGCCGGAGCTGCACCCCGCCACCAGACCCACGGTGGTCACGGCCATCGCGATCGGGACCAGTGCCCGAAATAGCTTGACTCTCATCAGTTCACCTTTCTCAGTGTGCACGTAACCTGCAGGGTCAGATCGCGTCGGCCAGTTTCGCGGCCTCGGCGATTCGGGCGCGTTGGAGCACCGGATCGGGAATGGGGATGGCTTTGAGCAGAGCCCGCGTATACGGGTGCTTCGGCGCGTCGAAGACCTGCGCCGTCGGGCCTTTCTCCACGAACGCGCCGTTGCGCATCACCGCGACCTCGTCGGCGAGATGCCGCACCACCGACAGATCGTGGGAGACGAACAGATACGCCAGCCCCAACTCGTCCTGCAGATCCTGCAGCAGGTTCAGCACGCCCGCCTGGATCGACACATCCAGCGCCGATACCGGCTCGTCGAGCACCAGGATCGACGGCTCCAGCGCCAAAGCTCGTGCTATGCCGACGCGTTGACGCTGGCCGCCGGAGAACTGAGTGGGATACCGGTCCGCGAGTTCAGGACGCATCCCGACGATGTCCATGAGTTCGCGCACGCGGCGGGTGCGCTCGTCGACTCCGACGCCGTTGATCTTGAGCGGCTCGGCGATGATCTCGCCCACCGGCATACGCGGATCGAGCGAGCCCATCGGGTCCTGGAACACGATCTGAATGTGCGCCCGCAGTTTTCGTTGGTCGCTGCGGCTCAGACTGTAGGGCTCGACGCCGTTGATCTCGATCGAACCCTGCTGCGGTTTCACGAATTCCATGATCTCGAGCAGCGTCGTCGACTTTCCGCAGCCGGACTCACCGACGATCGCCAATGTGGACCCGGCGTGGACGTCGAAGCTGATCCCCTGTACCGCAGCGACTTCGCCGGCTCGGCGGCGCAACACCGATCCTTTGAACATCGGGTAACTCTTGTGCAGACCTTTCACCGACAGCACCGGGGCGTCCTTCGATACCGTCGCCGCCTGTTCTGCCGGAGCAGACCCCTCAGACCCCTCGAACTCCTCCTCCACCGACTCTGCCGTGGCCGCATCGACGCGAATGCACGCAGCTCTGTGGTTCGGCGCGACCTCGACCAACGGTGGCTCCCCCGCATCACAGGCGTCGATGTGCAACGGGCATCGAGGCCCGAACGGGCAGCCCGTCGGGAGGTTCACCAGGGCAGGCGGAGTTCCCTCGATCGGGACGAGCCGTTCCTGCGCCGGACGATCCGGGCGCGGGACGGACCCGAGCAAGCCGACGGTGTACGGCATCGACGGATGCTCGTACAACCGGTCCACCGGCGCGGTCTCGACTGCGCGACCGGCATACATCACCATCGCTCGATCAGCAACGCCGGCAACGACTCCCAGGTCGTGCGTGATGAACACGACGCCGGCCCCGGTCACATCGCGAGCGGTACGGAGAAGATCGAGGATCTGGGCCTGAATCGTCACGTCCAGAGCTGTCGTCGGCTCGTCGGCGATGATGAGGTCCGGGTCGTTGGCAATGGCCATTGCGATGACGACGCGTTGACGCATGCCGCCGGAGAACTCGTGCGGATATGACCGCGCCCGGGTCGCCGGGTCGGAGATGCCGACCAGATCGAGCAACTCGAGGGTGCGTTCGTGGACCTTCGCCTTGGTCAACGAACGATTGTGCACCGAGATCGCCTCGGCTATCTGATCGCCGATGCGGTAGATGGGTGTCAGCGCGGTCAACGGATCCTGCGAGATCATCGCCACCGAACGCCCACGTTCCCGGGACATCTCGCGATCGGAGAGTCCGAGCAGTTGACGGCCGTTCAGCTCGATGGACCCGGTGACCCGCGCGGTCTCCGGAAGCAGCCCCATGACGGCGAGAGACGAGACCGACTTGCCCGAACCGGACTCACCGACGATGGCCATCACCTCGCCCTTGTCGACCTGGTAGTCCAGGCCACGGACCGCCGTGATGCGTCCTTCCTCACTGGGGAAGCTGACCTCGAGTCCGCTGACCTTCAACACCGGCACCGCCTCAGCCACGTGCCTGTCCCCTCGTAGAGTTCGGATCGAATGCATCGCGCAGGCCGTCGCCGACGAAGTTGGTCGCCAGCACGATCAAAACCAATGCGCCACAACAGAACGCGAACAGCCACGGATAGGTCAACGCGGACGAGGTTCCGTCGGCAATCAATGTCCCGAGCGAGACGTCGGGTCGCTGGACGCCAAAACCGAAGTAACTCAGGGACGCCTCACCGATGATGGCGATACCCACGTTGAGCGTCACGTCGACGATCAGAATCGAGGCCATCGACGGCATCACGTGCTTGCCGATGACGCTGCCGGGTGTCGCGCCCATGTACTTTGCAGCACGGATGAATTCGCGCTCACGAAGGGACCTCGTCATCGCCCGGATGATGCGGGAGGTGATCATCCACGCGAAGGCCGCGAGCAGCAGGACCAGAATGAAGAAGCTCTTACCGCGAAACAGCGGCGAGCAGATGGCGATGACCAGAAAGCTGGGTACGACGAGCAGAACATCGGCCACCCACATCAGCACCCGATCAGGCCAACCGCCGAAGTATCCGGCGACCGCGCCGACGACACCGGCGAGCACCGTGGAGATGACAGCGACAAGCATGCCGATGATCAACGACTTCTGCAGACCACGCAATGTCTGAGCCAGAACGTCCTGGCCGATCTGGTTGGTGCCGAACCAGTGCCGCGTCGTCGGCGGCGAGTTCAGTGCGTATGCGTCGAGCTCCTCGTAGGAGTAGGGGATGAAATGCGGAAGCACGAACGCCCCCACGAACATCGCGATCAACACCACCACGCCGACCAGAGCCGCCCTGTTGCGCAGGAACCGGCGCAATACCAATCGCCGTCGGGTGATCGGCGCCGACGTTGCAGTCGGGCCTTCCACCGCAGCGATATCGGGAACCACAGGTGTCGCCATCGGAAGATCCTTTCCTTCGTCGAAGTGGTGGATTCAGTCCGCGTAGCGAACGCGCGGATCCAATGCGGCCGTGAGTATGTCGGTCAACATCCCGGAAACGAGGACCGAGAGCGCGGTGAACAACGACACTGCGAGCGTGATGTTGATGTCCTGGCTGGTGATGCCGTAGATCAACCAGTCACCCATGCCGTACCACCCGAACACGCGCTCGGTGAACGTCGCGCCGGTGATCACCGCGCCCATACCGAAGGCGAACAACGTCGCCATCGGGATCAGCGCAGTACGGAAGCCGTGCTTGAAGATCGCACGGCCACGGGTGAGACCTTTTCCGCGAGCGGTGCGGATGTAGTCCATGTTCAGCTCGTCCAACATGGAGCTGCGCATGTAGCGGCTGTAACCGCCGATCGTGAACAACATCAGCACGATGGTCGGCAGCAACAGGTGCTGCGCTCGATCGACGATCTCGTTCATCAGACCTGGCGCGAGCGTTGTGGACGTCTCGCCGGTGTACTGGAAGAACTGACTGCCGGTGCTCTGATTGACCTGCACGGCCAGGTATTTGAGTACCGGAGCAAGGACGAGGATCGGTGTGCTGATGAGGATGAACGTCACGACAGTGGCGACATGGTCGAAGATCTTGTACTGCCGAACGGCACCGTACGCACCCACGAGCGTCCCCAGCACCGCGCCGAGGACCGTACCGAGCACCACCAACCGTAGCGAGACGAGAATGCGACGCCACAGCTCGTCGTTGACCGAACCAGCAGCGATCGTCTGGCCGAAATCACCGTGCAGCACCGCCCACAGCCACTTCAGGTAGCGCAATACCGGGTTGTCGTCGAGATGCAGGGCCGCACGCTTGGCGGCGAGAACCGCGTCCGATGGGGGTGGATTACGGCTGAGCAGATTGGACAGTGGATCGAAGGTGAGCGACGCCAGGAGATAGGTCAGAAACGTCGCGATGAGCAGCAGTACGACGTAGTTGAGCAACCTCCGCGCAAGATAACCGCCCACACGCAACCACCTTCCATCGAGCACCACAGCCGTGCCCGCTGGCACCACTCTCGGTATCTTTCACACCGCGTGTTTCGTGTTTGTTTCATTAGCGGTGGAAACAGACATTCCACAAGATAGCAAAGCCGATTCGTCGTTTGTTCACGTTGCCGAAACTGACACCGCGACGTCGCACAACCCGGAACCCCGGGCGGCAGAACGACTCTGAACGGCCGAAACCCAAGGTTCACCTAACTCGTCTGCCCGAGGAACGAATACCCGACAATGCGGACACGACGCAAGAATAGGCGCAGCGTACTCACCTCGGTAGATTCACGACCATGACGACAGCCTCCACTCCCGACGGGTTCACCTTCGAGCGGTTCGACGTCACCGACGCCGGATCCATATCCACGATCTTCGCCGCCGAAGAGCACCGGTCCGGCCTGTACGTACTGCACTTCGCGAACAACGAGGCCTCCGTCGGATACTCCGATTCCGTCGCCGCACAATTCAGTGCCGACCTGCACATCTGGCCCGACATCGAGGCCATCGACTTCGCTCCGGGTACCGTCGAGGATCTGTCGACACTGACGGCCATCGTCTCGAAACTGGCTCCGCTCCGTCCACGCCCCTCGACGTCCGCAACGGTCGCTGATGCGCCGGGGGCGAAATCCGCACTCCCGAAGGAACGAGCCAAGCGCGCGACGCTCCAGGACGCGGCCGTCGGGCAGCGTCGCCGACAGTTCTGGGAACTGTCCGACCACATCGCCTACCCAGCCATCCGCAGCATCGTCGCCGACTACATCAACTCCTCGATCCCCGACCCCGCCAACACGGCGAAATACCTGTGGCAGGTGACGGCACTGTCCGATCAGACCGAACTGTCCGATCAGCCCGAAACCCCGGGGACCCGGCGCTTGGTGACGCTGACCTGCGGTGGTTTCGAGACGCTTCGGGTCGACGAGATCATGCACGACGACGATGCGATCGAACTCGACCTACGGATCAACACGAACGTTCCGCGCGACCGAACGGACGAACAGCTGGAGGTCTCCAACGAGACCGTGAGCGCAGGACGCGGACCATATCGGGAAGAGAGGGTGTGGTCCTGGTCGATCGACCTCGGGGCGCTGCTCGAGGAAGACGTGGACGTCGACTTGGGGATCGACGACGACACCTTCGACGACCTCGCCTACGGCCTCAATGCCCGGCTGATGCGCTCCGGGCGGTCGACGGCCGCGGCGACACACAACAACGATCTCGCTGCCGATCTGCTCGCCGAGGCGTACCGGCAACTGTTCGAGACCGAATGACGGAGCAAGTCTGGTACTTCTCGTACGGGTCGAATCTGCTGCGCGAGAGATTTCTTGCGTACCTGACAGGTTCCGACGAGAACTCCGAGTTCGGTGCGCACCCACCGGCACCCTCAGCGGCAATGCCGGCGGACGAGCGTTGGCTGTGGATCGATCACCCGCTGTACTTCGCTGGCGTCTCGCGGCGCTGGGCCGGTTCACCGGCCTTCGTGTCGTTGACGTCCGATTCTGCGAACAGGTCTCTGGCGCACGGTTATCTGATCGATCGGGTCCAGTTCTCCCATCTGGCCGCCGTCGAGAACGTCGTCGAGTCCATCGATGTGACAGTGCCGCCGACTCTCGCAATCGGGCAGTGGTTGCACCTCACAGTGGATCGCAAGGGCGAGAGCTTCCGCGGGAAATACGATGCACTACTGCGACTTCCGGACATCGACGCAGTGCCGGCCTTCACGCTGACCAGTTCGATCCAGCGGGAACCCGGCGAACCGTCGAGCAGATATCTCGCGACGATTCGGCGCGGATTGCACTGCGCACCCATAGATCTGGACGTCGAGAACTACCTGAACGCAGCCATCGCGCGATCTGCGGAGCTCACTTCAACGCGTCGAGGTTCGTCTTCAGCAGCAGCACGTTGTAGTCCGACCACCGAGAAGCGGTGAAGTACAGGTCTTTTCCGCTCGACATCGGATGAATGAACGGTGCGTAGATGCCGCCGGCCGTCTGATTGGCGTCGAGGATGGTCTTCGGTGCGCTCCACGGCCCCTCTGGATTCTCGGCAGTACGTGCGACCAACGTGCGCGAGCGCTCGTCGCCGTACATCATCACGTAACGACCCAGGTAGTCGTTCCACGCCACCGACATCTCGCTGACCGGCCCCTTGACGACAGCGACGGTGTCGCCGATGTTCGTCGACCACTGCTTTGCCGGATCCGGATCCTGCGTCGAGTACTCGTATTGGGTGAGATCCTCGATCGCCGACGGTGCCACCCGGGAGACGAACGCATCACCGAATCGTCCGTTGGGAGTACCGAACTGGTAGAGGTACCTGCCATCTCGGCCGAGTACGTACGCACTCTGCTGAAACTTTCCCTGACTTTCGTGGACGTTGACGAAGCCGGGGATGGTGACACCCTTGTTGACGCGGATGGTCTTGGGGTCCGTCGTCCAATTCTGGCCGTTGTCCGTGGATTTGGCGGTCGCGGAGTAGTTGGTGATCCAGTTTCCGGGCGTTCCCCAACTCTGTACCGACATGTAGTTGATGTATTGGGTTCCGCCGATCGCGATGGCGGCGGTGGGAATCGTCGTGTCCTCGACGCTCGGAAGCTTTGCACTCGAGATGATCTCGGCGGCATAGCGTGGGTTGTTCGCCCTGACCACAGCACCGGAGGTGGTGGAGGCGGGATCGGCAGGACCGATCTCGATGCCCTGCGCCAGGTTCGTCGAGGCCTTGTCCGACCGGAAGAGTGCGTTGCTGCGCCACTGTGCGTTGCCGGAGGAGCAATCGCCGAACGTGTCACCGAACGCCATCAAGATCTGACCGGACCCGTTGTCCCAGGTGATGCCGAGATCGGTGCCGGAGATCGCCAGATCGTTGTAGGTGTTGTTCACGCTGAGCGGGCCGGTGACCCAGGCGATGCTCTGGGTGTTGCCGGTGATCCGTGGCAGTGGCCCCTGCGGGCCCTGCGGGTTCTTACCCGACATCCCTGCGCTGCCGGACGATCCGAACAGGGGCGACGAGCCCGGTCCGCCGAGACCGCCACACGGTTCCGCCGAGACAGTCGGCGCGGTCAGAGCGCTGAGCCCGCTCACCGCCAGTGCCAGTACAGCCCCGGCAGCGATCTGCCGACTACGTACACGCATGGACGAACCCACCGTTTCCCGTGTGACCCACGATACTGATGTGACTGATGGGACGAGTGTTACGTAAATCGACCTGTCGCGCAACAAATGAGGCGTGTCGGTGCTTGACAAATTGCCAACGGCGAGAATGACACTCGTGTGATTAGCCGCCGATCATCCGGGCATGCGTGGTGTCCAGCCCAAGGAGCGCAGCCCCCTGCACGACAACGGCCGCGCCGTGGCCCAGCGCCTGGTCAGCGGTGATCCTGCCACCGAACCTTGGCTTCCGGACGGCGACATGTGCACCGGCCGCAATGTAGAGGACGTCGAGACCGGCATTGATCCACAGCAGCCGGCGCAAGCTCGCTGCCGTCGGAGGCTTCGAACTCAGCGCACCTACACCCGCGATCGCCAGATCGATCGCGCCCCACCCGGCCGTCTGCAGACCGAACGCTCGACGCGCCGGCGACGAGTCGCACGACGCCAACACCGTTCCGGCGAGCACACTTCCGGCGCCCCAGGCGGAGAGGCGACGGCCGAGCCGCTGAGCGACGAGGGGAGCTTCGATTGCTGTCATGGTTGCCAGTGTGCCGTGTTCCGCGGCGGAGGCGGTCCGTAACGCGCGGGCGCTTGCAGTCGATCCAGTGCGGACCGAGTATTCGTGCTCGAAACGAACGGAGCCACCATGCTGAAGAAGATTCTCGCCACAGCGGCACTGACAATCGGCGGCGCATTGCTCTTGGCTCCTACGGCGTCGGCTGCACCCGAGGACAACCCGTTCGGGCCGCAGGACTGGACCGATCACTTCGTGAGCGCCTTCGATCCCGCGGCGTACAGCAGCGCGAGCGACAGGTCATTGATCATCAGTCCGTTCGGCACCAGCCAGCAGATCGACTGCTCGTCATTCCACGCGCGTACCTGGTGCACCCAGAACGGTCGCGGCTTGACCCAGATACGGATCCCAACCGGGTCCTCGGAGTGGGACTACCGGACGCTCTTCGTCTACAACCCGTTCTGACGGCGACGGAGCCGAATCGCTCACCAACCGAACGGGTTGGAGTCGGATCCGGGTAGCCAACTGTTCCCCGGCCCCGTCCACCCCCTGGCTTTGATCATCTTCTTCGCAGCTCGCTGATTGCGGCCGATCAGACGATCGAGATACAGGTGACCGGCCAGATGGTCGCACTCGTGCTGCAGACACCGAGCCAGATAGCCGGTGCCCTCGACGGACACCGAATTGCCCTCCACATCGACGCCGGTGACCCGTGCCCAGTCCGCGCGCCCGGTCGGATACCGCTCCCCCGGAACCGACAGACATCCCTCACTGTCCTCGGGGTCGGGCATCGTCTCCGGAATCTCCGACGTCTCGAGCGCAGGATTCACCACGTGCCCGCGATGACGGACACCTCGGTCGCGCAGGTCGTAGACGAAGACCGCGCGCGGGTCGCCGACCTGGTTCGCGGCAAGGCCTGCTCCGTGCGCTGCTGTGTTGGTCTCGAACAGGTCCTCGACGAACTTCGCCAGTTCTTCATCGAACTCGGTGACGGGAGCAGCGACGGTCGCCAACCTGGGATCGCCGGCAATGAGGATGGGTCGAATCGCCATGCGAGAAGGTTACTGTCGAAGCATGGCCCATTCCCGTCGCACCACCGCCGCGCACCCCGCGGACAAGGTCTGTGCATCGTGCGGGCGGAAGATCGAATGGCGCAAGAAGTGGGAGAAGAACTGGGATGACGTCAGATACTGCAGCGACGCATGCCGTCGGCACAAGGTGAGCGGCACCGACACGGAGTTGGAAGACAAAATCAGATCTTTGCTCGACGCCCGATCCCGCGATGCGACGATCTGCCCCTCCGACGTTGCCCGAGCTTTGTCCGACGACGGGTGGCGGGAGTTGATGGAGCCGGTCCGCCGCGCTGCGCGCCGCATGGTCGACGCAGGTGAAGTCGAGATCACCCAGAAGGGATCCGTCGTCGACCCCTCCACCGCGAAGGGGCCCATCCGTATTCGATGGAAGCGCTGACCAGCACCGCCGGAATGTGTCGGTGGGTGGGTATAGCTTGTGCGGTGTGAAGGCATGGGGGGATGTGTTCGAGCTCGCGGACCAGGAGTTGGTCTCCGAGCTCGCTGCCGTGACTTCCGACGAAAATGTTCTTGCTGC
>NZ_JBMIRQ010000118.1:0-203 GCF_049195265.1 Rhodococcus sp. MALMAid1271 | reverse complement strand
GAGCTTGATCCGTTTGCGGGCCTCCCGTAGCTCGGCGGACTCGTCCAAGCCGGCCGGCGTCGTGCCTCGTTCGATGCCGTCGTCGCGGTCGGCGATCTTCAGCCACCGATGCAGACAGCCCTCGGATATTCCGAAGTCCTTTGCGATCTGACGCAATGGGGCCTCGCCCTTGCGTGCAACAGCGATGACGTCGCGGCGGAACT
>NZ_JBMIRQ010000117.1:0-83298 GCF_049195265.1 Rhodococcus sp. MALMAid1271 | reverse complement strand
AACCCGGAAGCTAAGCCCTCCAGCGCCGATGGTACTGCACTCGACAGGGTGTGGGAGAGTAGGACACCGCCGAACACACATTCCAGAAAACCCCCAACCACCACCGGTTGGGGGTTTTCTGCACCCCACACCACCCACACCCGCAGCACCACAATCCGCGCGCCCACTGCGGCTCACACATGCCCCCGCGCGGCACAGACGCGCGCAGAATCGTCAGACGTGCACACAATCGCCACCCCCACCAGCGCCATTCCGCGCGCAGCCAGCAAACGCGCGCGCATTCGCGGCCCCGGGGATCGAATCGAGCGGACTCGCAACGCGCGCACCCGGGCCTCTCGACCACCACACCACCTGCGCCGAACCCCTCGACCCTCACCCCCGGCACAGACGCGCGCGAAATCGTCAGACGCGCGCACAATCGCCACCCCACACGGCACCAATCCGCGCGCGTCCGACGAACGCGCGCGCATTCGCGGCCCCAGGGATCGAATCGAGCGGATTCCTAACGCACGCCCCGAGCGCCGCCGACCATCACGACCCACACCCCCGCGGCACAGACGCGCGCAGAATCGTCAGACGCGCACACAATCGCCACCTCACACGACACCAATCCGCGCGCGTTCAGCAAACGCGCGCGCTTTTGCGCCAAAGTCCGGAGTGACCCACACACGCAACGGATCACGCGCGGCATGCCCCGAGCGCCGCCGACCATCACGACCCACACCCCCACGGCACAGACGCGCGCGAAATCGTCAGACGCGCGCACAATCGCGACCCCCACCAGCGCCATTCCCCGCGCATCCAACAAACGCGCGCGCATTTGCGCCAGGAGCCAGGCGACCCAGCACGCGAATCTCATCGACCATCACACTCAGGAGACCTCGCTCGCGCGCCGGCCCCTGATGGCGTCGTACACGACCGCCGATCGACTCGAAGTCCGTGAGAGCGATCAGGACGCGGGTTGGAGGTCTGAATGCTCAGCAGGACAACAGGATTGGTCTCACACCGTTGGACGATTCGGGCCGGGAATTTAATTCGCTGGAGTTCGTCGGCTGGTGCGTGCATGATCATGGCACAGGCACAGTGCGGAGACGATGGAGGTGGACAAGTGGCAGCAGAATTGAAGTACCCGGGCCGTCGAGTCCTCCGTATTCGGTTTGCATTCGTCGCCGACAACGCTCGTTGAGTAGCGCTACGGGCCGACTATGGCTCGTCCCTCGAATTCCTTGCCGCGCAGCATCGTCTGTGTTGGCCCCCAAATTTGCTGTAGGAGAACAGATGTACCACTACGAACAAATCCTGAATGAGCACCGACAACGTGTTGCGCGTGGCGTGCAGAATTATGATCGACGCAGGATCGAAGCCGAACGACGTGCGGAAGGCGTTGGCAGTGAACCGAACTCGCGGAAGGTCGGCAACGAGCCCGAGGCTCCGTCGAACGGTTGCGAAGCAGAAGCCGAGCCTCGAATCGGTGCGTTGTCTTCCGTGCGCTGATTCTCAGTTCTCGACGAGATCGGCGTAGCGATCGCCTGCCGCGTCGATGAAATCACGAACGAACCAGCACGTAGGGACTACTCGAAATCCCTGCGTGCTGGTGTCGTTCAGAGCGTGTTCGGTGAGGGTCGCAGCGAGTCCCCGGCCCCGGAACTGTGGAAATGTGACGGTGTGGTGGAACGTTCTGACGTCGTCCTGTTCGAGGTACTCGGAATAGCCCGCCAACTCCGAGTCGACGTAGATCTCGAACCGACTGTGTGCGGTGTCATGCTCGATTGTGACGGTCATTGGTTGTGCCTCCTGGCCGAGTGTCGGTGTCTCCACGGTATCCGGCACCTGTGCGCTGGGATTTGAGCGGTTCCTCGCGGCCGGCTCCAAGCAGTAGGGTGAGGGAAACCGAGTCGTGCCAGCGCCGCCCGTCGCATCACCGCTCTTCACAAGTACGGGGTGCTCTCGAGGCTGAAGGTGGCAATCCGTGGAAGACACATCCGACCGGGGAATCAAGGCATTCATCAGGACCGTCGCCCAGCGCAGCGGGCGCGCGGAGCGGCTGACGTCGTCGCGCCGGAACCCAGTGCAGGTTTGGTCCATGGACGGCACGTCGTCGTGCATCGTTCGGGTGCGCTCGAAAGTGGCTGGTGATTGGAAGGCGCGCAGGCAGGACGAGTCTCTCGAGAGCGACGACACCGGCTCCTCGTACTGGGTGTTCGTCGACCTTGCGAACGATGATCCGCGCTTCTACATGGTGTCCTCGGAAGAGATGGCAGCCGATATTCGCGGTGAAGTGGATCTGTGGGTTCAGGACTCGCCGCTGCGTACCAGAACGGGCCATCATGCAATCGCGGTCGACCGTGTCGCACACGGCAGTGAGCGATGGGACTTGTTGGGGCTGAGTGCCACTCTGGATACGTCGGTAGACCTCGGTCCCGAGCAAACCTGGGTTCGTACGCCCCGAGTCAAAGCCAAGCGCAAGTCCGCAGTGGCGGTGGAAGAAGAAGTGATCGACGAACGCGTGCGCGTGGTTGCCGATTTCGAGGGCTACCGACTGTGTGGTCGGTACGACCCGGAAAGTCAACGGCTCGAGATCACGGCAGGGCCGATGGAAGGCCGCCGCTTCGACAGTCCATCCGTGGCCGCCAGCGCCGTCGCCACCCACATCAGTGGGGACGTCGAGGAGCGGGACGGTTGGCAGTTCTGGGAGCTGGACACCCCTGACCGTGCCCCTCTGGGGTCTTTTCGGTAAGCAGCAACAGGTGAGGGCTTGTCTTTTGTGATCTCTCATCAATTTCGCGCTAGAAGTAAAAACCGGCACGGGGCTTGATTAGCCTAGCGTTGGTACGACGAGCTCCCTGTTTCAGTCGCTGGGTCGAATAGATGCTCGAGGGTTCGTCAGTGCATCGGGTTTCGGGTCTCAGCGAGCTCGACGGTCGACAGTGCGAGGGGTGCTGTCGACCGTGGGGAGAGGGGTTCATCATGGAGCAGTCATATCGGGCGGCGTCCGCCCATTCATCCCGCTTCCTGTTTCTCATCGCGCAGTTCGTCGACCGAAGAATTCCAGCGGAGTTCTTCTCGGCTCAGTTTCGCGAGCTGCAGAACAGTCAATCGGCGTATCTCGATCCGGATGTGTCGTCGGTGATCGGAATGCTGTCGGTCGACGTCGGCGCGTATCGCGGCGACGTCGAGAATCGAGGAATCGACTACATCGACTCCGAACAGCTGTGGTTGGCCGCCGGACAAGCGTTTCGGGATTTGATGACCGTTCAGTCCGCACACTTCGAACGTGAGGCCGGCTGAGAGTCGCGGCTACTGATCACCGGAATCGATCACGTTGGCGCAGAAGATCTTCGAGTCGGAAACGTCGGTGGGTTCCGCGCATCTCGATCGGTAGGTCGCCCGCGTCTGCCAGTTTCCGAACGTAGGTATCGGAGACCCCGAGCACCTCTGCTGCCTGTGATGTCGTCAGCAATTCGTTCACGGTTCCGATGGCCACCGCCTTGACGGTTGCCAACTGTGTGAGCAGTTCGAGTACGGCATCTCGGGCAGTGTCGTCGAGCGGTACCGCCGAACCTGCGATGTGAACGTCCACGTCGGTGCCGGTTCGCCCGTGCACAGCGGCACCGAGTTGGGTGGCAGCACGCGTGCTCAGCGCCGGGGTCACGAATCGGAAGTCCATTCGTCCAGAATAGAAGCAGACGGTACGCACCGGCTCGGGAGAACCACTGCCGACAAGTGCCTCGGCGGCGACGACTGCGTGATCCACCGAGATTCACGAGATCTGATGCCGCGCCTCTACGTCAGGGGACTGCACATCGCACCGATCGAGCAACCGAGCTCGGCGAAGACATGGGCTTGCCGTCCGGTTCGTCCCGATCGGCCCAACCTTCGCCGAGCGGGTGCCGGCGGCGGGCTCGTCGGATTCCGCAGGCCCGCGCCGACCTCGAGGCGGACGTTGTCGGTCGGCGACGAACTCGCGCTGCCTGGGCGAAGCATCACCCAGGTGAGAGCCGCGTACCCTGGCGAGGTGCTACCGAACGGCCTTCGCGATGACACCCTGCGCAGCAACGGCGGTGCAGGCCGTCACCGCATCCACACACCGTCGGGTGATCGCGGTCGTGCGCTTCGGATCGGACGGGTTCTGGTCGCCGCCGCTGCGGTGGCCTCGATCGCCGTCAGTGGAACCGGCTTCGTTGTGTACCGGGAGGCGACCACCGGACTGACGACCTCCGACGCCCTCGATGGCATTGCCAACAACGATCCGAATGGCAACGGTCGAGACACCAACATTCTGTTGATCGGCCTCGACAGCCGCAAGGACATGGACGGCAACGACCTACCTGCCGAGTTCGTCACCGATGCGCTGCACGCAGGCGACAGTGATGTGGGCGGATACAACACCAACACTCTGCTGCTGGTGCACCTTCCGGCTGACGGCGGGCGTGCGACTGCGTTGTCGATACCTCGGGACGACTACGTCGATGTACCCGGATACGGCAAGCGAAAGATCAAAGAAGCCTATGGACTGGCCAAGGCCGACGCCGATACGCAGTTGCTCGACGAGGGCGTCAGTGATCCGGCCGAGCGTGAGCGGCGAGCGCGGGAAGCCGGCAGACGATCGACGTTGACTGCGGTTCGTGAGTTGCTCGATGTGCCGATCGACCATTTCGCAGAAGTGAACCTACTGGGCTTCTACGACGTGGCGGAAGCCGTAGGACCCATCCAGGTGTGCCTGAACAATCCAGTACACGACGACTATTCGGGTGCGAACTTTCCCGCGGGAGCTCAAGAGCTGAGCGCGTCGCAGGCGCTGTCCTTCGTGCGGCAACGTCACGGCCTCGACAACGGTGATCTCGACAGGACCAAACGGCAGCAGGCCTTCGTGGCTGGAGTGATGGCCAAGCTCAGCTCTTCCGGCGTTCTGGCCAACATCGGCGAACTGCGGGCGCTGATAGCGGGCACCAAGAACGACATCGTCATCGACGCCTCGCTCGACCCGGTGACGCTCGCGGAGCAGGCAGGGGCCGTCATGAAAGGCGATATCGACTTCTACACGCTGCCGATCACCGGCTACGAGACGATCGACGGACAGGACGTCAATCTCGTCGACGTGGGTGCCATCAGGGCCGAGGCGGCGCGGTTGATCGGCAACGCTCAGCCCACCGCGTCGAGCACCAGCGCATCGAGCTCTACCGCGTCCACCACCCCGTCACCGGCGCCGACGACGGCAACCGCACCCTCCGATACCGGCACATCGGGTCCGGCCCAGGACCCGCCTGCGACACCTGACGAGGGCGTGCACAGCGACGGTGGCATTCCCTGCGTCGACTGACCCTCATGCCGGCCGTAGCCGGGTGATCACCGAGGAGTTGTACTCAGCAGGACATCCATCAGCTGCTTCTCAGCCGCCGCGAACTGCGGAGTCGTCACGATATCGAGCTCGCGTGGTCGCGGCAGCGCTATCTCGACCTGACGCCGCACGTGGGCAGGCCTGGGGGACAGAACGATCACGCGATCGGAAAGGTAGACCGCTTCGCGGATGTCGTGCGTGATCATCAGGACTGTCCACCGGAACTCCGACCAGACCTGCTGCAACCAGGCCTGCATATCGCTCCGGGTCAGCGAATCCAGCGCTCCGAACGGCTCGTCGAGCAGCAGTACCGAGCGTCCCTGGACCACCGTGCGTAGCAGAGCCGCGCGTTGTCGCATACCGCCGGAGAGTTCGAATGGCCGAGCCGATTCGTACCCGTCGAGTCCGAACACCGGAAACAGCTCCCGCGCGCGGGCCCTGGCCTCCTTCTTCGGCACGCCCTGGACTTCGAGTCCGAGCGTGGTGTTGTCCAGCACGCACCGCCAGGGAAAGAGCAGATCCTTCTGTGGCATATAGGCGCAGGGGGACGCTCGAACCGAGCCGGAGTCGGGGCGGTCGAGTCCGGCCAGCATGTTGAACACAGTGCTCTTTCCGGAGCCGCTTGGACCGATGATCGACACGAACTCACCCGGCCGCGCATCGAAGGAGATGCCGTCGAGCACAGGTTTTTCGCCGAAGGATTTCGTGAGGTCACGGACGTCGACGCACGGATCGGCGATGGTGGGATCAGCCATGAAGTCCCCCTGAACCACCCCTGGCCCACGGCGCGACGAGGCGCTCGACGACGAATGTGGCGACGAACAGAATCACACTGATCGCCGCTGTGACGGCAACTGCAGCCAGGACCAGATCGGTCCGAAACGAGTTCTTCTGCTGGCTCATGTAGATGCCGAGCCCCGCACTTGCCCCGGCATACTCGGCGAAAATCGCACCGACGACGGCGTAGGTGATCCCGATGCGCAGCGAGGTGAAGAAGCGAGGAAGCGAGGACGGAAGCCGCACGTACCGGAACTGCTGCCAGCGCGAGGCACCCATGCCGGCCAACAGAGATCGTGCTTCGCGATCGGCGGCGGCGAACCCTTCGATCAGTCCAATGGCCATGGGAAAGAACGTGGCCAGAGCAATCACCAAAATCTTCGGGAGCAGGCCGAAACCGAACCAGATGATCAACAGCGGCGCGATCGCGATGATCGGAAGGGTCTGCGAGACCACGAACAGCGGCACGAAGGCACGCCGCAGCCACGGCGAGAAGTCGACCGCGATTGCCAGCAACCAGGCCAGGGCCAAAGAGACCGCAAATCCGACCAACGTCACCTGCAGGGTGGCGGCCGCATTCTCGGCGATCGCGTCACGCTGTGCCCAACCCTGGACCACCACCCGAGCAGGCGACGGCAATACCTGTGGTCGGATGCCGCTGATCTGGACGTAGAGCTGCCACGCGGCAATCAGCGCGACGACGACAGTGACCGCCGGCCACGCCCAACGCACGGAGGTCCGGATGCCGCTGAACGAGTATGTGCCTCGGTCAGCGGCAACGGCCTCACCGATCGCCGAGGTACTCATTGGTGAAGTAAGTCGACCAGTCCGGCTCGGTCGTCAGAGGCGCGCCGTTCTGATCGGCCAGAACGCCGCTCTCGTACAGGAACTTCGAGTAACCGGTCCATTGGTCGAGACTCTGCCGCCCCACCTCGCCGGAGGCGTCCTTCATGTACTTCGACGCGAGCATTTCCTGGCTCTCGAAGACGAGAGACTCATCGGTGAAGGTTCCAGGATTGGCGTCGATCAAATCCTGGGCGGCCCTGTCCGGATCGTCGGCGGCGAGTTGATAGCCGCGCGCAAGCGCCTGTACGAACTTCCTCGCCTCGCCCGGGTGCGCCTCGAGCCAGGGTTTGCTGCCGCTGATGGTGATGGCGTAGGCGTCGGGAAATCCGTAGTCGGTGTAGTCGAAGTACTTCATGGGAGTACCGCTGTGCTCGGCTTCGATTCCCTCCCAAGCGAAGTACGAGACGGTGAAATCAGCGGTACCCGAATACACCGCCTCGTATGCCGAGGTTCCCAATACCACGGTCTGGAATTCACCTGTGCCGCCATCGTTTTCGATGACCTTCTTAAGACTGGCCTGTTCACCGGATTCGCCGAAACCGGCGTAGACCTTGCCGTCGAGCGCCTTCGGGCTCGGGATGTCGTCTCGGTCCGCCCGAACTCCGATTCCCGTTGCCCAGTGCCGAAGCGGTGCGAGAACCGATATGGTCTGTGCGCCGGAGGAGGTGGCGAACACCCCCGAACTCTGGGTGCTGATGCCGAATTCGGCGTTGCCGGCATCGACGAGGGTGTCGGCCGCGGTGTTGTTGTACGGCAGAATCTCCACGTTCAGCCCGGCATCGGCGAAAAACCCCTCCTGAATGGCGACGTAGAGGCCGGTGTGGTTGGTGTTCGGCGTCCAATCGAGGGCGAACCGAATGGTGTTGGAGTCGGTCGATTGAGAGCAGCCGACCAGTCCGGTCGTCACAAGGGTGGCCGCCGCGAGTGCGGCGAGAATTCGAACAGTTCTCATGCGGACACCGCCTCGCCGGCCAGGGGCCACGGCGTCGGATGTAATGCGCTGTCCCAGAACATCAATTCGTATCTCGACGCGACGACGAACGCGTCGAGCATCTGCTGGCGCTGCGCCGGCGTGGCGGACGCTGCCGCGTCGTCCACGAAGGTCTTCGCGGCGTCGACGATGGCATGAAACTCAGGTGCGTCGTACGCGGCCACCCACTGCGCGTACGGGTGCTCGGGTTCGCGATCGAGGACGGCCTGCGCAGCACGGGCGAGCGAGCGGCCGACGTCGGCGTATATCCAGAAGCACGGCAACACCGCAGCGGCCGCCACGGGATACGGCTCGGTGGCTGCGGTTGCGGTCAGGTAGGACGTGTATCCCAGGCATGCGGGCGAGGGCTCCGGTGTCTGCGTCGACGGTGGTAGAGCGCCACCGGTCAACATCGACTCGTGCGAGGCCGCTTCGTCCATGGCGCTGGCCGCGGCACTTGCCCAGAATGCGCCGGCCGTCGGGGACGGTGCATGCGCCGCGACCAGGGACAGCGCTTTCACATAACCGCCCAGGTAGAGCGAGTCCTGCTCGAGATATCGACGGAATGCGTCGAGCGGCAGCGCCCCTGCCCCGAGTAGCCGGAGAAATTCGAGATCGTCGATCGCGTGTCGAATGTCCTCGGCGGCATCCCACAGTAGATCGGTGAAGCGGACCGGGTCCGCAGATACAACAGGCGTCATCGCCTCGACATCCCTTCGTCAGTATTACCTGCATCAGGTTCGGCGGGTTTGATCTCAGCATCCGCATCGGCGGACACACCCCGTGTCAGAACGAAAGCGACAGTAACACCGATCACCCGGTGTTACTGTCGCCGCCCCTGTATCTGCGGTCCCGACTCACCCCAACATGTCCTCGAGCTCCATGCCCTTGGTCTCCCTGATCTTGGCGTTGACGAAGAAGAAGGAGAGCGCGGCGAACAGTGCGAAGCCGGCGTAGATGACCCAGAGGCCCACTGCCGACGTCAGCGGCGGGAATGCAAGTGTGACAGCGAAATTGGCGATCCAGTTGGCCGCGGTTCCGATGCCGAGCGCCATTGCTCGCATACGATTGGGGAACATCTCACCGAGCATGACCCACATGATCGGACCCCAGGTGGATGCGAAGAAGATGACGAACAAGTTGGCGCCGACCAAGGCGATCGCACCCCATGGAGCAGGCAGTGTGACATCGTCGCCGCTTCCGATCGACTGCGAGAATGCCACCGAGGCCATGACGAGCCCGACGAACATGCCGATCGACCCCGACATCAGCAGCTTGCGTCTGCCGATCCGGTCGACGAACAAAATCGCGACGAAGGTCATGACGACGTTGATCACAGCGGTGATGACCGAGGTGGTGAACGACTGGTCCTCGGTGAAGCCCACCGAGCGCCACAGCGTCGTCGAGTAGTAGAAGATCGCGTTGATGCCGACCAGCTGTTGCAGCACGGCCATGGTGATGCCGACCCACACGATGGGATGCAGACCGAATTTGGGACCACGGATATCGGCGAAGGACGAGTTCTTCTCCTTGCGCAGCGTCAGCCGAATCTCGTGCACGCGTTCATCCGGATGCAGCACCCCGGTGATCTCGGTGAGGACCCTGGCTGCCTCGTCGTCCAGATGTTGACCCACCAGATAGCGCGGCGATTCGGGGATCAGGGTCGCGAGAACGCCGTAGACCAGTGCTGGGACGACGCCGACGAGGAACATCCAGCGCCAGGCCTCGATGCCGAACCACAGCTCGTTGGAGGCGCTGCCTGCAACACCGGCGAGAATGGCATCCGACAGCAAGGCTGCGAATATTCCGATGGTGATGGCCAACTGCTGGAGTGAGGCCAACGACCCGCGCCATTTCGCCGGAGCGATCTCGGCAATGTAGGCCGGCGCGATCACCGACGCGATGCCGATGCCGAGTCCGCCGAGTACTCGCCAGAGCATGAGATCGGGAACGCTGAACGCCAGACCCGAACCGATCGACGAGACGGTGAACAGGGCCGAGCCCAGCAGCATGACTTTCTTGCGGCCCCATCGGTCGGCCAGGGTTCCGGCGAACCAGGCACCGACTGCGCAACCGAGCAGAGCGATGGCCACGACGAAGCCTGTGGTGAACGATCCGAGCGAGAAGTTCTCCTCGATGGAGTCGACGGCTCCGTTGATGACCGAGCTGTCGAAGCCGAACAGGAACCCGCCCACAGCTGCGGCGACGCTGACGCCGATGACCTTTGCTGTGTGGCGGTCCGAGGTCTGATTCATGAGTGACGCACCTTCCGGCCGCGCGCACGGGCGTCGGCCGCTGGGGAGACCGTACGGCAGGAATTGTCGTACAGTCCTCGGACATTACGCCTGGTATTTTGCCGCGCGAACGACACCGTCAGCGAAGGTCGAAATCATCGCCCGAGACCGTGAACCCGTGGCCGACCTGATCGGTGCAGGTAACCCCGGTCTGCTCGTCGACCGTGCACTGCAGGCCGTTGGTGGAACCGCTGCCGGCGACGGTGAGCACCTCGCCGTACGGCAAGACCGCAGCCGGGCCGTCGAAACGGTGAAACTTGGGATCGCCCAGACTCTCGAACTTCGCCGCAGACCCCGCGATCAGTTGCACCGTATTGGGTGCGACGGCTGTGCGCGATGCACCGCTGCCGGGAACCCTCGGTGCCGAATCCGGTAGCGAACCGTGGCATCCGGCGATGGAGGTGTCGAGCACGGCTATTCCGCACTCGAATTTTCCACTGGGGCTCGAGAAGTAGTACCAACCGGGTGCCTTGCCTGCGTAGTCCTGCGGGTTCGCCTGTGGTGCAGACGAACTCGTCGGTGCTGCCGTGGTAGTCGTCGGCATGGTGGTTGTCGTCGTGGTGGTGGTGGTTTGGCCCGAACTCGATGGAGTTCGGTCACTGGTCGCGGACGGGACAGCGGTGATCGGTGCGGGACGGTCGGTGATGACGGTGGCCATCGGCGCGTCTCCTCCGCCACTCGAACCGCACGCGGCCAGTCCCAGTATCGCAACGGCGACTGCGACACTTCCCAATTTCCTCATCGGCGAATCCTTCTGTCGAGGGTGTCGGCGTGGTGCTCGATCTCGCCGGCTCGGTGGATGTTGTTGGTAGGTTGGGAAACGACGGAACAGGAGGTTCGATGGACACCGCGTCCGATTCCGCCGCGTCCGATGCCACCGTGTGTGTGAGCACGCCCTACGGAGACGTTCTCGGCTATCCGGTCGCCGCAGACGCATCGCCGGTCGTGGCGTGGCGGGGCATTCCGTACGCGACGCCACCGGTGGGCGCACTCAGGTTCCGTGCGCCCCAGCCGCCGCAGCCGTGGTCCGGAGTGCTCGACGGCCTCGACTTCGGGGCCATGGCTCCGCAGGGCCGCGACAGTCCGGTGCCGATCGATCCGTCGTTGTCGATTTCCGAGGACTGTCTGTCTCTCAATGTCTGGGCTCCGCGTCCCGACGGGGAACTGCGTCCGGTCATGGTCTGGATCCACGGCGGTGCGTACTCGCTCGGATCGTCCGCGCAGCGCGTGTACGACGGCCGTGAGCTGAGCGAGAACGGTGACGCGGTGGTGGTGACCGTCAACTTCCGGCTCGGTGCTTTCGGGTTCCTCGATCTCTCCTCGTTCTCCACCGACGAGCACACGTTCGAGACCAATCTCGGACTGCGCGATCAGATCGCGGCCCTGGAGTGGGTACGTGAGTGCATCTCCGCTTTCGGCGGCGATCGCGACCAGATCACCCTGTTCGGAGAATCCTCCGGCGCTGCATCGATCACCACGTTGATGACCTCGCCGAAGGCCGAAGGCCTGTTTCACAGAGCCATCGTGCAGAGCGCTCCTGCGACGTCGGTGTACGGCCCCGACCGAGGTGCGGCCGTGGCGTCGAGATTCTTGGAGTTGGTGGGAGTCGACCCGTCGGATGTCGGCGAGCTGCTCGACATGCATTTCACCAGGTTGGTCACGGCAGGCGACACGCTCTGCTATGAGGTTCCGACGAGAGTTCCTGGGACGCTTGGGCTTTCGCCGGTCGTGGACGGCGATATCGTCCCGCGCTACCCGGTGGCAGCGTTTCAGAAGGGGCTCTCGCATCGGATCCCGTTGATCATCGGCACCAATCATGACGAGCCCTCGATATTTCGGTTCATGAAATCGCCGTTGATGCCCATCACCTCCGACACTGTCTCGGAGATGTTCCGGGCCATCGCCCACGATCATGCCGATCTGCCTGCCTACCGGGTTGCCGAGATCATGGCGGCATATCCCGATCGTGACAAACCTGCTGGAGCGCAGGCCATCTCGCGTGACGCAGGTTTTCTCATGCCGAGTCTGTGGATTGCCGACGCGCACAGTAGGCACTCGCCGACGTGGATGTATCGGTTCGATCATGCAACGCCGATGCTCAAGGCCGCCAGGGTGGGTGCCGGACACGCCACCGAACTGCCATACGTGTTCGGTAACTTCGGAACGTTGAACCGAGACCCGACCTTCTGGCTCGGCGGTCGGAAACCGGCCATGGCGGTATCGGCCCGAATGCAGAGACGCTGGCTCGCTTTTGCGCGATACGGTGTTCCTGCAGCCCTGGATGCATCCAAGCACTGGGCTCCCTACACCGAGACGTCGCGGTGGACTCTGGTGATCGACACTGCCGACACTCTGGTGGACGATCCGGACGGCGACATGCGCGCAGCGTGGGGCGACCGGGTTCTGGGATTCAGCTGAGGTGTCCGTCATGCGCTATCGCACGGACGTTGCGGACATGAATCGAACGTAACAGCAATAACCCCAGGAGCAGGAGCCACACCGGTAACAATTGGATGTCAGCGGTGGAGCCTGCGGAATGACCCGGTGAGCCAGGTCTGTCGGTGTCTGGCGTTATGTTCGACGTGTGTTGATGTCCAGGATCGTCGAGACCTCCCGCGCTGTGGCCGCGACGCGTTCGCGCAAGGTCAAGATCGAGGCGCTGAGGGCTCTGCTGGCCGAGGCGGAGGTCGGCGACATCGGACCTGCCGTCTCGTGGCTGTCGGGGGAGCTGCCGCAGGGGCGGATAGGAGTCGGTTGGCGCACCTTGGCCGATCTCGACGTGGCGTCCACGCAGGACCCGACGCTGACGGTGGCGCAGGTGGACGAGGCGATGTCTTCGGTCGCGGCGGTCTCGGGAGCCGGCTCTGCTGCGCGCCGGGTAGCACTGCTGACCGACCTGTTCTCCCGTAGCACCGCCGAGGAGCGTCAGTTTCTGATCCGGCTGGTCACCGGCGAGCTGCGTCAGGGCGCGCTCGAAGGAATCATGGTCGACGCTGTTGCTGCGACCACGAACCTGCCGCAGGCTCCGGTGCGTCGCGCATTCATGCTGTCGGGTCGGTTGCCCGCTACGGCGATTGCCGCTGTCACCGGTGGTGTTGAGGCGCTCGAGGCATTTCGGCTCGAGGTGGGACGCCCGGTTCGGCCGATGCTCGCCTCGCCCGCGGAATCGCTGCGCGGTGCCTGGGAGCAGCTCGATGGCGAGGTCACCGTCGAGTACAAGCTCGACGGCGCTCGAATTCAGGTGCATCGCTCCGGGAACGAGGTGAGTATCTACACGCGAACTCTGCGAGACATCACCGCGAGTGTGCCCGAGCTGGTGGAGGTGGTTCGCGGTCTGCCGTGCGATTCGGTGGTCCTGGATGGGGAGACCCTCGCGCTGGAGGACAGCGGCCGGCCCAGGCCGTTTCAGGAAACAATGAGCCGATTCGGCGCAGAGAGCGCACACGAGCTGTTGCTGCAGCCGTACTTCTTCGACTGCCTGCACCTCGACGGCGAGGACCTGCTCGACGCCCCGTTGGAGCAGCGCTTGGCCGCACTGGACCGGGTGGCACCGGGGCACCGAATTCCCAGTGTCGTTCGGCCCGACGCGGACGAAGCAGCGGCCCACTTCGACGCCGCACTCGACGCCGGCCACGAGGGGGTCATGCTCAAGGCGCTCGGTGCACCGTACGCCGCAGGCCGACGCGGAAAGAGCTGGCAGAAGGTCAAACCCGAGCACACGCTCGACCTCGTCGTACTCGGAGCCGAATGGGGATACGGGCGGCGTACCGGCTACCTGTCCAATCTGCATCTGGGTGCTCGCGATCCCGACGGCGGTGACCCGATCATGGTCGGTAAGACCTTCAAAGGCCTGACCGACGTTCTGTTGCAATGGCAGACCGACGAATTCCCGAAACACGAGCGAGATCGGGACGAGCACACCGTGTATCTGCGCCCGGAACTCATCGTCGAAATCGAACTCGACGGCGTACAGGTCAGCTCGCGCTACCCGGGCGGCGTGGCCCTGCGATTCGCGCGCGTGCTGCGTTACCGACCCGATAAGGCCCTCGCCACCGCCGACTCCATCGACGCCGTGCGCGCACTGCTCGTCCGGAGCGACTGACCAGCATGCCACCTCGGCGCGCTCGGGACGATTAATACATACGAAACCGGGCGAACGATCCCGTAACACGGCGCAAAATATCTTGAGGGTGCAAGCCAGCGAGAGATGGAGTGCCAATGATGTCCACAGTTCGAGCTGCATTGGTCCAAAGCGCGTGGACCGGCGACAAAGAATCGATGATCGCGGCACACGAGGGGTTTGCTCGGTCCGCCGCCGAGCAGGGCGCGAAAGTCGTCTGTTTTCAAGAACTTTTCTATGGACCGTATTTCTGTCAACTGCAGGACACGAAGTTCTACGAGTACGCCGAATCGGTACCAGGTCCTACCGTCGACCGGTTCGCCGCATTGGCCGAAGAACTCGGCATCGTGATGATTCTGCCGGTCTACGAGCAGGAGCAGCCCGGGCTTCTCTACAACACCGCCGCCGTCGTGGACGCCGACGGTAGTTATCTCGGTAAATACCGAAAGCACCATATTCCACACGTGAACGGTTTCTGGGAGAAGTTCTACTTCCGGCCCGGCAATCTGGGGTGGCCGGTGTTCGACACGGCGGTTGGCCGAATCGGTGTGTACATCTGTTACGACAGGCATTTTCCCGAGGGGTGGCGTGCACTGGGCCTTGCGGGAGCCGAGATCGTCTTCAATCCGTCGGCCACCTCGCGGGGGCTCTCGAACTATTTGTGGAAGCTCGAACAACCTGCCTCGGCAGTCGCCAACGAATATTACGTCGGTGCGATCAACCGGGTCGGAATCGAATCCGAATACGGTGACGACGATTTCTACGGGACCAGCTACTTCGTCGATCCCGAGGGCAAGTTCGTCGGCGAGGTTGCCTCGGACTCCGAGCCCGAGATCATCGTCCGCGATCTCGACATGGACCTGATCAAGGTGGTGCGAGACCGATGGGCGTTCTATCGCGACCGCAGACCCGACGCCTACGGCCCACTGGTGCAACCCTGATGGCCACCATGTTCGTGCACGGTGGAACAGTGGTATCCACCACCGGTGCACAGGAATTGGACGTTCTCATCGATGGTGAGACCATCGTGGCAGTGCTGCAGCCGGGCTCGGTGTCGCTGGCCGCGGACCTGAGAACCTCGGCCGATGTCGTCGTCGATGCCACCGACAAGTACGTCATTCCCGGCGGGGTCGACGGCCATACGCACATGGAGATGCCGTTCGGTGGAACGTTCGCCTCCGACACGTTCGAAACCGGAACCCGCGCAGCGGCGTGGGGTGGCACGACGACGATCGTCGACTTCGCGATCCAGACCCCCGGACAGCGCGTCCAGGACACTCTGGCGCAATGGCACGACAAAGCCGCGGGGAAGTGCGCCGTCGACTACGGCTTCCACCAGATCATCGGCGACGTCACCGACGATTCACTCAAAGCGATGAGCGAGTTGGTGGCCGAGGGCGTCACCAGCTTCAAGCTCTTCATGGCCTATCCGGGCGTGTTCTATTCCGACGACGGCAAGATCCTGCGCGCTATGCAATCCGCCGCCGACACGGGTGCGCTGCTGATGATGCACGCGGAGAACGGCATTGCGATCGATGTCCTGGTTGCGCAGTCGATCGCGCGTGGGGACACCGCTCCGTATTTCCACGGCACGTCGCGGCCGTGGCAGCTCGAGGAGGAGGCGACTCATCGAGCGATCATGCTGGCCAACGTCACCGGGGCGCCGCTCTACGTCGTACACGTTTCGGCCAAGCAGGCTCTGGAACAGATCGCGCAGGCCAGGGGCAACGGGCAGAACGTATTTGCCGAGACATGTCCGCAGTACCTCTATCTGTCGCTGGAGGAACAGCTCGGCGCACCGGGTTTCGAGGGTGCGAAGTGGGTCTGCTCGACGCCACTGCGGTCGCGAGCAGAAGGGCATCAGGACCAGTTGTGGCGGTACCTGCGCACCGGTGACGTGGCGACCGTCAGCACCGATCACTGCCCCTTCTGTATGAAGGACCAGAAGGAGATGGGTGTAGGCGATTTCTCCAAGATTCCCAACGGGATCGGGTCGGTGGAGCATCGCATCGATCTGATGTTCCAGGGCGTCAAGAGCGGCAAGATCACGCTCGAGAGGTGGGTCGACGTCTGTTGTACCACTCCGGCGCGGATGTTCGGCATGTATCCGAGGAAAGGTGTCATCACCCCCGGTGCGGACGCCGACATCGTGATCTACGACCCGAACGGACACACCAGCATCGGTGTCGACAAAACCCACCACATGAACATGGACTATTCGGCGTACGAGGGATTCGAGATCGACGGGCACGTCGATACCGTGATCTCGCGTGGGCGGATCATCGTCGACGGTGGATCCTATTCCGGCGCAGCCGGACACGGCCGATTCGTCCGACGCGACCTGTCACAGAATCTGATTTGAGCCATGGACATCGGGGTAGTGCTGCAGTGCAATCCGCCGGCATCGCGGGTGGTCGATCTGGCCAGACAGGCTGAGACGCATGGGTTCTCGCATGTGTGGACGTTCGATTCGCATCTGTTGTGGCAGGAACCGTACGTCATCTACAGCCAAATTCTGGCTGCGACGAGGCGGGTGACCGTCGGGCCGATGGTCACCAATCCTGCCACCCGAGACTGGACGGTGACGGCATCGACGTTCGCGACGCTCAACGACATGTTCGGCAATAGGACCGTCTGCGGCATCGGCCGCGGCGATTCGGCGGTACGCGCTCTCGGTGGAAAGCCGACAACCCTTGCAGCGCTGCGGAACTCGATAGAGGTGATCCGCAGTCTGGCCAACGGGCGCAGTGCCGAGGTAGGTGAGGCGACGGTCCAGTTTCCGTGGGCGGAGCAGTCCCGCCTCGAAGTGTGGGTCGCAGCGTACGGACCAAAAGCCCTCGAGCTGACCGGGCAGGTGGCGGACGGGTTCATTCTGCAACTGGCCGATCCCGATATCGCGGCATGGACCATCGGAAGGGTCCGCGCCGCGGCCGAGCAGGCCGGTCGCGACCCGGATTCGATCTCGATCTGCGTTGCAGCTCCCGCCTACGTCACCGATGGCACCGAGGCCGGGTTGGAGCACGCACGTGACCAGTGTCGTTGGTTCGGTGGGATGGTCGGCAACCATGTTGCCGATATCGTCGCGCGATACGGCGGGGACGGCGGCGGTGTGCCCGCGGCCCTCACCGACTACATCGCGGCGCGCACCGGCTACGACTACAACGAACACGGACGGGCAGGAAACTCGCATGCCGAATTCGTTCCGAACGAGGTGATCGACAGATTCTGCCTACTGGGAACCCCAGCCGATCACATCGCCAGGTTGACAGACCTCGAGGCGCTCGGCGTCGATCAGTTCTCGGTCTACCTTCAGCACGACGCGAAATCGGCGACTCTGGAAGCGTACGGCGAGAGCATCATTCCGCAGATCCGTAAGTCCGTGACGGCAACCTCGTGACGAGTGTTCTCGACCAGGCCCCGGCGACGTCACCCACTCCGGCACAGGCGAATCGAGGACTGCGGCGTCCGTTGATGGCGGTGGTGGCAGTCGGGCTGCTGCTGACGTTCTGGGAATTGGTGAAAGTGCTCGTCCCCGAGAACGGGGTGAGTATCGCCGGAGTGAGGGTACTGCCGCGCACCGACGACGGCGCGTTGCCGCACGTGTGGTCGGTGCTGGCGGCGCTGACCGAGCCCGAGGTGAACGTCGCAGGCGCACGCAGTGTCGGTGCCGCGATCATCTCCAGCGGGCTGTTCACCTTCGGTCTGGCGGTACTCGGATTCGCGCTGGGCGCGGTCGTCGGGTTGGTTCTGGCAACGGCGATGCAACGATTCGTGTGGGTCGAGCGATCGCTGTTGCCCTACGTGATCGTCTCCCAGACGGTTCCCTTGATCGCGTTGGCACCCCTCGTCGCGGGGTGGGGTGGAAAAATCGCCATCGGCGGATATGCGTGGCAGCCATGGATGAGCATCACCGTCATCGCCTCGTATCTCGCCTTCTTTCCGGTGGCAGTGGGGATGTTGCGTGGCCTGCGTGCGCCCAGCCAGGCAGCACTCGATCTGATGCACAGCTACGCGTCCGGCTGGTGGACCACGCTGGTTCGGCTGCGTCTACCGGCCTCGGTGCCGCACCTGATCCCCGCGTTGCGCCTGGCTGCCGCTGCTGCCGTGATCGGTGCCGTGGTCGCGGAGATCTCCACTGGAACAACCGGTGGTATCGGCCGAACGATCATCGTGTTCTCTCAGCAGGCGACCGGGGATGCAGCACGCCTGTACGCGGCTGTTCTCGGGGCGGCGGTGCTCGGTCTCGTGGTGGCGGGATTGGTGTCGCTCCTCGAAATTGCTCTGGGGCGGTACGCAGTCCGGTCACCCGATCGAAAGGCGCAGACATGACCGAGCGCGCAGTACTCGTCGAGGACGTCGGCAAGGTCTTCGGCGGCGGAGTGCACGCTCTGCAGAACGTCTCGCTCACGGTCGAGGCCGGTGAATTCGTCTCGCTGATCGGGCCGTCCGGTTGCGGCAAGTCGACGTTGCTTCGCATTGTGGCCGATCTCGATCAGCCTTCTTCGGGTGCGGTGTCGGTGTTCGGGCGCACTGCTCGCCAGGCTCGCATCGAACAGAGATACGGCATCGCGTTCCAGCAAGCAGGGCTACTGGATTGGCGCACAGTCCAATCGAACGTCGCCTTGCCGCTCGAGCTGCACAAGGTACCCAAGCGTGAACGTGCGGACAGAGTTCGTGAGCTACTCGATCTGGTCGGATTGAGCGAGTTCGCAGAGCACTTTCCCGCCCAGTTGTCCGGCGGTATGCAGCAACGCGTTGCGATCGCGCGCGCTCTGGCCAGAACGCCGGGATTGTTGCTGATGGACGAACCGTTCGGAGCTCTCGACGAGATGACGCGGGAGAAGATGCAGAACGATCTGCTGCGGATAGCCGAGGAGTCCGGTGCCGCAGTGGTATTCGTGACTCATTCCATCCCCGAAGCGGTGTACCTGTCCGATCGAGTGGTCGTGATGTCTTCTCGGCCGGGGCGGATCGTCGACACCCTCGAAATCGACGCGTTCGGGACCGGCGGGGATCCGCGCGAATCGTCGGAATTCTTCGCGGCGATCACCGCTGTTCGGGATGCGCTGCACGGTCGTGCAATTCGTGGTGCGGATATTCGATGAAGCTCTGGTGGCCTCCGGTCGTGTTCGGCGTCGTGATGCTCGGAATGTGGCAACTACTCACTGTGGTCGCGGGGGTTCCGTCGTTTCTGCTGCCCTCGCCCAGCGCGATCGCCGAGCAGTTCGTGGCCAACCTCGGCAACATCGGATCGGCGAGCCTGGCAACGGGAACCAACGCCCTGATCGGGCTCGTCGCAGGGGCGGTCCTCGGTCTCCTCGCAGCACTGGCGGCGATACGACTGCGGATCGTCGACGAACTGCTCACTCCGTTGGCAGCGGGCGCCGCAGCCGTTCCCATCGTCGCACTTGCGCCGGTGTTCAACTCGATGTTCTCCTCGACCACCGATCTACCGCGTCGGCTCGTGGTGACGATCGTGGTGTTCTTTCCGGTATTCGTCAGTGCAGCAAAGGGACTGCGTCAGGTCTCGGCTGTCCATCACGATCTGATGACCTCCTATGCCGTGAGTGGTTGGCAGTTCACCCGAATCGTTCGCCTGCCCTCGGCCGTTCCGCACATATTCACCGGGTTGCGGGTCGCCGCTCCCAATGCTGTCATTGCTGCCATCATCTGCGAGTACTTCGGTGGACTGCAGAACGGTTTGGGGTCGCGGATCACCTCCGCCGCGGCGAATACGGCCTACCCCCGGGCGTGGGCATACGTGATGGGTGCCATCGCAGTCGGTTTGCTCTTCTTCGTGGTTGTTCTGTTGCTCGAGAAGCTCGTGTCCCGGCGTCGTCCTCAGGAGAGATGGATATGAAGATCACTCGAACCCCCCGCCCCCTTCTCGCCCTCGTCATGGCTCTGGCCGTGGTCGCCTCGGCCTGCAGCACCACCTCCACAGACAGCCCTGCCGACGGGGACAACACGATCAAGCTGCAGCTGCAGTGGTTCAAACAGGGCCAGTTCGCGGGCTATCTCGCCGCCGTCGACCAGGGCTTCTACGCAGAGCAGGGGCTGGACGTGGAAATCCTCGACGGTGGAACCGATATCGTTCCGCAAACCGTGCTCGCCCAAGGGCAGGCCGATTACGCGATCGCGTGGGTACCGAAAGCGCTCGCCTCCCGTGAGGCCGGAGCAGGTATCACCGATGTGGCCCAGATCTATCAGAAATCCGGCACATTGCAGGTCTCGTTCAAGGACCAGAACATCGCCTCACCGGCCGATCTTCGCGGCAAGACCGTCGGGAACTGGGGCTACGGAAACGAATTCGAGTTGTTCGCCGGAATGACCAAGGCCGGAGTGAGTCCTGCGGACGTCACGCTGGTGCAGCAGCAGTTCGACATGAACGGGCTGCTGTCCGGGGATATCGCGGCCGCTCAGGCGATGTCGTACAACGAGTACGCGCAACTGCTCGAAACCGTGAACCCCGAAACAGGTGCGCTGTACACGGCGGAGGACTTCGCGACGCTGAACTGGAACGACGACGGCGTCGCGATGCTGCAGGACGCGATCTGGGCCAATACCGACAAGCTCGCCGACGAGGCGTACCAGGAGCAGACCGTCAAATTCCTGGCGGCATCGTTGAAGGGCTGGATCTTCTGCCGCGACAACGTCGAGAAGTGCCGCGACATCACCGTCGCCGCGGGATCGACCCTCGGTGCGAGTCATCAGCTCTGGCAGGTCAACGAGGTCAACAAACTGATCTGGCCGTCCGCGGAGGGCATCGGCATGATCGACGAGGCAGCCTGGCAGCAGACTGTGGACATCGCACGATCCACCGAGAACGCCGAGGGCACGACCGTGCTGACCGCCGACCCCGATGCACAGGCTTACACCAACGAGTACGTGAGCCAGGCCCTGGAGATGCTGAAGGCCGACGGTGTCGACGTCACCGGGCAGTCGTACGCTCCGATAGAGGTCACACTGGAGGAAGGCGGCAAGTAGATGGATCACGTGTTCTACTCCTGGGCAGCGCAGGCCGAACTGAACCCGATCACCGTCGAGGGCGCAGAGGGCTCGTGGTTCTGGGACGACAAGGGCAACAGATACCTGGACTTCTCGTCACAATTGGTCAACGTCAATCTCGGGCACCAACACCCCGATATCGTTTCCGCCATCGTCGAACAGGCCCGAGTCCTGACGACCATTTCTCCGACGGTGGCCAACAACAAGCGCAGTGAACTCGCCGCGCTGATCGCCGAGCGGGCACCGGGTGATCTCGACCGAGTGTTCTTCACCACCGGTGGTGCCGAGGCCGTCGAACATGCGGTGAGGCTGGCGCGCCAGCACACCGGACGGACGAAAATGCTGGCCGCGTACCGCTCCTATCACGGCGGCACCGGCGTTGCGATCGGTCTCACCGGCGAGCCGAGGCGTTGGGGCACCGAACCGACCAATGTCGACGTCGTCCGCTTCTTCGGGCCGTACCCGTACCGGTCACCTTGGGGCGCAACGACTCCCGAGGAAGAGACGGCGGCAGCCCTGTCGCATCTCGAGCAAGTCATCGTGCTCGAGGGTGCGCAGAACATTGCCGGACTGATCCTCGAATCGGTCATCGGCACCAACGGTGTGCTGGTCCCACCGCCCGGCTACCTGGCCGGGGTTCGTGCGCTGTGCGACAAGTACGGGATCGTCTACATCGCCGACGAAGTGATGGTCGGTTTCGGGCGCATCGGCGAATGGTTCGCGTGCCAGGCCTGGGATGTGACCCCGGATCTGATCACGTTCGCCAAGGGCGTCAACTCCGGGTACGTCCCACTCGGTGGGGTGGTCATCTCGGAGAAGATCGCCTCGCAGTTCGACCACAAGGCCTACCCCGGCGGGTTGACCTACTCCGGGCACGTGCTCGGGTGCGCGGCCGGTGTGGCGTCCATCGGGGTGTTCGAGCGCGACCAGATCCTTCCGCACGTGCGCCACGTCGGCGAGGACGTACTGGGTGCGGGACTGTCGAAGCTGGCCGAATCGCATCCGAGTGTCGGTGAGGTGCGCGGCAAGGGATTCTTCTGGGCCGTCGAACTGGTCAAGGACGGTGAGACGAAGGAACCTCTGGCGGCTTTCGCTGCGTCGGGCACGGACGCGGCGGCGATGGGTGAGGTGACCGCGGCGGCGAAGTCCCGGGGTCTGTGGCCGTTCGTTGCAGGCAACCGCCTTCAGATCGCTCCGCCGTTGACGACGTCCGAGGACGAGATTCGTCAGGGACTGGAGATCCTCGACGAGGTGTTGACGGTGGCGGACGGGTTCACCGTCGACGGGTGATCACAGCACCGCGCCTGGGTTGAGGATGCCCGCCGGATCGAGTGCGGTCTTGATCCGACGGGTCAGTTCCATGACGTCCTCTCCGACCTGATCGGGCAGCCACGCTTTCTTGAGGCGGCCGACGCCGTGTTCACCGGTGATGGTGCCGCCCAACGAAATTGCCAGATCCATGATTGCGCCGAAGGCGATGTCGGCGCGACGGGTCATATCGGCGTCCTCGGGGTCGAAGACGATCAGCGGGTGGGTGTTGCCGTCGCCGGCGTGGGCGATGACCGCCACCAGAACATCGTATTCGGCGGACAGTTCGGCGATTCCGTCGACGAGCGCCGGAAGTGCGGGCAGCGGAACACCCACGTCCTCGAGCAGTAGGCTACCCAGGCGCTCGACCGCGGGAATCGCGAATCGCCGTGCGGCAGCGAAGGCCTCGCCCTCATCGGGATCGTCGGTGGTGAAGACATCCGATGCTCCGGCCTCGGTGCAGGCCGCAGCCATGACCTCGATCTCGCGCCCCCGATCGGCACCGGGGGAGTCGGAGCGGGCGATCAGCATTGCCGCGGCATCGCGATCGAGCCCCATGTTCATGGCGTTCTCGACGGCACCGATGGACGCGCGGTCCATGAATTCGAGCATGGACGGCCGCAGCGTTCGGGTGATCGCCAGAATGGCAGTGGTCGCGTCGTGCACCGAGGCGAACGACGCGACGACGGTACTGGCCGGAGGTTGCGCCGGAATCAGTCGCAGGGTGATCTCGGTGATGATTCCCAAGGTGCCCTCGGATCCGACGAAGAGTTTCGTCAGAGACAGGCCTGCCACATCTTTCAGGCGCGGCCCGCCGAGTCGGACGGCAGTGCCGTCGGCCAGGACTACCTGGAGGCCGAGTACGTAGTCGGTGGTGACGCCGTACTTCACGCAGCACAGACCGCCGGCGTTGGTCGCCGCATTGCCTCCGATGGAACACATCTCGAACGAGGACGGATCCGGTGGGTACCACAGACCGTGTTCGGCCACGGCTTTCTTGACCTCGGCATTGAGCAGGCCGGGTTGTACGACGGCGATGCGGGTCACCGGGTCGACGGTGATCTCTCGCATCAGTTCCGTGGTGAGCACGATCCCGCCGTCGACTGCGGTGGCCCCGCCGGACAAGCCCGAACCGGCACCGCGTGGCACCACCGTCACCGCGTGTTCGGTGGCCCAGCGCATGACGGCTTGGACGTCCTCGGTGGAGTGCGCACGCACCACTGCCGAAGGAGTTCCGGCGTTCGGATCCTTGGCCCAATCGCGCCGATAGCCCTCGGTGACGTCCGGGTCGGTGATCACGGCACCGGCGGGGAGCAGAGACTCGAGTTCGCTCAGGTGTGCTTCTGCACCGGTAGTCACCGACATCTCGGTCTCCTCACGTCGCCACTGTGACCGTCGACACTCGAGTCTGTCACGCAACGACTCGCGGCGGATGCGGGGGAGGCGAAAGGTCACAGATCGTCACATCAGTAACTTCGGCCCCAGGCGTTACCAGATCGATGCGTCGTCGACACGCAATGTTGTAGTTCGCCGCGCTAGCGTCCTGCGCAGCGAACCTCGTACCCCGTGCGGACGAGTCGACAAGGAGGCTGCACCATGATCGACATCGGAAGTGACTCCTGGAACTACGTAGCGGCGATGTTCTCGTACGAATTCCTCGGTGGCGGAGTCGAATACGACACCATCGAGCGGATACATCGAGGCGAACTCGACGAGTGGGTCCAGGCATTGACGCAGTCCGGATTGTTCGATCGAGTCACCGTGTCGCAGATTGCGGATTCGTGGCGGGAGGCACCTCGTCGTCTGTTCGACATGCTCGTGCTCGATGCGGACGAAATGACCGCACGACGGTGCTCGCTGGCATGGTCCTCACTCGACCGGCTGGCACCCCTGGCTCGCTTGGGTTGATCGACCTCGCCTGGGCCGCTCGACATTCAATCGAGCACCCGCATCCCCATCTCGTCGATGACGATCGCCTGCTCGTCGGTCAAACCGTGGCAGGCGATCTTGTCGGCCCTGAGACGCTGCAAGGTTGCCCGGCTCGACGAGTGCTCGTCCAGCACCGAACCGAGGTGCGGCACGATCGAGAAGTCCACCAGGCCCAACCCGGTCCACACCGCGTCCGTCCCCGTGGCGGTCCGAACCGCGCCGGGATCGTCCGCGTCCTCGACGCCGATCAACGACGGGGCCGCCACGCACGCTCCGGCGCTGTACCCGCCGTAGACGATGGACCCGTTGCGCACCCGCTCACTGAGTATTTCGTCTGCCCCGGAGCGGGCGAGCTGGGCGCGCAGGACGAAGGTGTTGCCTCCGCGAACCCACACCGCGCCGAATCCTTCGAGGGCGCGCTCGAATTCGACGGGCTTGCCCGCGTACTCGCGTAGGTCCAATTCCGCTGGGCGATAGCCGAGGTCGCGCAGCGGTCCGAACTCGCTGCGAAGCGAGGATGCGCGAGCGGCGGCGGGCCACGCGTCGGACGCATTCGCGATGACGCCGAGTTCGGCGGGCCGTCCGGTCAGTGCGACGAACGCGTCTGCGTGGCCGCCGAATCGATACGAGGACAGGAACAGCTTCACCTCGACGGCTCCTCGTTCAGACGCGTCAGCCCGACGCGGATGGCGTCGGCGATGCGATCGGGTTCGCGCAGGCGGCGCGTCACGAACCCGGATACGAACCGCAGTCGATCCCGGTGCCAGCGCGGCACAACGTGGAGATGCAGGTGAAAAACCGTCTGGAAGGCGGCCTTGCCGTCGTTGATCACGAGATTCGCCCCGTCGGCGCGCAGGTCCGAGCGTCGCACGGCGCGCGCAAGCGTGTGTCCGACGCGAAACACCTCGGCGGCCGCGGCCGGATCGGTCGAGTTCAGGTCGGTGGCGTGTGCACGTGGAACGACGAGAAGATGCCCGCGGCTGATCGGCCGAATATCGAGAAACGCGACGGCGTGGTCGTTCTCGAACACGCGATGGGCGGGTGCGTCGCCGGCGACGATGGCACAGAAGATGCAAGGATCCACGGCTGTCACTGTAGGGTCCGATCATCAGCGATAGGCCTGTGTGACATGCACCACAAGTGCGTGTCCCGTAGTCGGGGAACGCCGAACGGACTCGATTCAGAACGAATCGGACAGATTCCGAGTTGCCCGCGGTCTGTCTGCCCTCGCTACTATCAGGGACCTTGTGCCTTGTCGCATGGCTTCGTCCACTCGTCGCACGCTCGGGGCCGTTGGCCGATGAGTGGACACCATTCAACGCAGGAAGACGGAGATTTGGATACATCGCAGAGCACTGAGAAGGGTTCGGGATCCACGACGGTCGTCGGTGTGGTTCGGGAATCGGGAGAGGGCGAGCGTCGTGTAGCTCTGGTGCCCAAGATCGTTGCCTCCCTGACCGGCAAGGGCGTCGAGGTAGTCGTGGAGTCCGGTGCCGGACTCGGCGCGTTGATTCCGGACGAGCTGTACACCGCAGCCGGGGCAACGATCGGTGATCCGTGGTCGGCGGATGTGGTCGTCAAGGTTGCGCCACCCTCCGACGCGGAGATCGCCAAGCTGACGTCCGGATCGACACTCATCGGATTTCTGGCACCGCGCAACGCGGAGAACAGCATCGGAGCGCTGAAGGCAGCGGGTGTGCAGGCATTCGCAGTGGAGGCGATCCCGCGTATCTCTCGCGCGCAGGTGATGGACGCGCTGTCGTCCCAAGCCAACGTCGCCGGCTACAAGGCGGTCTTGCTCGCGGCATCCGAGTCGACGCGGTTCTTTCCGATGCTCACCACCGCCGCAGGCACCGTCAAGCCCGCCACCGTGCTGGTACTCGGCGTGGGGGTCGCCGGTCTCCAGGCGTTGGCGACAGCCAAGCGCCTCGGCGGCAGGCCCACCGGATACGACGTGCGGCCCGAGGTGGCCGATCAGGTCCGCTCGGTCGGTGCGCAATGGCTCGATCTGGGAATCGACGCGGCCGGTGAGGGCGGCTATGCACGCGAGCTCACCGAAGATGAGCGGCTGCAACAGCAGAAGGCACTCGAAGAGGCCATCACCGGCTTCGACGTGGTCATCACCACCGCGCTCGTGCCGGGCCGTCCGGCACCGCGGCTGGTCACGGCCGCGGCCGTCGAGGGCATGAAGCCGGGCAGCGTCGTCGTAGATCTGGCAGGTGAGACGGGCGGCAACTGCGAACTCACCGAGCCGGGGCAGACCGTCGTCAAGCACGACGTCACCATCTGCTCGCCCCTGAACCTCCCGGCCTCGATGCCCGAACACGCCAGCGAGCTGTACTCGAAGAACATCTCGGCATTGCTCGAACTCATGTTGGTCGACGGCAAGCTCGCCCCCGATTTTTCGGACGAAGTCCTCGCCGGTGCCTGCGTGACACGTGAGAAGGAGAACTGATGTACACCCCGCTACTGGCGAATATCGCGATCCTGGTGTTGTCCGGGTTCGTCGGCTTCGCGGTGATCTCCAAGGTGCCCAACACCTTGCACACCCCGCTGATGTCGGGAACCAACGCCATCCACGGCATCGTCGTCCTCGGTGCGCTGGTGGTTCTCGGAAAGGTCGAGGACCCTTCCATCGGGCTGCAGGTGATCTTGTTCGTTGCGTTGGTGTTCGGAACCGTCAACGTCATCGGTGGTTTCGTGGTCACCGACCGCATGCTCGGCATGTTCAAGTCCAAGCCCGTCCCCGCCAAGACCACGACGGGGGCTGATTCCTGATGGACAATCTCGTCAACGTTCTCTACATCGTCGCCTTCGGCATGTTCATCTACGGTCTGATGGGCTTGACCGGCCCGAAGACCGCGGTGCGCGGCAACCAGATCGCCGCCGTCGGCATGTTCATCGCCGTCGTCGCCACGCTGATATCGGTGCGTGAGACCGACAACTGGCTCATCATCGTCGTCGGACTCGTGGTCGGTGTCGCACTCGGGATCCCACCGGCCCGCCGAGTCAAAATGACTGCGATGCCGCAGCTGGTGGCCCTGTTCAACGGTGTCGGCGGCGGCACCGTCGCATTGATCGCCTGGGCCGAATTCCTCGACACATCAGGCTTCTCGCATTTCAACCACGGTGAGTCGCCGACGGTACACATCGTCATCGGATCATTGTTCGCTGCGATCATCGGGTCGATCTCCTTCTGGGGTTCGCTGATCGCATTCCTCAAGCTTCAGGAGACTCTGCCCGGTTCGCCGATCACCATCGGCAAGTTGCAGCAGCCGCTCAACGCTCTGCTGCTGATCGGCGCAGTGGCAGCCGCGGTGGTCATCGGCGTCAACGCCACCCCGGGCGGCGGGGTGTCGCAGTGGTGGATCGTGGCAGTGCTCGTCCTCGCCGGAATTCTCGGTTTGACGGTGGTGCTGCCCATCGGCGGTGCCGATATGCCGGTGGTCATCTCACTGCTCAATGCACTCACCGGGTTGTCTGCGGCGGCTGCGGGTCTGGCACTGAACAACACGGCCATGGTCGTCGCCGGCATGATCGTCGGTGCGTCCGGAACGATCCTGACCAACCTCATGGCCAAGGCCATGAACCGGTCGATACCGGCGATCGTCGCCGGTGGCTTCGGCGGCGGTGACGCTGCTGCCGGGCCCGCCGGTGCAGGTGGTGGAACCGCGAAGGCCACCTCGGCGGCCGATGCTGCGATTCAGATGGCCTACGCCAATCAGGTCATCGTCGTCCCCGGATACGGACTGGCCGTGGCACAAGCCCAGCACGCGGTCAAGGACATGGCCAAGTTGCTCGAGGCCAAGGGTGTCGAGGTCAAGTACGCCATTCACCCCGTCGCCGGCCGCATGCCCGGTCACATGAATGTGCTGCTCGCCGAGGCCGACGTCGCGTACGACGCGATGAAGGAGATGGACGACATCAACGACGAGTTCTCCCGCACCGACGTCACGCTGGTCATCGGCGCGAACGATGTGACCAACCCCGCCGCGCGTAACGACCCGAGCTCGCCGATTCACGGGATGCCGATCCTCAACGTCGATCAGTCGAAGTCGGTCATCGTGCTCAAACGGTCGATGTCGAGTGGGTTCGCGGGGATCGAGAACCCGCTGTTCTTCGCCGAGGGCACCTCGATGCTCTTCGGCGACGCGAAGAAGTCCGTCGCCGAGGTCACCGAGGAGCTCAAAGCCCTCTAGCCTCCACCCGCACAGCACAGATGGGGCGCTCCCGGCATCAACGGGTGCGCCCCGTCTTGCGTTGCACTGCCATCGCAGCGGTATCGAGGGGGTTGCGTGCTTCGCGAGCGGCAGCGTCGGCGGAATAGAGCATCACGATCGAGCAGGCAGGCCACCACACGAACGCGATCGACAACGCACCGACGACCCCGATGATCGATGCAGCGCCGGTGAACATCGCGGCCGCTGCCACGGCGAACGTCGCCACTGTTCCCAGGCCGAGTACCACCGGTCGCCATCTCGCACCGGCGACCATCGAACCGGCACCGAGCAGTGCCGCGACAGCGACGAGCGGCCCGTACGGCAGGTCCGTGGACGAGAGGGACAGTCCGACGGCCTCACGGATGACCTCGCCGGTCACGACGGCCCCGATGGTGCAGGCGATGACCGCTCCGATTCCGTACGGCAGCTTGCGCAGCACCGCCACGATGGTCAACGCCGCGACCGCGATCAGCACCGTGGTCACATCGATCGCGGACAGTGCTCGCTCGGCCAGAGCGGTTGCAGAACTCGGGTCCGTACGTACGGGCGACGCACGGTGCGGTGCCGACACCAGCAGCACCAGCAACACACTCGCCGAGCAACTCGCGACTGCCATCCGTGTGACGACCGCTCTCCGCCTGGACGAGCTCTGGTTGCGTGCCGATTCCGTCGGCTTTCCCAGCCCTGAGGGGGTTCGGATCGGTCCGCTGTCGAGACTCGGTGGTGACATGACCGTCACAGTGCCCTACGAGACTGAACATCGGATGTGAGGAACTTCGGAACCCCCTGATGGTTTTCACGGTCACGATTCGATCACGGTCGTCGCTCTCGAAGGGTGTCGCGGGCGGAGCGTATCGGCGGCCTGCTGTCAAGCGCCACGAGTTCGCGAAGCCGGGGCGTACCAGGGTGAAAGATTGTTTCTGATGCCCTGAGCAGGAAGTGCACCTGATTGTGCCGGTGGGTGTTTTGTCCGGTGATGGACGCCGGGCAGGGTCGCAGCAGGCGCTCGATGCCCAGGGTGGGCATCTACCTGCGTTTATACGCTCGGTTTGTTCGCGTTCACAGCAATTCGTAAAGCGAACTATGACTTCGTTGCAAGTCATTGAATGGATGGGTCGAAGTGTGTGACGATGGTCACAGAAGCCAGTTCATCCCGGGCGAGACCGTTCAAATGAGCGTAGTTTCAGCCGCATCGGAAAGCTGTGTTGACTCGTTACAGTCAGAATCATAACGATCTGGACACGGTATTTGGTGCCCGCCGAAGGCGGGTACTCGACACCTACGAACGTCAGAAACTCGAAGGAGAAGAACATGACCGCAATGTCTCAGGGACAGCTCGACATGGTCCGCGCGTTCTTTTGCAACGAGTTCCAAGCGGACTCGCTCGATCGATCCACTGTGCCCGAGCCTACGGCCGAGGCTGTGGCCGAGTGGGTCGATGCACTGGCTACCAGTGGACTCTTCGCCCCCGCCGAAGTGCGCAACATCGCCTCGGTCTGGGCCGCAGAGCCGAACACACTCACTTCTCTGCTGATCGGGGACGTCGACGAGGTTGCGGTCAAGCGTCACGGTGCGGCGACACCTGCTGCAGCGAGCGCCACGCCTGCACTGATCTCGGCATTCGGTCGCGCCAGCTGACTCGTCCTCCCGGCGTCCGGACGCCGCTTCGCTACGATCGGTCGACTCGGATGAGCGCAGCCGACGATCGATTGTCGAAGAGCGAAATGAGGGTGCTGGATGGCCACGGTGGGACTGGACGAAGATGCGGTGTCGACCTGGATCGCAGGATTGGGTATCGGCGCGACGTCTCCGTTGAGCTTCCGGCGAATAGGTAACGGGCAGTCCAACCTCACCTATGCGGTGAACGACGCGGGCTCCGCCACCTGGGTGCTCCGTCGTCCACCGCTGGGACACCTGCTGGCATCTGCACACGATGTCGTGCGCGAGCATCGGATTCTGTCAGCGCTGCAGAACACTGCGGTCTCGGTTCCGGCAATGATTGCAATGACCGAGGACTCGGCGATCTCAGACGTCCCTCTCGTGTTGATGAGCTTCGTGGACGGCGTGGTGATCGACTCGGTTGCCACGGCAGAATCACTCGACACCGATCACCGTCGCCGAGTCGGTCTCGGTCTCACGGATGCGCTGGCCGACATCCACGGTGTCGATCTCGACTCCTCGGGGCTCAGCGATCTGGCCAGCCACAAGCCCTACGCCGCCCGTCAACTCGCCCGGTGGACCAAGCAGTGGGAATCCTCCCGTACCCGGGACGTGCCGGGTATCGATTCTCTTGCCGTACGACTGGGTGCCAACATTCCGCAGCAGCAAGAACTGAGCCTCGTGCACGGAGATTTCCACCTGAGCAACGTGATCACCGACCGCGACGACGGAACGGTCGCTGCAGTCGTCGATTGGGAGCTGTGCACGCTGGGGGATCCGCTGGCAGATCTCGGCGGCCTGCTTGCCTACTGGCCGCAAGCCGATGACGGCGTCGCCGGACCGTTCATGGCATCGACGCTTCCGGGCTTCCCGACCAGGGCCGAGCTCGTCGAGGCATATGCACAGCACACTGGACGCGGTGTGTCCGACGTCGGATTCTGGGAAGTCCTGGCGCTGTGGAAGCTCGCGATCATCGCCGAGGGCGTGATGCGCCGCATGGAAGCGGACTCACGCAACCGGGGCGTATCGGGTGGACCGACCGCGACCCTCATCGACGATATCGTCGCTCGAGCACTCGGCAGAGCCGACGAGATCGGATTGTAGAGCTCTCAGCTCGGGCCCGGCCCGATCACCAGGGTGGCCGCCGCGGTCTCGATTTCCGGTGGGATCGGGACCGGTCTGCGGGTGACGCTGTCCACGTAGACGTGTACGAATCGACCCCGAGCTGCCAATTCCAACGCGTCGTTGTCGGCCTCCCGAAACAGCGCGAGGGAGTACACGATGCTTCGAGTCCCCAATTTCTCGACGGCGAGGCCGACCTGCAGGCGATCCGGAAAACTCAATTCCGACAGGTACCGGCACGAGGTTTCCGCCACGACGCCGATGGCCGAGAGGGTTCTGATATCCACGCCGGTTTCCGCCATCAACCAACCGTTGACGGCGGTATCGAAGTAGGCGTAATACGTCACGTTGTTGACGTGGCCGTAGTGGTCGTTGTCGTCCCACCGGGTCGGCACCGGCCACAACGCCGGAAAATCCGACGCATTCGACAACTCGGTGCGTTCGTTCACCTGCTCTGTCATGCACGTGAGACTAATCAGTTGCCCGGGTATCGGTCGGCGTCGGGGACTGCCGCCGCAAGACCGCACGGACCACCAGTCCGACGACCAGAGCCCAGAACGCCGATCCGATACCGGCGAACGTCAGGCCGGACGCGGCGACGAGGAAAGTCAGAACGGTCGCTTCCCGGTCCGACGCATGTTCGAGCGCACCGAACAGCGAGGCCGCAAGCGTGCCCAACAAGGCGAGTCCGGCAACTGTTTCCACCACTCCGGCAGGTGCTGCGGCCACCAACGTTGCCAAGGCGGTGGCGAGCAGAGCGAGGACCAGATACGAACATCCTGCGGTGAAGGCGGCGGTCCATCGTCGCGTCGGATCCGGATGGGCAGCCGGATTCGCCGACAGAGCGGCGCTGATCGCAGCGAGATTGATGGTGTGGCCGCCGGCGAAGGCACCCAGGACGGTGCCGGTGCCGGTGACGGCCATCGATGCGCGCCACGGGATTCGGAAACCGAACGAGGCCATGACCGTCGTGCCCGGGATGTTCTGCGACGCCATCGTGACGATGTACAGCGGCACCGCGATACCGATCGTGGCCTGCCAGCTCCACTGCGGAATCGTCCAGTCGACCCGCGGAATCAGCTCGGCACCTGCGATCGGGGTGCCACCGGCGATCACGTCCGCAGCGATGATGGCAGCTGCAGCGGCAAATGCGGCGGGTACAGCCCAGCGTGCGCTGAAACGAAGAACGACGAGCCAGACGATCACCACCGGCGCGATTCGCGTAGGGGACTCGGCGAAGGCAGCCACCGGTGCCGAACACAGGGGGAGAAGCACCCCTGCCAGCATTGCCTGCGCAAGGGGTATCGGGATCTTCGAGACGATCGCGCCGAGCGTCGGCCACAAGCCCGTCAGCACGATCAGCACGCCGACCGTGACGAATGCGCCGACCGCGGCGGGCCAACCTCCCACGACGACGCCGGTGCCTGCGAGCAACGCGGCCCCCGGCGTCGACCACGCCAGCGTGATGGGTTGCCGGTACCTACGGGCCAGCCACATCATGCCCAACGCCTGAGTGAGACACAGTGCCGACAAACCCGACGCGGCCTCGGTGGGGCTGGCACCGACCGCACGCAGGCCGGTCAAGACCACGGCGAACGAGCTGGTGAAGCCGACCAGCGAGGCTACGATGCCGGCGCTGACAGGGGTCGAGAGCGGCGTGGGTCTGTCGGACGCGTCGGCAGTGGTCACGAATGTCGATGATGCACTGTGGGCCCGCGGCTGTCGCGCGGCAGGCGGTCCGACCGACGCGGGAGCCTCCCGACAGCCGAATGCTGTCGGCACGCCACCACAGTGACGTAGTCTTTGGTTGGACCGGACCAGTCCGTACCGCTGGCTCGGCGAGTGACCGAAAGGGCCGGCGCAGTGGTGATCCCCGTACATCTGAGGGACAGTCAGGTCCCCAAGCACGAACAACTGCGCGCAATTCTGTTGCACCGCTGCACCAAGGAGCTCCAACCCGGCGACCTGATGCCGAGTGAGCGCAAATTGATGGAGGATTACGGCGTCAGCCGGATCACCGTCCGGGAAGCCATCGGACAGCTCGTCAACGACGGGCATCTGGTCCGTGTCCGCGGAAAAGGTACCTTCGTCGCCAGCCGTACCGTGCAATCGCGTCTGCATCTGGCGTCGTTCTCGGAGGAGATGCGCGCACAAGGATTGACACCTACGACGGTGGTGCTGTTCGCGCAGCTCGAGAAACCATCGGCGGCGACCAGCCGAGCTCTCGGCCTGGCCGACGGCGAGCAGACCTACCACATCAAGCGTCTGAGGCTGGCGGACGCGGAGCCGGTGAGCGTCGACGACGGTTGGTTTCGTGCGACCCTGCTCCCCGGTCTGATAGACCACGATCTGAGCAGCTCCGTGTACGAGGCAGTGCACACCCATTACGGCTTGACCATCGACCGGGCCGAGCAGACCGTCAAAGCTACTGCGGCCGACAGTGATACCGCGACGTTGCTGGGCACCAAGCGCGGCGCACCGGTGCTCTACTTCGACCGGGTGTCCTTCAGCGGCGACGAGCCGCTCGAGCACACCGAGAGCTGGTATCGATGCGATCGGTACCAGCTCTCGATGGAAGTGCAGGGCGAGCGACGCATCAGTCAGCGCCGTTAGCTCAGGGCAATTCGAACAGTGAATCACCCTGTTCCACAGCGGTTCCGACGGCATCGGTCGTGATGGAGCCGGGCTTCGAATCCATCAGGACGACGGGTACGACGTCCGAGTACCCGGCCTCGGCTATCGCAGCGGGATCGTAGGTGACCACCGGGTCACCGGGCCGGACGCGATCTCCTTCGCTTGCTACGAGCGCGAAGCCCTCGCCCTTCATCTTCACGGTGTCGATGCCGATGTGTACCAGCACGCCCGCCTTGTCTTCGGTGAGAACGACGAACGCGTGTGGGTGCAGTTTGACAATGGTGCCTGCGATCGGTGAACGAACCTCGACCGATCCTGCACTCGGAGCCGGACGCAGTGCTACCCCGGAGCCGACCATCTGCGCCGAGAACACGGGATCGGGCACGTCGTCGAGCGAGAGTACTTGGCCGGCAACGGGACTGAGGACGACCCGGCTTCCGTTCACAGGATGTCGCCGATGTCTTCTGCCAGCGTGTCCGCCTCGGGGCCGACGATGACCTGAACGGCTGTGCCCTTGTGGAACACCCCGTGCGCACCTGCCGCCTTGAGTGCCGACTCGTCGACCAACGAGCCGTCCTTCACTTCGGTGCGAAGCCGAGTGATGCATGCTTCGATCTCGACGATGTTGTCGGCACCGCCGAGGCCCTTCACGATCGCATCCGCCTTGGACATGGATTCTTCCTACTCTCTCTGCTGCCTCGATTGCTGTCGGCTGGGTCACATGTCTGGGTTGACATGAGGTCGCCACCTGGTCAAACTACAACTGGTAATGACCGGACAGTACCCCTGATGACACCCGGTCACAACAACGGAATCCATCCTCGAAGGACCAGAGTCGAAGAGAAGGTCGCCATGACCCCGAAGAAGACGGACTCGGCCGAAGCCAAACCGAAGAAAGAATCCAGATCTCTGGCCGGATTGCAGCGCTTCGGTCGCAGTCTCATGCTGCCGATCGCCGTTCTGCCGGCCGCCGGCATTCTGCTGCGACTCGGTCAGGACGATCTGCTCGGCCGATTCAGTGCTCTGGGGACCGCCGCCTCGGTCATCTCGGCCGCGGGCCAAGCGGTGTTCACCTGGCTTCCCCTCATCTTCGCAGTCGGAATCGCCATCGGCTGGGCCAAGAAGGCCGACGGTTCGACGGCACTGGCCGCAGTCGTCGGTTACATGGTGATGAACGGTGTTTTCACGGCGATGTCGCCGGTGGTGCTCGAGGGCGAGGTCGACGCCAACGGTGACCCCGCCGTGATCGATTACGGCGTGCTGGCCGGCATCGTGATCGGTTTGCTCTCGGCCATTCTCTGGCAGCGGTTCTATCGGCAGAAGTTGCCCGATTACCTGGGCTTCTTCAGCGGCCGTCGACTCGTTCCGATTCTGACGGCAATCACCGGTCTCGTGGTCGCGGTGGTCATGTCTTTCGTGTACCCGTTGTTCTACAGCGCCCTCAACTGGGTCGGAAACACCGTCGCCGACCACAGTGTGGTCGGTAGCGGCATCTACGGTTTCGCCAACCGCATGCTGATTCCGACGGGGCTGCACCACATTCTGAATTCGGTGGTCTGGTTCCTCGTCGGCGACTACCAAGATGCCGGCGGGCAGCTGGTGCGCGGCGACCTCAACCGGTTCTTCGCAGGCGACCCGTCCGCCGGAGTGTTCATGACCGGATTCTTCCCGATCATGATGTTCGCGCTTCCCGCTGCGGCATTCGCGATCTACCGCAATGCCAAGCCGTCGCAGAAGAAGCTCGTCGGCGGAATCATGTTGTCCACCGGCCTGACTGCGTTCGTCACCGGCATCACCGAGCCGCTCGAGTACTCGTTCATGTTCGTCGCCTGGCCGCTCTACATCATCCATGCAGTGCTGACCGGAACCTCGATGGCGCTGTGCAACGCGCTCGGAATCCACGACGGGTTCTTCTTCTCCGCCGGTGGCATCGACTACCTGCTGAACTACGGAATCGCCACCAAGGCATGGTTGCTCATACCGATCGGGCTCGTGTATGCCGTGATCTACTACTTCCTGTTCAGCTTCGTCATCAAGAAGTGGAACCTGCGCACCCCCGGCCGTGAGGACGACGTGGTCGCCGAACCGACCCAGGCATGACCGCGTCGATCACGACGACGTTACGCGGGCGAGTGGTCACCGACACGGCGGTGATCGAGGACGGCGTCGTCGCGCTGACCGGAGATCGGATCTCGTGGGTCGGCTCTGCCTCCCGATGGGCAGGGGATGCGGTACCGCAGTCCGCGACGACGATCCTTCCGGGTTTGGTCGACGTGCACTGCCACGGCGGGGCGGGGGCGTCGTTTCCCGATTCGGCTTCCGCCGATCTCAGGACGGCGGTGCTGCATCACCGTTCGCGCGGCACCACGACGATGCTCGCCTCTCTGGTGTCGGCACCGCCCGAACGGCTGATCGGCCAGACCTCACTACTGGCAGACCTCTACGAGTCCGGCGACATCGCAGGGGTACACATCGAGGGACCGTTCCTGTCCGCCGCTCGCTGCGGCGCACAGGATCCGGCCTCGCTCCGCAGCGGTGATCCGGGGTTGCTGAAGGACCTGCTCGGCGCTGGCCGCGGCGCAGTCCGGTCGATGACGCTCGCGCCCGAGGTGGACGGGTTCGTCGCCGTCGCAGAGCTGCTGCGGGAGAACGCGGTGCTGCCGAGCATCGGCCACACGGACGCCGATGCGCCGACCACCCGCCGCGCTATCGATTCGCTGGGGATCGGGCCGATCACGGCTACGCACCTGTTCAACGGAATGCCGACCTGGCATCACCGGGCGCCGGGGCCGGTGAGCGAATGTTTGGCGGCTGCGGCACGAGGGGTGATGGTGCTCGAATTGATCGGTGACGGTGTGCATCTCGCCGACGAGACGGTACGTGCGGTCTTCGACCTCGTCGGCGGCGCACGGATCGCGCTGGTGTCCGACGCGATGGCCGCGGCCGGTATGTCCGACGGGCGATATCGACTCGGACCACTGGATGTCACCGTGCAGAATTCCGTCGCACGGTTGTCCCGCGATACCGATCCCGAGACGGCACCGATCGCGGGCGGAACCTCGACCGTGCTGGATCTGGTCCGTCGGGCCGTGCAGAACGCCGGGGTGTCGTTGGTCGAGGCGGTGCGGGCCGGGGCGTCGACTCCCGCCACGTCGATCGGGCTCGGTTCCGATATCGGCCGCTTGCAACAGGGGATGCGGGCCGATGTGTTGGTGGTCGACGAGAAGTTCGAGCCGGTGCAGGTGATCAGAGGTGGAACTGCAATCGAGGAGGACGAGTAGATGGAGATCGTGATCCACGACGGGGTAGCCGATGTGGACCGAACGGCTGCGGACATCGTCGAACGGTCGGTTCGTGATTCGCGGACGGTCCTGGGGTTGGCGACCGGATCCACACCGGTGGGCACGTATCGCGAGTTGGCCAGACGGCATCGCGAGGAGTCTCTGTCGTTCGCCCGATGCCGGGCATTTCTGCTCGACGAGTACATCGGGTTGCCGAAAACTGCTGAGCAATCCTATTTTTCGTTCATCCGTGCGGAGTTCGTGGACCACGTCGATCTGGACGATTCCGCAGTGTTCTCGCCGGACGGTGAAGCGGAGGACATCGCAGCCGAGGCGCGGCGGTACGACGCGGCGATCACGGCGGCGGGCGGCATCGACGTTCAGATCCTGGGAATAGGTACCGACGGACACATCGGATTCAACGAGCCGGGCTCCTCGTTGCGGTCCAGGACGCGCGTCAAGACGCTCACCGAACAAACGCGAGCAGACAATGCGCGCTTCTTCGATTCTCCCGAGGACGTGCCACATCATGTACTGACGCAGGGTCTCGGCACTATCGACGAGGCGCGTCACCTCGTGCTGATCGCGACGGGGGAGTCGAAGGCGGTCGCGGTGGCAGCGGCCGTCGAGGGCCCGTTGTCGGCGCACTGCCCGGCGTCGGTGATCCAATGGCATCCCCATGCGAGCGTGCTGTTGGACGAGGCTGCGGCGTCCTCGCTCGCTCATGCGCCCTACTACCGGTACGCGTACGCCAACAAGCCTCGGTGGCAACACCTCTGAGTCGGCTGCGGAAGAACGGTCGTCGTGGCCGCTCGGCCCTGATTCAGCTCACCACACGGGGCGTGGTGTGCCGTCTCTCCCGATTTCTTCGAGTGCACGTACCAGCGACGCCATCGTGTCTGCGCCCAGTGTCATGCTCGCTGCGTTCCATCGGGAGAGGGCCGAATCGGTGGCCGCCTCGGTCACGTCGACGCCCTTGGCTGTCAGTCGTACGAGCTGCGACCGGCGATCGTGCGGGTGCGGCTGCTTGTTCACGTAGCCGGAGGCCGCCAATTCCTCGATGATCACCGCAGCGGATTGTTTCGTGATGCCCAGGTGGGCGGCGATTTCGCTGACGGTGGCTCCGTTGCCGGCGACTCGTTGAAAGACCAGGCCGTGCGCGGGTCGGAGCGTCGGATGGCCCTTCGCGACGACGGCGGCGTTGATCTGCTCGGCCAAGGCGGATGCGCTGCGCATCAGCAACATCAACAGATCGGCGCGTGGTTCATCCCTTGACATGTCGTCAGTCTACCTGTCCAATAAAGACAGTTGAACTGACGAAAAGGAGCAGACATGCCGATCCGAACAAGCGAGGATCACTACACCCACCGAATGCACGGCGCTCAATTCCATTCCTACGTGGCACCCTCTCGCGGCAGTCGACAGCTGTGCGCCTGGCGCACGGAACTGGAGCCGGGTACCACCGGCGCACCGCACGCGGTCTCGCACGAGGAGATATTCCTCGTGCTCGCTGGCTCACCGTCGATCACCCTGGAGGACAAGCGAATCCAACTCTCGGCCGGAGATGTCGTGTTGGTTCCGGAGTCGGCGACGGTTCAGCTCGACAACCCGGGTGGCAGCGCCGCCGCACTGTGGGTGACGACGTCGGTGGGCTTGACCGCCACCACTGCCGACGGCGGAACCATAACGCCCCCGTGGACGCGCTGAGCGCGCACGTAGCACCGATTCCGTGGAGTGCCGGGGGGAGAACCACGCTTCGGTGGCACATCCTCCGAGTCAGCTGCGGGAGAACCGCGACGCCCGCGCGATCTGCTCCTCGGATGGTCGGACGCCCGTGTAGAGCACAAATTGTTCTGCGGCCTGCAGGGCGATGACCTGGGCTCCGGTGATCACCGGCTTGCCGGCTGCGCGGGCGGCGACGATCAGAGGCGTCTCCGAGGGCATGGCGACGACGTCGAACACCGCGTGCGCCGCACGGATCTGTTCGTCGGTGAACGGGGTGGACGCTTCGTCGGGTCCGCCGGCCATCCCGACCGGTGTGACGTTCACCAGCAGGTCGGCGGACACGGCCCGCTCGGACCAGGCGTAGCCGTAGGTGTCGGCAAGGGCAGGGCCGGTATCTGCGTTACGGGCGACCACGGTGCCCCGGGTGAAGCCCGAATCTCGCAGTGCGGCAACCACAGCCTTGGCCATACCGCCGCTTCCGGTGACGGCCACCGACATGTCGGTCGAAAGCGACTGTGCTGCGAGCAGATTGGCCACGGCCTGGTAGTCGGTGTTGTACGCGTGCAGCACGCCGTCCTCGTTGACGACGGTGTTGACCGATGCGATGGCGCTGGCGGAGCCGTGCATCACGTCCACCATGTCGATGACGTCTTCCTTGAACGGCATGGACAGCGCGCAGCCTCGAATACCCAGCGCGCGAACGCCACCCATAGCGGCAGCCAGGTCGGTGGTGGTAAACGCCTTGTAGACGAAGTTGAGGCCCAACTCGTCGTAGAGGTAGTTATGGAAGCGGGTGCCGATATTGCTGGGGCGACCGGACAGAGACATACACAGTTGCGTGTCGCGATCGAGAAAGCTGCGCGAGTGTGCCGTTGACATTGCCCTCACCCTACTCTTGGCACGTCGATGCGACCGAGCCGAGAACGCTGCGATCTGCCTCGGTGATCGGCAGCTCGTACTGAGCGGCAACCGAGAGATACTTGCCCGCATAGAAGCAGTGGTACGCCGCATTCGGCGGCATCCACTGCGATGGAGTCTTGTCGCTCTTGCTCTGGTTGTCCCCTCCGTTGACCGCCAACAAATTGAAGGCGACATCGTTGGCGAACCGAATGCGCTTGTCGGGCAACCAGGCGTTCGCTCCCATGTCCCAGGCGGCGGACAGCGGATAGACATGGTCGATCTGAATTTTCCCCGCATCGGACTTGGTGAACTGCAGGAGCTCACCGGAATACGGGTCGGCGAGGCGACCGGACAGTACGACGCAGTCGTGGGTGCCCGGGCGAAACTCGACCTCCGTCATCGACACTGCCAGCACATTGTCGCGGGTGCCGCAGCCATCGTGGCCGCCCGGCCCGTCGTAGTCGTCCGTCCACGCAGGGCCGAACACGCAGCCCTGACCGCTCTTGCATCCGCGCTCGTATCCGAGGACATCGGGCCGGGCAGCGACCACGTTCACCTGAGCGAGCAACTGCTCGATCTGTACCCGGGTAGGGCTGCCAGGGGCAGGCGCGGCGGGGGAGATGCCGGGAATGACGGAACGATCGCAGGATCCGATCGCAGCCAGGACCACCGCGCTGATCACCAGAGCTACCGCCACCCACAGATTCTTCACACACGCCCCATCATCGGTCTTCTGCAGTCACCCGTCGTGGTAGCAGTCTGCCGTAGGGCACCGACAGTGACGTCGAGGTCCACGGGGACATCGGGACACCGGGACATCGGGACATCGGATTCAGCGAACCTGGACGACGACCTTGCCGAGCGTGTGGCCGTCCTCGACGAGAGCGAGTGCCTCGCCCGCGCGTTCGAGCGGAAACACGTGGTCTATGCGTGGGCTCAGCACCCCGGTCGCGACCAGCTCTGCCAAATGTGTGAATGCGGCTGTGGTGCGGTCACGATGGGCTCCTGACCCACCCCACTGCGTGGCCTGCACGGGATCGGCGACGCTCACCACCGGTGCGCCGGTCTTCTCGGCGGCCGCGCGCAGCGTCTCGCCGCCGACGAGATCGACGATGCCGTGGACCGGTCGCGAAATCGAATCGATGTACTGCGGTCCCGCGGCGACGAATTCGGCCCCGAGATACTCGACCCATTCCTGCTTGCCGGCGCCGGCGACAGCGAGAACCTCGATACCCTTCGCGCGCGCCAGCTGCAGCACCGACGAACCCACGCCGCCTCCAGCGCCCAGCACCAGCAGCGTGCTGCCGGAGACCAACGCCAGTCCGCGCAGTACGTCATAGGCAGTGCCGGCCGCGACGGGCAGAGTGGCCGCCGCCGACCACGACACCGAATCGGGTTTGTGGGCGGAGCTCGACGCATTGAGCACGGTGTACTGGGCGTAGCCGCCGTGACCTGACGCCGTCGCCCCGAACACCTCGTCACCTACCGTGAACTCGTCCACCCCGGAGCCGGTTTCGACGACAGTTCCCGACACTTCTCGCCCCAACACCGCAGGCAACGTGATCGGCACAGTGTCCTTGCGGTTACCTGCCCGCACTTTCCAATCGGCAGGATTGACCCCGGCCACATGCACCGCGACGAGGATCTGACCGGCCCCGGGCTCGGGCATGGGCACGTCGAGAAGGTACTCGGTTTCGGGTCCGCCGTATTCGCTGAAGCCGTACGCGATCATGTGACCACTGTGCCCGATGACTCGCGCGCTCGGTGCCTGATGGCTCGCGCGCTCGGCGCGCTCCGGGCCGGACCGTCTCCGGACTGCCTCGCCGAGGTGGTGTCGGTGCGCCCTGATTGGATGGACCGATGTTGCACGGTCTGTGGTCCCCCGGCTCGGGACTGATGCTGTGGGACGACGAACTCGCCTCCGGCGACGAACCCGATCTCCCGCCGATTCATGCGCAGACCCTTGCCAGGACTTTCCGGCACCGTGCGTCCGTGTCGTTTCCCTCGGCGGACCATCACACGGCCGCGCAGGCTCCTGTCCAAATTCCCGCGATCGCACTCGCACCGAACGATGCAGCGGATCTGCTGCTGCGGACGCCACCCGCGCACGCGCTGATCTCCGGTGATCTGCTCTTTCTGGCGCACGTCGCCCACGGGATCGAACGCTGGGTCCGCGGTGGGCGGGTCGTACCCGCACTGAAGTCGATCGACGGCCAGTGGTGGCCACGGTGGCGTCTGGTCGGCGGTGAGCGACAGCGTGCGTGGCTCAGCGAACTCGCCGTGTCGATGCCGTCCGTCCAGCGTGCCTCGGACCGGCCGAAGAAGATTCTCGACGACATGGTCGAGGAGCTCACCGATCCGATCGTCCGATCCCGTCTGGGCAGACCGGACGCGGAGCATCCACTGCTCTCGGCTCTGGTCCGTGACGATCCGTATGCAGATGGCACACAGCAGGTCTCGACACTGCTGGAGAACTGGCGCGCAAGTCTCACCGTGGACGAGCCCTCGTTGGTGCTCCGCCTGCTCGAACCCGATGACGACGAACAAGTGGCCGACGAACAAGTGGCCGAGGAACCAGGGGTCGAGGAACCGGGGCGCGTCCAGCTCGCCGACGAGTCTGCGGAGTCGTTCTGGACCCTCCAGGTGTGTCTGCGGGCCGACGGTGAAGCGCCACGTCCAGTGCCGATGAGCCGCAAGGTCGATGCTGCGCTGCTCTCGATCGCGGTGCGCAAGCTCGGCGAGGCGGTCGCGGCGTACCCGAGGCTGCGTGATGTGCCGACTCAGGACGGCACCCTCGACCTTCTGCTGCCGACGTCGGTCGTGATCGATCTCGTGGAACACGGGGCGACGGCTCTGCAGGCCACGGGAACGACCGTGTTGTTGCCGCGGGCCTGGACCAGGTTGGACCCCTCGATGCGCTTGCGTGTCGACTCTCCTGCCGTGACCAAGGCGGCCGCCGACCGCGCGGTCGGCATGGACGAGTTGGTGTCGTACGACTGGCAGCTCCAACTAGGCGACATGGTGCTCACCGAAGCGGAGATGAACAAGCTCGCCGCCACCAAGGGGGATCTCGTTCGCCTTCGGGGTCAGTGGGTATTGGCCGACGGTGGGCAGCTCGCTCGGGCCGCGAAGTACGTCGCGGAGCATCACGGCGACGGGACTGCGCTGAGCACGTTGATGCGCGAGATGACGTTGGCGGATCCTCCGCCGGCACCGATTCAGGACATTCGCGCCACCGGCTGGGCGGCCACGCTGCTCGAGCCCGGTGCGGTGCCGGAGTCGATACCGGTGCCCGACGGCGTGAACGCAGTTCTTCGGCCCTACCAGCAGCGCGGGCTGGACTGGCTCGCGTTCATGAGCCGGCTCGGACTCGGAGCCGTACTCGCCGACGACATGGGTCTCGGCAAGACACTGCAGGTGCTGACACTGCTTGCTCACGAACAGAGCTCGAAGCCGACTCTGCTGGTGGCACCGATGTCGGTGGTGGGCAACTGGCAGCGCGAGGCGGGCAAGTTCACGCCCGCACTGAGAGTGCTCGTGCATCACGGTCCGGCTCGGGCGAAGGGCGACGAGCTCGACCGGGCGATCGCCGAACACGATCTGATCGTCACCACGTATGCGTTGATGGCCAAAGATCGCGTGCAATTGGCGGAGCAGCTCTGGCGACGTGTGGTGCTCGACGAGGCGCAACACATCAAGAATGCGGGCACGGTTCAGGCCAAGGCGGCGCTGGCGATTCCGGCGGAACACAAGTTGGCGCTCACCGGAACTCCGGTGGAGAACCGGCTCGACGAGCTCCGGTCCATTCTCGACTTCGCCAATCCGGGCATGCTGGGGCGCCCGTCCGACTTTCGGAAGCGATTCTCCGTACCGATCGAGCGTGAGAACGACGAGAGCGCAGTGTCGCGGCTGCGTGCCATCACCTCGCCGTTCATTCTGCGCCGAGTCAAGACCGATCCGACGGTCATCTCGGATCTGCCCGACAAGAACGAAATGACGGTGCGCGCCAACCTCACCGCCGAGCAAGCCGCGTTGTACAAGGCCGTTGTCGACGAGATGATGGCGCAGATCGCCGACGCGAAGGGAATGAAGCGCAAAGGTGCGGTGCTCTCTGCTCTCACTCGCCTGAAACAGGTCTGCAATCATCCCGCCCATTTCCTGTCCGACGGCTCTCCGGTGCTCAAGAGGGGCCAGCACCGATCGGGCAAGATCGGGTTGGTAGAGGACATGCTCGATTCGATTCTGGGTGACAACGAGAAGGTGTTGCTGTTCACGCAGTTTCGGGAGTTCGGCGAACTCGTGGCACCGTACTTCGGAGATCGTTTCGGAGCCGAGGTGCCGTTTCTGCACGGCGGTGTGAGCAAGACCAAGCGCGATGCGATGGTGGAGAAGTTCCAGAGCGAGGACGGTCCGCCGATCATGTTGCTCTCGCTCAAGGCCGGCGGTACCGGTTTGAATCTCACCGCTGCCAATCATGTTGTGCATCTGGATCGTTGGTGGAACCCGGCGGTGGAGAATCAAGCGACCGACCGCGCATTTCGGATCGGGCAGCGCAAGAACGTCGAAGTGCGCAAACTGCTGTGTGTCGGCACGGTGGAGGAGCGGATCGACTCGATGCTCGTCTCCAAGCAGGACCTGGCGGACCTGGCGGTGGGCACCGGTGAGAGTTGGGTGACCGAAATGGATACTGCGGAACTGCAGGAGCTCTTTCGCCTCAGCGAGGATGCGGTGGGTGAGTGATGGTCGACTTCTCGCAGTACGGTAAGCGGCGCAAAGCCAAGGGCGGCATCGAGTCGAGGAACAAGCGCGGAGCCTTCGGGCAGACGTGGTGGGGCAGGCACTTCGTCGCGGCGATGGAAGACCTTGCTGATCCGGGCCGTATCGCACGGGGGCGGACCTATGCCCGTCAGGGGCAGGTGCTCACTCTCGGGGTGGAGCGCGGGCAGATCTACGGCGAGGTGCAGGGCAGTCAGCTCGAGCCGTTCTCGGCCTCGGTCACCGTCGAGCCGCTGACGCAGGGTGAGGTGGCCGCGCTCGTCGATCGGGTGCGATCCAATCCCGGAATGTTGGCCGAGTTGGCCTCCAATGCCATTCCGCAGGCGTTGGCGTCGACGTTGCTTCCGCACGACAAGGGGCAGCTCGATTTCGATTGCACGTGCCCCGACGACGGGTGGCCGTGCAAACATGCGGCGGCGCTGATGTACATCGCCGCGGAACACATCGACTCGTCGGCGGCCACCATCCTGACGCTGCGCGGAGTGGATCTCGATCAGCTGATCGAGGGGGTGGGCGACGGGGACGATCGGTTCGACGCCGATGACTGGTTCGCCGATCGCGCGTCGTTCCCTGATCTTCCTCGGGTGTCGTTCGCTCCGGCGATGGACGATCTGGATCCGTTGATTCTGCGTCGGATATTTCGTGCCGACGGCTCCTCCGAGGGCGAGGTCAGTCGTGCGTGTGCCGATCTGAGGCAGTTCTACGACCGAATGTGACGTGCTGTGGACTTGCATGGACATCCAACTATAGGATGGGCGTACTTCATTTCCCACGTTCGAGGATGGACTTCATGACTCGCGAACTCACGCACTTCATCGGCGGCAAGCACGTCGCAGGCACTTCAGGACAGTTCGGGGACGTCTTCGATCCCAACACCGGCCAGGTGCAGGCCCGGGTGCCGCTGGCCGATGCCGCCGAGGTCGAGGCAGCGATCGCCGACGCCGAGCAGGCGCAACGCGAGTGGGCCACCTGGAACCCTCAGCGGCGGGCCCGCGTGCTGATGAAATTTCTCGCACTGGTCACCCGAGACATGGACGAGCTCGCACGCTTGCTGTCCTCCGAGCACGGCAAGACGATCGCGGACGCGAGGGGCGATGTCCAGCGCGGCGTCGAGGTCGTCGAGTTCGCCGTCGGGGTTCCGCACCTGCTCAAAGGCGAGTACACCGAAGGCGCAGGCGGCGGCATCGACGTCTACTCGATGCGGCAGCCACTCGGTGTCGTCGCCGGAATCACCCCGTTCAACTTCCCGGCGATGATTCCGCTGTGGAAAGCAGGCCCGGCCATCGCCTGCGGCAACGCCTTCGTTCTCAAGCCGTCCGAGCGCGATCCCTCCGTTCCGCTCAAGCTCGCCGAGCTCTTCCTCGAAGCCGGACTGCCGCCGGGTGTGTTCAACGTCGTCAACGGCGGCAAGGACGCCGTCGATGTGTTGCTCACCGACGACCGCGTCAAGGCCATCGGCTTCGTCGGCTCGACCCCCATCGCCCAGTACATCTACGAGACCGCGGCCCAGCACGGTAAGCGCGCACAGTGCTTCGGCGGAGCCAAGAACCACGCTCTGGTGATGCCCGACGCCGATCTCGACGAGGTGGCCGATGCCCTTCTCGGTGCCGCATACGGCTCGGCGGGCGAACGCTGCATGGCGATCTCCGTTGCCGTTCCGGTCGGTGAGGAGACCGCAGACGCGCTCGTCGCCAAGTTGACCGAGCGGGTGGCGAAGCTGAAGATCGGCCGCTCGGACGACGAAACCGCGGACTTCGGTCCGCTCGTGGGCAGCGATGCACTCGAGCGGGTCAACAGCTACACCCAGATCGGGATCGACGAGGGTGCCGAGCTGGTCGTCGACGGTCGCGGCTTCAGCCTGGAAGGCCATGAGGGCGGATTCTTCGCCGGGGCGACATTGTTCGACAAGGTCACCACCGACATGCGGATCTACAAGGAAGAGATCTTCGGACCTGTCCTGATCGTTGTCCGTGCCAAGGACTACGAGGACGCACTTCGTCTGCCCACCGAGCACGAGTACGGCAACGGAGTGTCCATCTTCACCCGCGACGGCGACACCGCCCGCGACTTCTGTTCGCGCGTTCAGGTGGGAATGGTCGGCGTCAACGTGCCGATTCCGGTTCCGATCGCGTACCACACGTTCGGCGGCTGGAAGCGTTCCGGATTCGGCGATCTCAACCAGCACGGACCGGACTCGATCCGCTTCTACACCAAGACCAAGACCGTCACCCAGCGGTGGCCGTCGGGCACCAAGGAATCCCTCTCGCAGAATCACTTCGTCATCCCGAACATGGACTGACGGCGTGATGTTCACACTGAACGAGGACGAGCGAGCGATCAACGACACCGCTCGCGAATTCGCCGACGAACTTCTCGCGCCCAACGCCGTCGAGTGGGATCAGAACAAGCACTTCCCGGTCGACGTCCTGCGCAAGGCGGCCGATCTGGGTATGGGTGGCATCTACATTCGCGAGGATGTGGGTGGATCGGGGTTGACCAGAGTCGACTCGGTACGAATATTCGAGCAACTCGCTACGGGCGATCCGTCCATCGCTGCATACATATCCATCCACAACATGGTTGCCTGGATGATCGACACCTACGGCACCGACGAGCAGCGCCGGACATGGCTTCCCGGCCTGTGTGCGATGGATCAGCTGGGCAGTTACTGCCTCACCGAGCCTGGCGCTGGATCGGATGCAGCACAGCTGAGCACCAAGGCCGTTCGCGACGGTGACGAGTACGTGTTGGACGGCGTCAAGCAGTTCATTTCCGGTGCAGGGACATCAGCGGTATACGTCGTCATGGCGCGTACCGGGGCTCCGGGGCCGAGCGGAATCTCGGCGTTCATCGTGCCCAAGGGCACCGACGGGCTCTCGTTCGGAGCGAACGAGAAGAAGATGGGTTGGAATGCCCAGCCCACCCGACAGGTCGTGCTCGAAGGAGTTCGTGTTCCGGCCGAGAATCTGCTGGGTAGCGAGGGCGGCGGTTTCCGGATCGCGATGAACGGTCTCAACGGAGGCCGCATCAACATCGCCGCGTGTTCGATCGGCGGCGCGCAGTCGGCTCTGGACAAGGCCGTCGCATACCTGGCCGAGCGCACGGCATTCGGAGCTCGGCTGCTCGATGCGCAGGCCCTGCAGTTCCGGTTGGCCGATTTCAGAACCGAACTGGAGGCGGCCCGAACTCTGCTGTGGCGCGCTGCGGATGCTCTGCAGCGCAACGCTCCGGACAAGGTCGAAATGTGTGCGATGGCAAAGCGGTTCGGAACCGACACCGGTTTCGACGTTGCCAACGGGTCGCTGCAATTGTTGGGCGGATACGGATATCTGTCCGAGTACGGCATCGAGAAAATTGTTCGCGACCTTCGCGTGCATCAGATTCTGGAAGGGACGAACGAAATCATGCGCGTCGTCGTTGCTCGATCGATCGTGGGTGCGGCATGAGCGATGTGATCGTCGAAGTCTCCGGTGGTATCGGCCGGATCGTGCTCAATCGTCCCAAAGCCATCAACGCGCTCGATCACGCGATGGTGCGCGAGATCGCACCGGCGTTGACGCAGTGGGCAACCGACGACGACATCGATGTCGTACTGCTCACCGGAGCAGGCGAGCGTGGACTGTGCGCGGGCGGCGACATCGTCTCGATCTACCACGACGCCAAGGAGGGTGGCAGTGCGAGCAAGGACTTCTGGCGTGACGAGTACATCCTCAACGCCGCGATAGCCCGATTCCCGAAGCCGTTCGTGGCCGTCATGGACGGCATCGTGATGGGCGGGGGCGTCGGACTCTCGGCCCACGCCAACACCCGAATCGTCACCGAACGCTCGAAGATCGCGATGCCGGAGGTCGGCATCGGTTTCGTCCCCGATGTCGGTGGAACGTATCTGCTCTCCCGTGCTCCCGGTGAGATCGGCACTCATTTCGCGCTCACCACAGCGAGAATGAACGCCGCGGATGCCATCGCGTCCGGTTTTGCCGATCACTACATTCCATCGGACAAGCTCGAAGACTTCTACTCGGCACTGGCAACCGTCAGTGTCGGTGAGGCCGTCTCGACGTTCAGCGAGCCTGCACCGGACTCGACCGTCGACCAGCAGGACTGGATCGACACCTGCTACGCCGGCGACGACGTTCAGGCCATCATCGATGCTCTCGCTGCCAGTTCGGTGCCGCAGGCCCAGCAGGCCGCACAGGACATTGCATCCAAATCGCCCGTCGCGCTGGCCGTCACACTGAGATCTCTGCGACGCGCAGCGACACTTCCGACGCTGGAGGCGGTGCTCGACGACGAGTACCGCGTGTCGGTCGCGTCGCTGAGCAGCCATGACCTCGTCGAAGGGATTCGGGCGCAGGTAGTGGAGAAGGATCGCAATCCGCAGTGGCAACCGCGTACGTTGGCGGAGGTCACACCCGAGGACGTCGACCGGTACTTCGCGCCTCTCGGGGACGCGGAGCTCGGCCTGTCGAACGCACATACAGAAGGTGAGCAGTGATGAGCGAGAAGACGATCGGTTTCATCGGCCTGGGCCACATGGGTGGACCAATGGCCGCCAATCTGGCTGCGGCGGGCTACACGGTGCAGGGCTTCGATCTGGTGCCCGCCGCTCTCGAGCAAGCCGCGAAAGACGGCGTCACCGTCATGGAATCGGCGGCCGCTGCCGTCGCCGGTGCCGACACCGTCATCACCATGCTGCCCAACGGCAAGCTGGTGCTCGGGTTGTATGCAGACCTGCTACCCGAGGCCGCGCCCGGAACGCTGTTCATCGACTCCTCGACCATCGATGTCGCCGACGCCCATGCCGCACATCGCCTTGCAGGCGAGGCCGGCCACCGCAGCATCGATGCGCCCGTCTCGGGCGGCGTCGGCGGGGCGACAGCCGGGACGTTGACTTTCATGGTGGGCGGTTCCGAGGAAGACTTCGCCTCTGCTGCAGCAGTTCTCGATGTCATGGGCCGAAAGGTCGTGCACTGCGGGGCCGCAGGAAACGGTCAGGCCGCCAAGATCTGCAACAACATGATTCTCGGCGTCTCGATGATCGCGATCAGCGAGGCGTTCGTCCTGGGGGAGAAGCTCGGACTGAGCAACCAGGCACTGTTCGACGTGGCCTCGACTGCATCCGGTCAATGTTGGGCCCTGACCACCAATTGCCCTGTGCCTGGTCCTGTTCCGACGAGCCCGGCGAACAACGACTACAAGCCCGGATTCGCTGCCGCGTTGATGGACAAGGATTTGAGCCTGGCTGCCAACGCGCTGCGGGACAACGGCGTCGAGGGCGTTCTCGGTTTGCAGGCCGCCGAACTGTACGCGCGATTCAAGGGAACCTCCGGGGGCGGTGCCGATGTCGACTTCTCCGGGATCATCAACGACATCCGCGAACGATCGAATGGAGCCGACCTGTGAGTGATTTCGAGACAATTCTGCTCGAGCGTCGGGGACGCGTCGGCATCATCACGCTCAACCGCCCGAAGGCGCTCAACGCGCTCAACTCTCAGTTGATGCGGGAGGTCGTCTCGGTGGTCGAGGAGCTCGACGCCGACTCGGGCATCGGTGCAATTCTGATCACCGGATCCGAGCGGGCGTTCGCCGCTGGTGCCGATATCAAGGAGATGCAGCCGAAGTCCTACATGGATGTCTACCTCGAGGATTTCTTCGCAGCATGGGACAGGTTGGCCTCGGCTCGAACACCGCTGATCGCGGCGGTGTCCGGGTACGCGCTCGGCGGCGGGTGCGAACTGGCGATGCTCTGTGATGTGCTGATCGCCTCCGACACAGCGGTATTCGGGCAACCGGAGATCAAGCTGGGCGTCATTCCGGGAATCGGTGGGTCACAGCGGCTGACCCGCGCGGTAGGCAAGGCGAAGGCCATGGAGATGTGTTTGACCGGCCGCAACATGAAGGTCGACGAGGCCGAGCGAGCCGGCCTCGTCTCGCGCATCGTGCCGGTCGCGGATCTCCTCGACGACGCCATCGCGACGGCGACGACCATTGCCGAGATGTCGCTGCCAGTGGCAATGATGGCGAAAGAGGCGGTGAACAGATCGTTCGAGTCGAGCCTGCGCGAGGGCGTGCTGTTCGAGCGCCGGGTGTTTCATTCGATCTTCGCAACCGAGGATCAGAAGGAAGGCATGTCGGCGTTCATCGAGAAGCGGACGCCGGACTTCAAGCACCGGTAGTTTCCGGTCTTCCGAGGTGCCGCTCTACCTGTCGGGAGACAGCAGGGCGGCACCGCGGGCCGAGACCAACTCCGGCATCGACGGCACCAGAGTGGTCAAGCCAGTTCGCTTCTCCAGTAACCGAGCTATCGACGTGATGTTCGCACCGCCGCCCACCACGACGATGGACTGCGCTCTGGCTCCGGACAATTGGAGCGTCTGCTCCACCAGCATGCCTGCGTACCGCACCGGCCCGGCAATGAGATCGTCGAAGTCGCGCCGGGTCAACACATGCCGCGCCGCGCCTGCGGTGTCCGTCGTGCTGACGACGGAGTCGACGCTGAGTTGCTCCTTGATGGCACGGCTTGCATCGATGTCGACACGCACGCCGTTCGATGAGAGCAGTCGGCGAACCGAATGATCGAGATCGTCTCCGCAGAATGTGGCAGTGCGCCGCGCCATGAGTGTGCGGGAGGACGCGAGATCGATGACGGTGACCGTGGTGCCGGTACTACCGATATCGCACAGCACCGTGACCCCGTGATTGGGAACCAGTCCGATGAAACGTAGGTAGCGCACTTGCGCAGCGGTTTCCGGTACCAGTGACGCAGTGCGAGCAGTGCCGCTGGTGGCGACCGTACCCGGATCGGTCGCCACTCGGTATGCGATGGCGGAGAACTGCACCGGTAGTGACATGGCTCCGGCGATGGAGTGGATGGCGTCGACGCCGGTGGCAATCGTGGTGGCCAAGGACTGCCCGGGCGCGCGGCGCACCGTACGAGAGACGATGGGCGTGCGGTGCGGGCTGTCCAGATACGTCAGAATTGCGCGTGCACCGTGCGCACCCGCTCCGACCCCCAACACCAGCACCCGGCCCCGCCCTTCAGCAGATCGACTCCGCCCTGTTCGCAAGGACATTCCACCACGAGCGGTACGGGTGTGCCATTAATTTGTGATCAGTCACCACAGAACTCAGAACGATGTGGATATGTCATCACTGTCGAAATCGCCTGCATCGGAACGCAGTTCCGCCAAGATGCGGATGAGCCCGAGCAACTTGTCGCGCGCGAGGCCGGGTTGGGCGAACACCAACGAGTTCAGACGCTCGGTGGCCTCGAGCGCCAACGTGCGTCCCTGATCGGTGATTTCGACCAGAGTGGTGCGTCGATCGCTCGGATGCGGAATGCGCCGAACGTATCCCACCGATTCGAGACGGTCGACAGCGTTGGTCACACTCGTGGGATGCACCTGCAGACGCGCACTGGCCTTCGCCATCGGTAGCGCACCGTTCTTGGTGAACGTCAGCAACGTCAGCAGCTCGTACCGCGAGAAGGTCAGTCCCGTGGGCTTGAGAGCTTCCTCGACCCGTGCCAGCATGATCTGCTGAGCGCGCATCAACGACGTCACGGCCGCCATACCGTCGGCGGCCTCGGGCCACCCGTGCTCGGTCCACTGTCGGTGGGCCTCTGCAATGGGGTCGAGTGGAAGCGGAGACGGTGCAGGCATACCGACCATCCTCCCACGGTGTCCGGTTCGCGTGCCCGTCGTATGAGTCGAGATTTGATCGCGATCACGCGATCGTTCGAACTCTCATGCCAACAATGCGGCCTTCCGTGCCACCGTGACAGCCCAGTCCGCGTCGGTTCGCCAGGGCCTAAGATCCCACGTCGCGAAACGATGTTCTACATCGAACCCGGTCGCAGCCAGATCCTGGTCGAGCATGTCCACCGTGTACTCCCGATCGGTGGCGAACCCGGTGACGAACACCCCGCCGTCGGTCAGGTGGGCCCAGATACGTTGGAGCGCTGCGCGTTCGGTACCGGGCTTCATGAAGACCAGTACGTTGCCCGCTGCCACGGCTGCATCGAACGTCCGTCCCAGATCCAGCGTCGTCAGATCGGCGACATGCACGTCGAGTTCGGGGTGTGCTCGCGCGGCCTCCGCCAGAACCGGATCGAGATCCACCGCGGTCACCCGGTGTCCGCGGCGAGCGAGTTCGGCACCGAGCCTGCCTGTGCCGCATCCGGCATCGAGGATGTTCGACGCAGGGGAGACCAGCGCATCGACCATCCGGGCCTCACCGTGCAGGTCCACGCCTCGCTCGGCCAGGCGGTCGAATCTTTCGATGTATCGCTTGGAATCGGCTGCAGAGTTCTCGGCCTGCCATCGTGTGGTCACCACGCCAGGGTAGGTCAGGTCAGGGCATCGAGTGCCGACCGGGCTTCGGCGACCCGAGCGCGGGCAGCCTCGTGCACGTCCATCGCCGAACGCACGTGTACCGAGCTTGCCTTCGATGCCTTCCGTGATTGTCGGGCCCGGGCTTTCGCCGCATCGAGTTCGGACTCGATCCGCGCGACCTCTGCTGCAGCGCTGTGTAGTTCGGCCTCGCATCGTTGGTGCTCGGCCGTGGCTTCCTCGGCGTCGATTCGCGCGGTATCGAGCTCGGCCTCGGCCGAGTCGAGTTCGGCGAGCAGACGGTTCCGTTCTGCTTCGTCGATGGTCGACCGATCGTCCTCGTGCTCATCCTCGGTCTCCCGTGCGTCGTCCTGCTCTGTGTCGTCATCCTCGGGGGCATCCGGAACGAGCGAGAGCAGGGCAGGTCCGAAGCCACTGTAGGTTTCGGCCGCCACGGTCCTGCCCGCGCGAACGCGGTCGCGAACGTCGAGGTCGGCCATCGCCGCGTTCAGGGTGTTGCCAATCTCGCGCACAGCGTTGTCACCGACGGTGATGCCCAGATCGTGTCCGAGCGAGACGGCCGTTTCGGTGAGGGCGCGTATCGAAGTGCTTCGAGCAGTGGACAACTCACGTAATCGACGCCCGTCGCCGCGCTGCTGGGCCCGTTCGAGTTGCTCGCCGAGGTCGAACAGTTCGGCCAGGGCCGACTCGTCCTGCCGGGCCAGATTGTTGACCAACCACGCCACGACGGTGGGCTTGCGGAGGGCACCGATCCTGGCGGCTCCGGCCTTGTCTCCGGCCTTCTTGAACTCGGTGGCGTACGCGGACCGGCGTGCGACGAAATCGGCGGGCGCAAGTGAGTACAGGGTGTCGACGACCGACTCGATATGGGGGAGATCCTCCGACATGGGAGTCCACCGTCTCGGTCGAGCGGGCACCCGGAGCAGGTGGCCGGCGTGAAAAATGTGTGCCCCCGGCAGGATTCGAACCTGCGGCCTTTCGCTCCGGAGGCGAACGCTCTATCCCCTGAGCTACGGGGGCGCACCGGCGAGGCCGGTGTGCCTGTTGGGCTGTACGAAAGACTAGCGTATACGCGGCCGGAGTCGAAATCACCCCAGGGGCAGTGGCTGCGCACCCTTCGCGGCGAGCATCTGCTTCATCAGCGTCGACTCGCCGGATTGTGTTTCGACCATGGACTTGGCCAAGTTGATCACCGCAGGTGACTGCGCGTGGGTGGTGGCGTACTCCATCATCGCCAGGCCGCCCTCGTGGTGGCGCAGCATGAGCTGCAGAAACAGCACGTCCACGTCCGAGCCCGTGGCCTGTCGAAGCGCTGCGAGTTCGGTCGAGTTGGCCATGCCCGGCATCGCCCTGGTGGGATCGGCAGATCCGGCATCCATCGACATCCCGTTCGCCGCGTGTCCGTGTGCGTCGTCCTCGCTCATCCACCCCATGTAACCGTCGGTGGAGATCGGTGCGCGATCCCACAGAGCCAACCAGCCCTGCATCTGTCCCACCTGGTTTTGCTGAGATGTGAGTATGTCGAACGCCAAGCTCTTGACTGCCTGGTCGGAGGCATTGGTCAATGCCACCGCGGCCATCTCGATCGCCTGCTCGTGGTGCACGGTCATGTCCTGAGCGAAGCCGACATCCACCGAGTCCGCTGCGGGTGAGTTGTCGCCGTCTCGGAACGGGCTCTTGACCAGAAAGCCCAACGCGAACCCGATGGCGAGGACGGCAATCAGGGCAAGCGCCACCAGCGCGACGCGTTGGCTGGGCTTGCCTGCGGAGTCAGGCGTCGGCGCGTTGTCGGTCGTCGTCTCGGTCATCAGTTCGACGGGATCTGCAGGTCGCTCGGCAGCTGCATTCCGCCTGCTCCGCCGGTCTCGCTCGTATCGGGAGCAATGCCGCCGCCGTCCATCGGCACCGCGTCGGGGCCGGGTGCGGAGGCGTCGAACAGGGGCGGGTTGTCCGGGTCGAAGGCGTTGTCGCCGGTTCCGGGCACCGATGCGCAGCTGGCACCGACCTCGGGGTAGGCGAAACGGTTGAGGCGCAGGGCCGAGATGAACTGGCTGATGCGTGCGTCGTCCACACTGTCCAGCTTGAGTTGGTGGCCCCAGGACTGCAGCGAAACCGGACTGTCGAGGCCGGGGTACGGCGACATCATCATCTGAGTTTCACCGTCGACGCGATCGGCCAGCGTCTGAATCTGGTCCGCGCTCAGATCGTCGGGGTTGTACGTGATCCAGACGGCACCGTGCTCGAGCGAATGCACCGCATTTTCGGAGCGGATGGCTTCGGGATAGACAATTCCGGTGCAGGTGGCCCACACGGCATCGTGCGGTCCACCGAACGGCGGCGACTGGTCGTAGGCGACTCGCTGCGAGCGTGCGACGTGCAGGGCCGCCGGATAGTCCTTCACCACGACCCCGTCGATATCGGTCGACGGATCCTGATTGCTCTCGCTGGGCGAGAACTTCTTCGCCTCGGCACTGTCCTGGTACTTCGGGTACAGGTTGAACCCGAGCCCCGCGACGAGACCGAGGACCACAACGACACCGGCAACGGTCAGCCAGGGGATCTGCCGCCCCTTGGCGGCGGGCACGCCGCTCTTCTTCTTGCCTGCTGACTTCTTGTTGGCCGCGTTGATGGCTTTGTTTGCCTTCGCAGCCGACTTGTTCTGGTTGCCTTTGTCGGGACCCGTTGGCATCGCTGTGGTTGCTCTCTCAGTCGAGGAAAGTGGGTGGTCGGTGGCGCTGTTGATTCGTTTCTGCTGGTGACGGCGGTAACGATGCATCATCTCCGCAGAGCGCCCTTACTGTACGTTCTTTGCCTGAGAGCGTGCTCAGAGCCTGCGGCGTCCGCATCGACCGGGTGAGCGCGGAAGCGGACGGGCAGTGCATGCGAGCACGCCGCGCACCAGCCAATAGGATAGCTACCTGTGACTCCCGCCGATCTTGCCGAACTGCTGCATGCGACCGCCGCGAAGGTGCTCGCCGACCGCGGCCTCGACGCATCCGTTCTACCTGCGAAACTGACCGTCGAGCGTCCCCGCAACCCCGAGCACGGCGACTACGCGACCAACGTGGCGCTGCAGGTGGCGAAGAAGGCCGGAGCCAACCCTCGCGATTTCGCCGGTTGGCTCGCCGAGGCCCTCGCGGCCGATGCCGCAATCGCGAGCGCCGATGTCGCAGGCCCCGGATTCCTGAACATCAGGCTGGCCGCCGCAGCGCAAGGTGAAATCGTTGCCCGAGTGCTGGCCGACGGCCCGGCCTTCGGCAGCGGATCGTCGATGGCGGGCAAGAAGGTCAACCTCGAGTTCGTCTCGGCCAACCCGACGGGCCCGGTGCATCTCGGCGGAACCCGGTGGGCTGCTGTTGGCGACGCACTCGGTCGCATCCTGACCGCTCACGGCGCGGAGGTCACCCGGGAGTACTACTTCAACGATCACGGCGCTCAGATCGACCGTTTCAGTCGCTCACTCATCGCCGCGGCGAAGGGAGAACCCGCACCGGAGAACGGATACGCGGGCGAGTACATCGCCGAGATCGCATCGCAGGTGCTCGCCCGGGAGCCGCAGGCCCTCGAACTGGCTCCGCAGGCACAGGAAGAAACGTTCCGATCGATCGGAACCGAGCTGATGTTCGACCGGATCAAGGCGAACCTGCACGATTTCGGCGTCGATTTCGACGTCTACTTCCACGAGAACTCGCTGTTCGACTCGGGTGCCGTCGACGCATCGGTCGAGTACCTCAAGACGTCGGGCAGTCTGTACGAGGAGGACGGTGCCTGGTGGCTCCGATCCACCGAGTACGGCGACGACAAGGATCGTGTGGTCATCAAGAGCGACGGCAACGCCGCCTACATCGCAGGTGATATCGCCTACTTCCAGAACAAGCGCCAGCGCGGCTTCGACCTGTGCATCTACATGCTCGGAGCCGACCACCACGGATACATCGGACGACTCAAGGCCGCTGCGGCAGCCTTCGGCGACGATCCGGGCACCGTGGAGGTGCTCATCGGGCAGATGGTCAACCTCGTGCGCGACGGCGTCGCGGTGAAGATGAGCAAGCGCGCCGGAACCGTCATCACCCTCGACGACCTGGTCGACGCCATCGGCGTCGACGCCTCCCGGTACGTCATGATCCGATCGTCCGTCGACTCGAGCATCGACATCGACCTCGCTCTCTGGGCGAGTGCGAGCAACGAGAATCCCGTCTACTACGTCCAGTACGCGCACGCCCGCTTGGCCTCGCTCGCACGCAATGCCGCCGAACTGGGGATCTCGGCCGACAATCCCGATCTGAGCCTGCTGACGCACGAGCAGGAGGGCGAGTTGATCAGGACGATCGGCGAGTACCCGCGTGTGGTGGCCAGTGCTGCCGAACTACGTGAACCCCACCGAATTGCCCGCTACCTCGAGGAGTTGGCGGGTGCCTACCACCGTTTCTACGGTGCGTGTCGAGTACTTCCACAAGGAGACGAGGAGCCCGGAGCTGTGAACACCGCACGACTGGCGTTGGGGAACGCGACCCGGCAGGTTCTGGCCAACGGCCTCGAACTGCTCGGGGTCACCGCACCGGAGCGCATGTGAGCGCACATCCGGCGGGACCCAAGCATGCCGGTGGTCCCGCCGAACAGACGACGCCCGAGCGCCCGGCGGTGGCGTCGGAGATGACGACGCTGCCCGAGCAGGTGTGGCCCCGCAACGCCGAGCGCGGCGGCGATGGAACCGTCCGGCTCGGCGGAGTCTCGGTGACCGATCTCGCGGAGCAGTACGGCACGCCGTTGTTCGTCGTCGACGAGGACGACTTCCGTTCGCGCTGTCGCGACATGGCTGCTGCCTTCGGGGCACCCGAGCGGGTGCACTACGCCTCCAAGGCTTTTCTCTGCGGCGAGATCGCTCGCTGGGTTGCCGACGAAGGACTGTCCCTCGACATCTGCTCCGGCGGCGAGCTGGCCATCGCGTTGGCAGCCGGATTCCCCGCCGACCGAATTGCCATGCACGGCAACAACAAATCGGTTGCCGAACTCGAGGCGGGCGTGCGCGCCGGCGTCGAGCATGTGGTTCTCGACTCGACCATCGAGATCGACCGTCTCGACGCAGTCGCCGGTGCCGCGGGAGTGGTTCAGGACGTCCTCGTTCGCATCACCGTCGGAGTCGAGGCGCACACGCACGAGTTCATCGCGACCGCGCACGAGGACCAGAAGTTCGGCTTCTCGCTCGCTGACGGCTCGGCGCTCGAGGCGGTGCGCCGGGTGTTCGCGGCCGACAATCTGCGCCTCGTCGGTTTGCACAGTCACATCGGCTCGCAGATTTTCGAGGTCGACGGTTTCGAACTGGCAGCGCACAAGGTGATCGGCCTGCTTCGAGACATCGTCTCGGAGTTCGGTGTCGACAAGACCGCGCAGATATCGACACTCGATCTCGGTGGCGGCATGGGCATCTCGTATCTGCCCAGTGACGATCCGCCGCCGGTGGAGCAGTTGGCCGCGAAGCTGACCGAGATCGTGCGGACGGAATCGGCCGCAGTGGGTCTGCCGGTGCCGACCATTGCCGTCGAACCGGGTCGCGCGATCGCCGGACCGGGAACGGTGACGCTGTACGAGGTCGGGACCATCAAGGATGTCACCGTCGACAAGGCGACCCGCCGTCGCTACATCAGCGTCGACGGGGGAATGAGCGACAACATCCGGACCTCGCTGTACCAGGCCGAATACGATTGCCGATTGGTCTCGCGCACGAGCGAGGCCGAGGCAGTCATGGCCCGCGTGGTCGGAAAGCACTGCGAGAGTGGCGACATCGTCATCAAGAACACATGGATGCCGGCCGATGTCGGCCCCGGTGACCTGCTGGCTGTCGCGGCCACCGGTGCCTACTGCTACTCCATGTCCAGTCGCTACAACCTGCTGACGCGGCCCGCGGTGGTCGCAGTCCGGGACGGGCAGTCGCGCCTGATCCTGCGGCGGGAAACCATCGAAGATCTGCTCAGCTTGGAGGTTCAGTCATGACATCGAAGCCGATAGGCGTCGCGGTACTCGGGCTCGGAAACGTCGGCAGCGAGGTCGTCCGGATCATCACCGAGAACGCAGCGGATTTCGAGGCGAGAATCGGTGCGCCACTTGAAATTCGAGGTATCGCGGTGCGCCGGGTGGACGGCGATCGCGGTGTTCCTGCCGAACTGCTCACCGACGACCCGGCCGAGTTGGTCGGTCGCGAGGACGTCGACATCGTCGTCGAGGTGCTCGGCGGCATCGACATTCCCCGCACCCTCGTGCTCTCTGCCCTCGAGAAGGGCAAGTCCGTCATCACGGCGAACAAGGCACTGTTGGCCGAGTACACCGGAGAGCTGGCAGACGCGGCCGAGAAGTCGCGCGCAGACCTGTATTTCGAGGCTGCCGTGGCCGGAGCCATTCCGGTCGTTCGCCCCCTGATGCAGTCCCTCGCAGGTGACCGTGTGAACAAGGTCGCCGGAATCGTCAACGGCACCACCAACTTCATTCTCTCGGCCATGGACGAGACCGGAGCGGACTACGCCGAAACGCTTGCCGAGGCCGGGCGTCTGGGTTACGCCGAAGCCGACCCCACCGCGGACGTCGAAGGCTACGACGCGGCGTCCAAGGCTGCCATTCTGGCGTCCATCGCGTTCCATACCCGGGTGACCGCAGGCGATGTCTACCGCGAGGGCATCAGCAAGATCACCTCGGACGATCTCGAAACCGCGAAGTCCTTGGACTGCACCATCAAGCTGTTGGCCATCTGCGAACGCATCGTGACGCCCAAGGGCAAGGAGCGGATCTCTGCTCGGGTCTACCCGGCGCTCGTGCCTCTGAATCACCCTTTGGCCTCGGTGAACGGCGCGTTCAACGCCGTGGTCGTCGAAGCCGAGGCAGCCGGACGGCTGATGTTCTACGGTCAGGGCGCGGGCGGTTCGCCGACCGCGTCCGCGGTGCTCGGCGACCTGGTGATGGCTGCGCGCAACAAGTTCTACGGCGGACGAGGCCCGCTCGAGTCCAAGTACGCCAAGCTCAAGGTGGCCCCCATGGGTGACATTCTCACTCGCTACTACGTCAGCATGCAGGTTGCCGACAGGCCCGGTGTGCTGGCCACCGTAGCGGCCGAGTTCTCCAAGCGTGACGTCAGCATTTCGACCGTGCGGCAGCACGGGGCCGGTGACGGGGCCAGGCTCGTGGTGGTCACCCACCTCGCGGCCGACTCGGCCCTGTCCGAAACCGTTGCATCTCTCGAGCAGCTCGACGTGGTCGTGCACGTCGCCAGCGTCCTCAGATTGGAAGGCACCACCGTATGAGCGTCCACACCCCCTGGCCCGGCCTGATCGAGGCCTACCGTCCGCGTCTGGCCATCGGCCCGGATTGGAAGACCGTCACGTTGCGTGAGGGCGGGACGCCGCTGCTACCGGCCGGACATCTGTCGGAACTGACCGGCTGCACGGTGCATCTGAAGGTCGAAGGGCTCAACCCCACCGGTTCCTTCAAGGACCGTGGAATGACCATGGCCGTCACCGACGCGCTCGCACGTGGGCAGGAAGCCGTGCTGTGCGCCTCCACCGGCAACACCTCCGCCTCCGCCGCTGCCTACGCGGCCAAGGCCGGAATGACCTGTGCGGTGCTGGTTCCGCAGGGCAAGATCGCGATGGGCAAGCTCGCCCAGGCAGTGATGCACGGAGCCAAGATCATTCAGGTGCAGGGCAATTTCGACGATTGCCTCGAACTGGCACGTAAGACAACCGCGGAGTTCCCGACGATCGGTCTCGTCAACTCGGTCAACCCCGTCCGGATCGAGGGTCAGAAGACGGCGGCGTTCGAGATCTGCGATGCACTCGGCGACGCGCCGGACATCCATGCTCTTCCGGTCGGGAACGCAGGCAATATCACCGCGTACTGGCGCGGCTACTCGGAGTACTTCCGTGACGGCCTCACCACCCGCAAGCCGCGCATGCTCGGAGTCCAGGCGGCAGGCGCTGCACCGCTGGTTCATGGTGCTCCCGTGCAGGATCCGGAGACCATCGCCACCGCCATCCGCATCGGCTCGCCCGCGTCCTGGAACGGTGCCGTCAACGCGAAGGAAGAATCGGACGGTGCATTCCGCGCAGCCACCGACGAGGAGATTCTCGAGGCCTACCGACTGATCGCGAAGACCGAGGGAGTGTTCGTCGAGCCCGCGTCCGCGGCCAGCGTCGCCGGATTGCTCGCGGCGCGAAAGGAAGGCTGGCTCGAACCGGGCCTGACCGTCGTGTGCACCGTGACCGGAAACGGTCTCAAAGATCCTGACACGGCCTTGTCGGGAATGCCTGTCGTCGAACCGATTTCGGTCGATCCCGTCGCTGTCGCGGCTGCGCTCGAGCTGGCCTGAGTTGACGGAATCTCCGGCTATGACGACGACACTCCCCATCGGACTCACGGTCACCGCGCGCGTCCCGGCGTCCAGTGCCAACATCGGACCCGGATTCGACAGTCTCGGAATTGCTTTGGGACTCTACGACGAGATCGAGGTCACGACCACCGCGTCGGGATTGCGGATCCACGTCGACGGCGAGGGCTCGGCGGATGTGCCGTGGGGGCCGACGCATCTCGTCGTGCGCGCCATCGAGCGGGGGCTCGAGGCGGCAGGAGTGTGGGCGGATGGCCTGGATATTCAGTGCCGCAACGTGATTCCCCATTCCAGAGGGCTCGGTTCATCGGCGTCGGCTGTGGTCGGAGGTCTGGCCGCCGCCAATGCGTTGGCGGCGAAGGTGGATCCGGAATCGACGTTGTCGCAGGCTCAGCTCGTTCAGCTCTCGTCGGAGTTCGAGGGTCATCCGGACAATGCGTCGGCAAGTTGTCTCGGCGGAGCGGTCGTGTCGTGGAGCGAGCCGCCCAATGCCAGTGTGACGGCGCGCAAGTACGCAGCTGTGCGGCTCGAGGTGCACCCGAGTATCACCGTCGTCGTGCTCGTTCCGTCCGAGCGCTCGTCCACCTCGCACACTCGGGGGCTGTTGCCGGAGTTGGTGCCTCACCGCGACGCGGCCTTCAACGTCAGCCGAAGTGCTCTCACGGTGGTGGCTCTCACCGAACGGCCGGACCTGCTGATGTCCGCGACCGAGGATCTGTTGCATCAAGGTCAACGGGCGCAGGCACTGCCCGACACCACCCGTTGGATCGCCCGCCTTCGGGCGCGATCCATCGCAGCCGTGGTCTCCGGTGCCGGACCGACGGTGATGGCGCTGTGTACCGAGCCGTTTCCGTCCGATCTGCGCGAGGCCGCAGCCGCCGAGGGGTGGCGGGTGCTCGACCTCGATGTCGCCGATGGGGTCACGATCAGGTGACAACCGGCGAGTAGGGTTCTTGCCGACTGGGGACAACGGCGCTATGGTGAACCCTGTCCGTACATCGTGCGCTTCAGACGCCGGTTTCGTCAGGGCATTCAGGTCGCTGTATTCGGGGGATTTCAGAACGTCCGAGTGATGTGACGCTCCTGACTCGATCCTCCCGTGGATATCTGCGGTCCCGGATCGACGGTGTCGTCGGCGGAGTGCGTCGAACATGAACGGCAATATCCGAGTTCGGCAGAATGTCGAGCTGCGGAACGAACCCTCGGCTGCGCATCGAGCGAGCGAGGGAAGGAAAGGACCTCCGTGACCGATACGGAACTCATCTCTGCGCCCGAGACGTCTCCCCGACGTGCAGGCTTGTCCGGAATGGTTCTCACCGAGCTGCGCAGCCTTGCCGGCGAACTCGGAATCAAGAGCATCTCCGGTATGCGCAAGGGCGATCTGATCGCAGCCATATCCGAGCGTCAGGCGGGTGCTGCGTCGACCAAGTCCAGTGCAGCCAAGTCCGATGCACCCAAGTCCGACGCGCCCAAGTCGCGTCGGGCTGCCGCGTCGACGCCTCCCGTCGAAGACAAACCTGCAGCCGAGGCTGCACCGGCCCCCGAGACCCCGTCTGCGGGCGGTTCCGAGGCGAACTCGGCCGATGCTTCCGACGCGGCCCCCGAGACCGGGCGTCGTGCACGTGGCCGCCGAGCTGCCGGCCGCCGGTCAGGTGCGCCCGATCAGCTTCCGCTCGACGGCAGTGGCGACTCGGCTGGAGCCGAGGCCGCCGCATCCGAGCGCCCAGCGTCGGATACTTCCGCTCCGTCCGAGAAGCCCGACGAGGCCGGCGACAACGCGGGCACCGAACGTCCACGGCGCAGCCGCGGCGAGCGGAACCGGCAGGACGGTTCCGACCGCGAACAGCGCGAGCCCGACGCCAACCGGGACAACTCGAACCGCGACAACTCCGGTCGCGACAACTCGAACCGTGAAAACGGCCGTAACCAGGGCGACCGGGACAATTCCGGCCGTAACCAGGGCGACCGGGACAACTCGAATCGCGACAACTCGAATCGCGACAACTCCGGCCGCGACAACTCGAACCGCGACAACGGCGGTCGAAACGGCCGCAACCGCAATCAGGGTGACGGACGAAACGAGGATCGCAACAACGGTCCCCGCGACAACCGCGACAACAACCAGGACGACGAGGGCGAGGGCCGGGGTCGGCGGGGCCGTCGGTTCCGTGAACGGCGTCGTGGTCGCGACCGCGGCGAAGGCAACGACGGCGGCGGACGCGAGCGCGATACCGAAATCCGCGAGGACGACGTCCTCCAGCCCGTCGCGGGCATCCTGGACGTTCTGGACAACTACGCGTTCGTCCGCACCTCGGGCTACCTGGCCGGCCCCAACGATGTCTACGTGTCGATGAACCTGGTTCGCAAGAACGGTCTTCGGCGCGGTGATGCGGTCACCGGCGCAGTTCGAGTGGCCCGCGAGGGGGAGCAGTCCAACCAGCGGCAGAAGTTCAACCCGCTCGTGCGCTTGGACACCGTCAACGGGCGCGAGGTCGAGGCCGCGCGTAAGCGTCCGGAGTTCGGCAAACTCACCCCGTTGTACCCCAACCAGCGGCTGCGCCTCGAGACTCAGCAGAACATCCTCACCACGCGCATCATCGACTTGGTGATGCCGATCGGCAAGGGGCAGCGTGCGCTGATCGTGAGCCCGCCGAAGGCCGGTAAGACCAGCGTTCTGCAGGCCATCGCCAATGCGATCGCCATCAACAACCCCGAGTGCTATCTGATGGTCATCCTCGTCGACGAGCGTCCAGAAGAAGTGACGGACATGCAGCGCAGCGTCAAGGGCGAGGTCATCGCGTCCACGTTCGACCGACCGCCGGGCGATCACACCGCGGTGGCGGAACTGGCGATCGAGCGCGCCAAGCGTCTGGTCGAGGCCGGCCAGGACGTGGTGGTTCTGCTCGACTCGATCACCCGTCTTGGACGCGCGTACAACAACAGCTCGCCTGCCTCCGGCCGGATCCTGTCCGGTGGTGTCGACTCGACAGCGCTCTACCCGCCGAAGCGCTTCCTCGGTGCCGCTCGAAACATCGAGCACGGTGGATCGTTGACCATCATCGCCACGGCCATGGTCGAAACCGGATCGACCGGCGACACCGTGATTTTCGAGGAGTTCAAGGGCACCGGCAACGCCGAGCTCAAGCTCGACCGCAAGATCGCCGAGCGGCGAGTGTTCCCGGCCGTCGACATCAATCCGTCGAGCACTCGACACGACGAATTGCTCCTTGCTCCCGACGAGGCGGCCGTGGTGCACAAGCTGCGGCGTGTGTTGTCCGGGCTCGACTCGCATCAAGCCATCGACCTGCTGGTCGACCGCTTGAAGAAGAGCAAGAACAACCTCGAGTTCCTGATGGAAGTATCGAAGACGGCTCCGGGCGGCATCAACGACTGACCGGCTTGTTCCCCGGCCGTTGCGTCCGGGGAACAACCTGGCCGGTGCCTGCGTTGTATGGATCTGTCGGCACAGAAGTACCGGCGATTAGCAGGTCAGATGCACGCTCTGGCATACTGAGCGGCCGAGTCCGGTTCCGGTTCACGTCTTCGATCGGCGAAGGCGACCCGGCGACCATTACAAAGAACGGTAAGGACACCATGAAGGCTGGAATTCACCCCGACTACACACTGACGACAGTCGTCTGTGGTTGCGGAAATACTTTCGAGACCCGAAGCACCACCGACAAAGAGCGCATCAGCGTCGAGGTCTGCTCGCAGTGCCACCCCTTCTACACCGGCAAGCAGAAGATCCTCGACACCGGCGGTCGCGTCGCACGCTTCGAGGCTCGCTACGGCAAGCGCGCCGGCAAGAAGGCCGACGCAGACAGCTAGCTGTTTCGCCGACGCCCGCCCTGTGAACACACAGGGCGGGCGTCGGCTTTTTTGTGTCCATTCCCAGTTGCACCGGCGTTCGAGAGTGAGTCATCAACATGGCGAGAACAATCAAGCCTTCGGCAATCGACGACATCCTCGCCGAACACTCCGGCCTCGAACAGCAACTCGCAGACCCCGCTCTGCACAACGACCCCGCCGCGGCACGCCGAGCAGGCAAGAGATTTGCCGAGCTCGCCCCGATCATGTCCGCGCACGCGAAGTTGACCTCCGCACAGGACGACCTCGACGCTGCACGTGAGTTGGCCGCCGACGATTCGTCGTTCGCGGCCGAGATTCCCGACCTGGAGGCGACGGTGGTGCAGCTGGAGCAGACTCTGACCGATCTGTTGGCACCGCGCGATCCGCACGACGGCGACGACATCGTGATGGAGGTCAAATCGGGTGAGGGCGGTGAGGAATCGGCGCTGTTCGCAGCCGATCTCGCGCGGATGTACGTGCGCTACGCAGAACGCCGTGGCTGGCGCGTCGAAGTGCTCGACGCGAACGTATCCGACCTGGGTGGATACAAGGATGCGACGCTGTCGATCAAGGCCAAGGACCCACTCGACGGCGTCTGGGCACGACTGAAGTTCGAGGGCGGCGTCCACCGCGTGCAGCGGGTGCCGGTCACCGAATCGCAGGGACGCGTGCACACCTCGGCAGCGGGCATTCTGGTGTACCCCGAGCCCGACGAAGTGGAAGAAGTCCAGATCGACGAAGCCGATCTGCGTATCGACGTCTACCGGTCGTCCGGCAAGGGCGGCCAGGGCGTCAACACAACCGACTCCGCCGTCCGGCTCACCCACCTGCCCACCGGCATCGTGGTGACCTGTCAGAACGAGCGCTCGCAGTTGCAGAACAAGGCGCGCGCGATGCAGGTGCTCGCCGCCCGGCTGCAGGCGGCTGCGGAAGAGGCAGCGGACGAAGAGGCCGCAGCAGGCCGGGCGAGTCAGGTGCGCACCGTGGACCGCTCGGAGCGGATCAGAACCTACAACTACCCCGAGAACCGCATCACCGACCACCGGATCGGCTTCAAAGCGCACAATCTCGATGCGGTGCTCGACGGTGAGATCGATGCATTGCTCGACGCGCTCGCCAAAGCAGACCGTGACGCCAGAATGCAGGCAGAGTAGCTGCGGCACAAGGCTTTACGGATTTCACCGGGTCGGTCCGCCGCTCGGTGCGATACCCTGGCGGCCAGGTTCGACCCCAGTACGAGCGCCCGAGAGGCACACCAGAAATGAACCAGGCCCTTACCCCCGCAGGCGAGAATGCCGTGTCCGAGCTGTCCTCGCGCTACGGCGTCTCGACCGATGCGGTCCGCACCATGCTCGACGCCGTCAACAACGGCCGCGGCACCATGGCGCAGTTCAACATTCCCGAGCTCGGTGGTAGCGGCCAATGGATGCGCGGCGGGATGACCATGGTCGGCAACATGTTCGACCACGGCCTCAAGGCGCGGGTCGACGGCCTGTGCCGTGATCTGTCCGAGGTGTTGTCGCAACATCAGGTGTACCCACCGAGGGACACCAGCGGCGGTTCGTTCGGCGGCAACTCGTTCGGCTCCGGTTCGTGGTGGCCGTCGGAGCTCGGTTCGCCGAGCTCGAGCGGTGGTCAGAACGGCTCGCAGTACGCGGTGTTCCCCTCGAGCAGGCGCCTCGCCGTGCTCTCGGGCGGCGAGTTGGCGGTGTACGACACGCTCGATCACTCCATCGGAGGAGTTCAGCAACAGCAGGGCGGCGGGCCGGGATCGCTGGAATTCACCAGCCAGTACGGCACGTTCAGTGCTGGAAGCTTGCCTCGGGTCGATCTGCACTCGACGGGAACCGGCCAGCAGATCCAGCCTGGGCCGCAGGTGTCCTCCCCGCCTCGGTCTTCGGCCCAGCAGTCTTCGGCCCCGCAGTCCTCGGCCCCGCAGTCTCCGAATCAGCCTGGCTCGAACCCGTCCGGGTCCGGTGACAACAACGCCGGAGCGAACATCTCCGATATCACTGCTGCGATCGAGGCTCTCGCCGGTCTGCATGCGAAGGGCTTTCTGACCGACGACGAATTCTTCTCGAAGAAAGCCGAGCTGCTCGGGCGGGTGTGAGTGGGCCTTCGGTAGCTCGTGGCAGTCTGTACATGTGAGCCGAAAGCCGTTACGCCTAGCCATCCTCGAAGCAACGTCTGTACTCGAGGAGGCAGGTGTGCCGAGTGCCAGGGTCGATGCGGAGCTACTTGCTGCGCACCTCGTCGGCGTCGATCGTGGCCGTCTCGGCCTGGTGCCCCTCGTCGAACCCGAGCTCGTCGAAGCGTATTTCCGTACCGTTGCTCAGCGCGCGAAACGCATTCCGCTGCAATACATCACCGGTAGAACCTCGCTGGGGAACATCGACGTGGAAGTCGGACCCGGCGTGTTCGTTCCGCGACCGGAAACCGAGTTGTTGTTGGCTTGGGCGTTGGCATTTCTCGAAAATGTCGATCATCATCCGCCGGTGATTCTCGATCTGTGCACGGGCTCAGGAGCGCTCGCCCTCGCCATCGCCAACGCTCGGCCCGACGCCGTCGTTCATGCCGTCGAACTCGATCCATCGGCGTTGGCATGGGCGCGGCGCAACGCCGATCTGCGCAGCGGCGAAGGCGATACTCCGATCACGCTGCACCACGGCGACGTCACAGCACGCGATGTGCTCACCGAACTCGACGGTGCAGTCGACATGATCGTCGCGAACCCGCCCTACATTCCCGAAGGAACCGATCTCGACCCAGAGGTGATCGATCACGATCCGCACATGGCGCTTTTCGGTGGTGCGGACGGACTGTCGGTCATCGAGCCGATGGTGCGCAATATTGCTCGCTGGCTACGGGTCGGCGGCGGAGTCGCGATCGAGCACGACGACACCAACGGGAGCGCCGTGGAAGCGCTGCTCTCGGCGCGGCGTGTGTTCACCGAGGTCACTGCCCATCCGGATCTGGCGGGCAGGCCCAGGTTCGTCGTCGCAACGAGGGCCCAACCGCCTTCGGCCTGATGGCGGGAGCGGCAGGCGGGCGGCACCTGACATCACTTCGTTACCGGAGGTGGAAGGATGGTGGCCGTGAGTACCGTTTACGACTGCCGTGAAGCCGATGCGCGCGCTGCCGGGTTGACCGCAGCCCGCGGTGCACTCAAGTCCGGCCGACTCATCGTGATGCCCACCGACACCCTCTACGGAATTGCGGCCGATGCCTTCGACGGCAGTTCCGTCACCGATTTGCTGCGTGCCAAGGGCCGCGGGCGCGATATGCCGGTCCCCGTACTCGTCGGCTCCTGGAGCACCATCGACGGCCTGGTCGCCGGCGTTCGGCCCAGAACCCGAGATCTGATACGCGCGTTCTGGCCCGGCGCATTGAGCATCGTCGTGCAACAGGCGCCGTCCTTGGCCTGGGATCTGGGCGACGCGCAGGGCACGGTGATGTTGCGTATGCCATTGCATCCGGTGGCTCTGGAGCTCCTGCGTGAGGTCGGACCGCTCGCTGTCTCGAGCGCCAACATCTCGGGCAGCCCGCCTGCCACCACTGTGGCCGAGGCTCGAGAGCAACTCGGTGGTTCTGCTGCGGTGTATTTGGACGGTGGAGCGGCCGAGCACGCGGTCGCGTCGACGATTGTCGATCTCACGAGTGATCGCGCCCGAATTCTTCGGGTCGGCGCCATTCCCACCGAAAAGATTGCCGAGGTTCTCGGTGTCACCGCCGAAAGCCTGGTCCCGGGGGCTTCCTGACATGACCGACCGTCCCGCATGAGCGGCGAGGTGCTTGCTCAGTCGAACTTGGGCGCAGGTGTTCCCATTCGTGAGCTGCTGCTGGTTTTCCTCACGGCTGCCGTGGTCACGTTCTTCGCCACCGGGGGAGTGAGAGTGGCGGCGATCAAGTTCGGGGCCGTGGCCGTTCCTCGTGATCGCGACGTCCACGTGCAGGCCACCCCCAGGCTCGGGGGAGTAGGAATGTACGCAGGCATGCTCGCCGCGCTGCTGTTCGCGTCACAGTTGCCGGCGTTGGCGCGTGGCTTCGACGTCGCATACAACCGCGACATTCCGGCGGCACTCGTCGCGGGCTTCGTGATCGTATTGGTCGGCGTCATCGACGACAGGTGGGGTCTGGATGCCCTGACCAAGTTCGTCGGCCAGGTGACCGCCGCCGGTGTACTGGTCATCATGGGCGTGAGCTGGGTGGTGCTGTACCAGCCGTGGGGCGGTGAGCCGGGGCAGCCGGGTACCACGCTCGTACTGGACCAGCTGCAAGCCGGATTGGTGACGGTGCTGATCACCGTCGTGATCGTCAACGCCATGAATTTCGTCGACGGTCTCGACGGGTTGGCGGCCGGGCTGGGGCTCATCTCCTCGGTGGCGATCTGCATCTTCTCGGTGGGACTGCTGCAGGAACAGGGCGGCGATGTCGGCGTCTACCCTCCCGCGTTGATCGCGGCAGCCCTGGCCGGTGCGTGCCTGGGGTTCCTGCCACACAATTTTCAGCCCGCACGCATTTTCATGGGTGATTCGGGCTCGATGCTCATCGGGCTGACGCTGGCCACGATCTCGACGAGCGCGTCGGGTCGGATTCCGCTCACGGCATACGGCCCGCGAGATCTGCTCGGACTCTTGTCGCCGATTCTGCTGGTCGGTGCCGTGATGCTCATCCCGATCCTCGACCTGTTGCTGGCTGTCATTCGTCGCACTCGGGCGGGTCGGAGCCCGTTCAGCCCGGACAAAATGCATCTGCACCATCGATTGCTACAGATCGGCCACTCGCATCGTCGGGTGGTGTTGGTGATCTACCTGTGGGTGGGAGTTCTCGCCTTCGGTGCGGTCGGTTCATCGCTGCTCGACCGGCGCATCGTCGTGCTGCTGGTCGCGGCGGGTCTCGTGTTCGCCCTGGTCGTCACCGCTGTGCCGACCTTGCGGGTGGATCGATCGCGCGGATTCGATCGTCCCAGCACTCGACGGCGCTGATTCGCTCTGCGATTCTCGGGCTCGTCCGGTCACTGGGTACTCTCGACAACTGTGACCTTCACCCCGCAGCCCATGCCCGACCAATTCGCGCCGCTCCGTGCCGCGGTCCGCTACGGCCTCATCGGCCTGGTGGTGTTGACGGTGGTGAGCCTCGGGATATCGGTTGCTGCTGCGGGAACACCGGGGTTGTGGGGTTCTCTCATCGGTCTGGCGATCGGTGGAGGATTCGTCATCACAACTGCATTGTCGGTGGCTCTGACCACGCGTTTTCCGGCCTCGGCAGTCGGAGCGCTGCTGCTCGGTGGATGGTTGGTCAAGATGGTCATCGCGTTGATCGTGCTCGTTGCACTCAAGGACGCAGACTTCTACAACAAGTACTCACTGGGGCTGACCATCTTGGGTGCTCTGGTGGCGGTCCTCGGTGCCGAAGTGTTCGGCGTCGTCAAGACCAAGGTCGCCTACGTCGACAGCGTTCCCGGTGACGGCACCACCGACAACACGTAGTACGACAAGGCGTCGTAATCGGTTAAGCTGAGGCCCGCCTACACAACGTCGTAGTTCTGTTGATAAAGTTTGCATCAAGCGGTGGGCAAGACCGGGACGAAAGAGACTTTTTCCCCGGACTCGACCCCCGCAGGTAGCAGTCAGCGTGAGCTTCCTTACAGTAGGCCCGGAGTCACCGACTTCGGCAACGTAAGGTTCTGCCCTGAGAGTTGCCGAGTCGACGTGAGTCGCCGACACCCGACAGACGCTTGGCCGATGAAGACCGGGCCTCAGCCTCTGACGATTGCGAGCCGATTTTCGTCGACTTGATAGATCGTCATTGTCCGATCGAACCGCAGTCGTCACCGGCTGCGGCCCGAACACGGGAGAGACCGCTGAGCGTCACCAACCTGGCTGCGGAGTTCCATCCGCCGTCACTATCCGATTTCTTTCCTCCCGCGGTGCTGTTCGAGGGAACCCCGTTCGAGCTCGACCGACTGATGCTCATTCGCATCCTGATGTCGGCGCTGCTGATCGTCTTCATGCTGATCGCCTTGCGCAGCCCCAAGATCGTTCCTCGTGGAGTCCAGAACGTCGCCGAGATCGCTCTCGACTTCGTCCGGATCCACGTCGCGGAGGACGTGCTCGGTAAGGAACAGGGACGTCGATTCCTGCCTGTCATCATGACGATCTTCTTCACGGTGTTCGCGTTGAATCTCAGTGCGATCATTCCGTTCCTGAACATCTCGTCCAACGCCCGAATCGGGCTGCCGATCGTGCTGGCCGCGGTCGCATACGTCGCCTTCGTGTACGCCGGTGTCAAGAAGTTCGGCCTCGGCAAGTTCGTCAAGGGCACGATCGTCATCCCCGGCATCCCGCCGGCCATGCACGTGCTGCTGATCCCGCTCGAGTTCATCTCGAACTTCGTCCTTCGCCCGTTCACGCTGACGGTGCGTCTGCTGGCCAACATGCTCGCCGGCCACATCATGCTCGTGCTGTTCTTCAGTGCCACGCAGTTCTTCCTCTTCGAGGCCTCCGCAGGCCTGAAGATCTTCGCTGCACCCTCGTTGATCATGGGCTTCCTGTTCACCATGTTCGAGATGCTGGTGATCTTCCTACAGGCGTACATCTTCGCGCTGCTCACGGCGATCTACATCGATCTGTCGCTGCACGCCGACTCGCACTGACCGACCAACCGACCGAACCAGCTACACCGCCACCTCCGACACCCGGATGTGGACCGAAGAAAGGGAACGGAAAACCCAATGAGCCTTGAAGTTCTGGCCCAGGCGCAGGAAATCAACGCCACCGGATACGGCGCCATCGGCTACGGCCTTGCAGCGATCGGCGGCGGTATCGGCCTCGGCCTCGTCGTCGCCAAGAACATGGAAGCCACCGCTCGCCAGCCCGAGCTGGCCGGTCAGCTCCGTACGACCATGTTCCTCGGCATCGCATTCACCGAGTCCCTCGCCCTGATCGGCCTCGTTGCCGGCTTCATTCTCTGAGAGCGCGATGACAAACGCGATTGAGCTGCTGGCAGCGGAGGGTGAGGGAGACTACAACCCGCTGCTGCCCGCAACATACGACATCGTTTGGTCGCTCGTCTGTGTCGCCGTCATCGGTTTCCTCTTCTGGAAGTACGTGGTTCCGCGTTTTCAGACGGTCCTCTCCGAGCGTTCGGAGCTGATCGAGGGTGGAATCAAGAAGGCCGAGCAGGCACAGGCCGAGGCCAAGGCTGCTCTCGAGCAGTACCACGCTCAGCTGGCCGACGCTCGCTCCGAGGCCGCGCAGATCCGTGAGGAAGCGCGTACCCAGGGGCAGGCGATTCTGGCCGAGATGAAGGAAAAGGCGCAGGAAGAAAGCGACCGGATCGTGGCCGCCGGTCACAGTCAGCTCGTTGCCCAGCGTCAGCAGATCGTCACCGAGCTTCGTGGAGATCTGGGACGCACGGCCGTCGAACTCGCAGAGAAGGTCATCGGAGAGCAGCTGTCCGACGACGCGAAGCGATCCAGTTCGATCGATCGCTTCCTCAATGAGCTGGATTCCGTCACCGCGGACTCCGCAGCCGGAAAGTGAGTCGGACCATGTACGCAACCTCTCGTGAGGCGCTCGCCCGCACGCGGTCGGCTGCCGACGAAGCTCTGGGATCCGCGTCGGGAGGCGAGGCGACAGCCGTCGCTGCGCAGACCGGTACCGAGTTGTTCGCCGTCGTCGAGACACTCGACGCGCAGCGCACGTTGCGTACCGCCCTGTCCGATTCGTCGGTCGAGGGCGCTCGGCGAAGCGATCTGGCCGGAGAGGTCTTCTCCGGCCAGGTGTCCGATGTGACGGCGACGATCGTCAAAGCTGCGGCCGGTCAAAACTGGTCCACGGCTCGCGACCTGCTGAACTCTCTCGTCGAGCTGGGGCGTGAGGCCTTGCTGCGCGCCGCAGCAGATCAGGATCAGCTGGACACGGTCGAGGATGAGTTGTTCCGGCTCGGACGCATCGTGGCGGCCAACCCGCAGCTCGAACAGGCACTGTCGGATCGCTCGAAGCCGTCACAGGCCAAGCGTGAACTGCTCGGTCGCCTGCTCTACGGCAAGGTCACCGCGGTCACGGAGGCGTTGGCAGTTCAGGCTGTGACGCGTCCGCGCAAGACGGCTCCGGCCGATGTGCTGAACGAACTCGCCGATCTGGCTGCACAGCAGCGCGATCGGGCAGTCGCTCACGTACGTAGCGCAGCCCCGCTGAACGAGAGCCAGCTCGAGAAGCTGACCGCAACCTTGACCCGTACCTACGGCAAGCAGATCACGGTGCACGTAGAGGTCGATACCGAACTGCTCAGCGGACTTGTCGTTCGTATCGGCGACGAGGTCATCGACGGTAGCGGGGCAGGTCGCCTCGCTGCATTGCGAAAGACGCTCAAATAGTCCGACACGGACACAGTAACGAGAAGAAGCGTCTCGACTTTCGAGACATTTCACCCCGCGATCATTTGAAGGAAGAGCAGGAAACACTATGGCGGAGCTGACGATCTCCTCCGACGAGATCCGTAGCGCGATCGATAACTTCACCGCGAGCTACTCACCGGAGTCTTCCCGCGAGGAGGTCGGCACGGTTACGGACACGAGCGACGGAATCGCTCACGTGTCCGGATTGCCGTCGGCGATGTCCAACGAACTCCTGGAATTTCCTGGGGGAGTCCTCGGTGTCGCGCTGAACCTGGATGCCACCGAGATCGGTGCCGTTGTCCTCGGTGACTACGAGCACATCGAAGAGGGCCAGGAAGTCAAGCGCACCGGAGACGTGCTGTCGGTCCCCGTGGGCGACGGCTATCTCGGTCGCGTCGTGGACCCCCTCGGCAAGCCCATCGACGGACTCGGCGATATCGAGTCCTCCGAGACCCGCGCCCTCGAATTGCAGGCAGCGTCGGTGCTCGAGCGCCAGCCCGTCGAGGAGCCGCTGCAGACCGGCATCAAGGCCATCGACGCCATGACCCCGATCGGACGCGGCCAGCGTCAGCTCATCATCGGCGACCGCAAGACCGGCAAGACCGCGGTCTGCGTCGATGCGATCTTGAACCAGAAGGCCAACTGGGAGAGCGGCGACGAGAAGAAGCAGGTTCGCTGCATCTACGTCGCCATCGGCCAGAAGGGCTCCACGATTGCAGGCGTCAAGGCTGCACTCGAAGAGCGCGGCGCACTCGAATACACCACCATCGTTGCTGCTCCCGCCTCGGACTCCGCCGGCTTCAAGTGGCTCGCCCCGTACACCGGCTCGGCCATCGGCCAGCACTGGATGTACCAGGGTAAGCACGTCCTGATCGTGTTCGACGACCTGACCAAGCAGGCCGAGGCCTACCGTGCCATCTCGCTGCTGCTGCGTCGCCCGCCGGGCCGCGAGGCATACCCCGGTGACGTCTTCTACCTGCACTCCCGTCTGCTGGAGCGTTCGGCGAAGCTCTCCGACGAGCTCGGTGGCGGATCGTTGACGGCACTGCCGATCATCGAGACCAAGGCCAACGACGTCTCGGCGTACATCCCGACCAACGTCATCTCCATCACCGACGGCCAGGTCTTCCTCGAGTCGGACCTGTTCAACAAGGGCGTTCGACCGGCCATCAACGTCGGTATCTCGGTGTCCCGAGTCGGTGGCGCTGCGCAGACCAAGGGCATGAAGAAGGTCTCCGGATCCCTCCGTCTCGAGCTCGCTCAGTTCCGCGAGCTGGAAGCCTTCTCGGCGTTCGCATCCGATCTCGACGCGGCCTCCAAGGCGCAGCTCGAGCGCGGCGCACGCCTGGTGGAGCTGCTCAAGCAGGATCAGTACTCGCCGGTTGCCGTCGAGGATCAGATCGTGTCGATCTGGCTCGCGGGCCAGGGCACGTTCGACTCGGTGCCGGTCGGTGACGTCCGCCGTTTCGAGACCGAGCTGCTCGAGGACCTGCACCGCAACGCAAGCGGCGTGTACGACAGCATCGCCGGTGGCAAGGCGCTCGACGAGGACAACCAGAAGGCGCTCGTCGAGGCGACCGACAAGTTCAAGGCCGGATTCGTCGACTCGGAGGGTAACCGTGTCGTCAACGAGGCGGAGGCGGACACCCTCGACGCCGACGAGGTCAGCCAGGAGCAGGTCAACGTCACCCGCAAGACAGTCAGCAAGTAGGCCGGCGATGACAGGTGACACCACGAGCACAGAAGGGAGCGTGAACAGCTAGATGGCAAGCATTCTCGAGCTTCGCTCCCGCATCAAGTCGGTCAACTCGACCAAGAAGATCACCAAGGCGCAAGAGCTGATCGCCACGTCGCGGATCACCAAAGCTCAGGCCCGTGTTGCTGCGTCCAAGCCGTACGCGGAAGAGATCACCAAGGTGCTCTCCGCGTTGGCAAGTGCATCGAGTGCGCTCGACCACCCGCTGCTCAACGAGCGGGCCGAGCCCAAGCGCGCTGCGGTTCTGGTCGTGACCAGTGACCGCGGCATGTGCGGCGGCTACAACTCCAACGTCCTCAAGGAGTCCGAGGAGCTGTTCCAGCTGCTTCGCTCCGAGGGCAAGGATCCGGTCATCTACGTGTTGGGTGCCAAAGGTCTCGGCTACTACACGTTCCGTGAGCGCGATGTGAAAGGCTCCTGGACCGGCTTTTCCCAGGAGCCCGGCTACGCCGACGCGGCCAAGGCCAGCAAGCATCTGGTCGAGCTGTTCATGGCCGGTTCGGGTACCGAGGTCGACGCCCCCAACGGTGAAGGCACCGTCGAGGGCGTGGACGAGCTGCATATCGTCTACACCCGGTTCGTGTCGATGCTGACGCAGAAGCCGGAAGTTCGCCGGATGGCTCCGTTGGAGATCTCGTACACCGACGAGGAGATCAAAAAGGGACCGGACGGGCTGACGGATGCACCCGATGCGGACATCCAGGCACAGTACGAGTTCGAGCCGGAAGCGGGAACGTTGCTCTCGGCCCTGCTCCCGAAGTACATCAGCACCCGGATCTATGCATCGTTGCTCGATGCTGCAGCGTCGGAGTCCGCGGCGCGTCGTACCGCCATGAAGGCAGCGACGGACAACGCGAACGAATTGGTCGAGACCTTGAGCCGTCAGGCCAACCAGGCTCGGCAGGCCCAGATCACCCAGGAAATCAGCGAAATCGTCGGTGGCGCCAACGCGTTGGCCGACAGCGCAGGAAGTGACTAAGCAATGACCGCAGCAGTAGCCCAAGAGAACGCGAGCGGAGCGGACACACAGTCCGGCCGTGTCGTTCGGGTCATCGGCCCCGTTGTGGACGTCGAGTTCCCGCGCGGCTCGATTCCCGCACTGTTCAATGCCCTCAACGCAGAGATCACTCTGCCGACCGTGGCCAAGACCCTGACGCTCGAGGTCGCACAGCACCTCGGCGACAACTTGGTTCGCACCATCTCGATGCAGCCCACCGACGGCCTCGTCCGCGGCACGGCCGTCATCGACTCCGGCAAGCCGATCTCGGTTCCCGTCGGCGATGTCGTCAAGGGCCACGTGTTCAATGCCCTCGGTGACTGCCTGGACACCCCAGGACTCGGCCGCGACGGCGAGCAGTGGGGCATCCACCGGAAGCCACCAGCCTTCGATCAGCTCGAAGGCAAGACCGAGATCCTCGAGACCGGCATCAAGGTCATCGACCTGCTGACGCCGTACGTCAAGGGCGGAAAGATCGGTCTGTTCGGCGGTGCAGGCGTCGGCAAGACCGTGCTGATTCAGGAAATGATCACGCGTATCGCACGCGAGTTCTCGGGCACCTCGGTGTTCGCAGGAGTCGGCGAGCGTACTCGTGAGGGCACCGACCTTCACCTCGAGATGGAAGAGATGGGCGTCCTCCAGGACACCGCCCTCGTCTTCGGTCAGATGGACGAGCCGCCCGGCACCCGTATGCGCGTGGCGTTGTCGGCACTGACCATGGCGGAGTACTTCCGCGATGTTCAGGGACAGGACGTTCTGCTGTTCATCGACAACATCTTCCGCTTCACCCAGGCCGGTTCGGAGGTATCGACCCTTCTCGGGCGTATGCCGTCTGCCGTCGGTTACCAGCCCACCCTGGCGGACGAGATGGGTGAGCTCCAGGAGCGCATCACCTCGACCCGTGGCCGCTCGATCACCTCGCTGCAGGCGATCTACGTCCCCGCCGACGACTACACCGACCCGGCTCCGGCCACGACGTTCGCGCACCTCGATGCGACGACCGAGCTGTCGCGTCCGATCTCGCAGATGGGTATCTACCCCGCTGTGGACCCGCTGAGCTCGACCTCGCGCATCCTCGAGCCCGGCATCGTCGGTGCCGAGCACTTCCGCGTGGCCAACGAGGTCAAGCGCATCCTGCAGAAGTACAAGGAGCTGCAGGACATCATCGCCATCCTCGGCATGGACGAGCTTCAGGAAGAGGACAAGGTTCTGGTCGGCCGCGCACGCCGTCTCCAGAAGTTCCTCGGCCAGAACTTCATCGTTGCCGAGAAGTTCACCGGCGAGGCCGGTTCGGTCGTGTCCCTCTCGGACACCATCGAGGCGTTCGACAAGGTCACCAAGGGTGAGTACGACCACCTTCCCGAGCAGGCCTTCAACAGCTGCGGTGGTCTCGACGACGTCGAGGCGGCCGCGAAGAAGATGGCCGGAAAGTAGACCGACGTGACTTCTTCCGAGAAGAGCGGCATGGAGGTCTCTCTGGTCGCTGTGGAGCAAAAGCTGTGGTCCGGTACCGCGACCATCGTCAGCGCTCAGACCACCGAAGGTGAGATCGGCATCATGGTCGGCCACGAGCCCGTCCTCGGGCAGTTGATCGAGGGCGGCACGGTGTCGATCACGACCACGGACGGCGAGAAGCTCATTGCGGCCGTCCACGGTGGATTCCTGTCGGTGACGGGCAAGACGGTCACCGTGCTGGCAGAATCGGCCGATTTCGCCGACGACATCGATGTCGAGGCGGCACGGGCCGTAGTGGCAGAGAACGGTGACGACCTCGAGGCCATCGCTGTGGCCAAGGGTCGTATCCGCGCTGTCGAGCGGTCCTAGGTTCACGAGAAGCCGCGACGAGACCTGCGATGCACATCGGATTGATTGTTCTGATCATTCTGGTTGTGCTGCTCGCGGGGCTCGTCGCGGCTTTTGCGTACCGCCTGATGGTTCTGCGACGTGGGGGCACCGCAGCGATCATGCGGGTGTTGCCTTCCGAGGGTGGCACCGGCTGGCGGCACGGCATCATTCGCTACGGCGACAACACACTCGTGTTCTTCAAACTGTCGAGTTTGCGTCCGGGCCCGGATCATCGGCTGGGTCGCCAGGATATTCACGTAGGGGATAGACGGTCCCCACGGGATACCGAATTCGACATCATGACAGCCGACATCGCTGTATTGGAACTGTCCGGCAGCGGAAAGCAGTACGAGATCGCGCTGGACAGAAGTGCACTGACCGCGTTCCTGTCCTGGGTCGAGTCTCGGCCCTCCGGACGCTCGCGACGCCCCCGTCCGGCGGTCTGATCAGGAGTTCTCGGTGGGCCCGCTGGATGTACGGCTCGATCCGGGAACCCACTGAACATCGCCGTCCGGATTGGCGTATCGGCTCAGAATGAACAGCAGGTCAGACAGACGGTTGAGGTATTTCGCCGGCAACTCGCTCGTCGTCTCCGGACTCGCGTGCACCGCAGCCCAGGCCGACCGTTCTGCGCGTCTGGCCACCGTTCGAGACACGTGCAGCAGCGCACCCAATGGCGTTCCCCCCGGCAGGATGAACGATGTCAGCGCGGGGAGGTCTTCGTTGAATTCGTCGCACCAGCCTTCGATGCGGTCGATGTAGCTCTGGTCGATCCGCAGCGGTGGGTACTGCGGATTCTCGACTACCGGGGTCGACAGATCGGCCCCCGCGTCGAACAGATCGCTCTGGATCGTCCGGATCACGGACTGCACCGATTCTGGCGGATTGCCCAGTGCCAGTACGACTCCGAGACTCGCATTGGTCTCGTCGCAATCTGCGTAGGCAACCAGTCGTTGGTCGTTCTTGGACACCCGCGAGAAGTCGCTGAGGCCGGTCGTTCCGTCGTCGCCGGTTCGCGTGTAGATGCGAGTGAGATGAACTGCCATGGCCGCTACGGTACCGCGCGGGTGTCGGCCGGTCCCGCTGGCTACTCTGTCGAAGTGAGTGAACGCTTTTTGGTCAACGGTGGTAACCGCCTCGTCGGTGAGGTGTCGGTCGGTGGTGCGAAAAACAGCGTCCTCAAATTGATGGCCGCGGCGCTGCTCGCCGAAGGAACCAGCACGATCACCAATTGCCCCGACATCCTGGATGTGCCGCTCATGGCCGAGGTGTTGCGCGGGCTCGGCTGCGAGGTCGTGCTGGAAGGTTCGGTCGTTCACATAACAACGCCTGCCATGCCGAAATATCACGCCGATTTTGCGGCCGTTCGGCAGTTCCGGGCGTCGGTATGCGTTCTGGGTCCGCTGGTCGCGCGCTGCAAGAGAGCCGTCGTAGCTCTACCCGGCGGCGATGCGATCGGCTCGCGCCCACTCGACATGCACCAGTCCGGACTGCAATTGCTGGGAGCGCGCAGCGAAATTCAGCACGGGTGTGTCGTGGCAGAAGCAGACGAACTACGGGGTGCGAACATCAGGCTGGCTTTTCCGTCCGTCGGAGCCACCGAGAACATTCTGATGGCCGCAGTACTCGCCACAGGCGAGACGGTCATCGACAACGCCGCCCGCGAACCGGACATCGTCGACGTGTGCAACATGCTCAACGAGATGGGTGCCGATGTTCGCGGCGCGGGTACCTCGACCCTGACCATCCGTGGTGTCAGCGCGCTGAAGCCGACGACTCACCGGGTGATCGGTGATCGAATCGTGGCCGCTACGTGGGGCATCGCGGCCGCTATGACGCGGGGTGACGTGCGTGTGCGCGGGGTGAACCCGAAGCATCTGTCGCTGGTACTGGACAAGTTGCGATCTGCTGGTGCCGAGGTGAGCAGCGAACCGGACGGTTTCCGCGTCGTTCAGCACGAGCGTCCACGGGCAGTGAACTTTGCGACCCTCCCGTATCCGGGTTTCCCCACCGATCTTCAGCCGATGGCGATTGGACTCGCGACCGTCGCAGACGGGACGTCGATGATCACCGAGAACGTGTTCGAGGCCCGGTTCCGGTTCGTCGAGGAAATGATCCGACTCGGCGCCGACGCTCGTACCGATGGCCACCATGCCGTGGTGCGGGGTGTGCCGCAGCTTTCCAGCGCGCCGGTGTGGTCCTCCGACATTCGGGCCGGGGCCGGTCTGGTGCTTGCGGGGCTCGTCGCGGACGGTACGACCGAGGTGCACGATGTGTTCCACATCGACAGGGGCTATCCACGATTCGTGGAGAATCTGACTGCTCTCGGAGGGAGCATCGAACGGGTCAGCTGACCGATCTGTCGTGGAGAGCGTCGACCAACACTTGTAGTGCGCGCTCGAATTGATCCTCCGCCAGAGCCCCGTAGCCGACGACGATTCCGCCGTCCGAAGTCGGCGAGCGGGTCGAGTGCGCGAGAGTGGGCAGGTCGACCCCGTTGTCGGCACATACGGCTGCAATCTCGCGTGCGACGGCGGGATCGAGTACGAGCACTGTGTGCAGACCGGCACCGACGCCCCGAAGTTCGCCGAATCGTGAGAGCGCGGCGGCAACAACGCGATCACGCGCTCGATAGATCCGACGTGCAGCGCGTACGGATCGGTCCCATTCGCCGTCGCGCAGCAGGGCTGTCATGGCGTGCTGGATGGGAACCGATGGGTGGTCGCCGATCGCGCGTCGCGTTTCGGTGATGCGATCGACCAATGTCGGGGGAGCGACCATCCATCCCAACCGCACACCGGCACCCAAGGTCTTCGAAACGGTGCCCAGGTAGACGGCACGGTCCGGAACGAGTTCAGTCACTGTGGGTAAAGGTGCTATGCCGTAACGGAATTCGGAATCGTAATCGTCCTCGATGATGGTCGATCCGGTCTGTCGTGCCCAGTCTGCCAATGCACGCCGGCGACCGATGGGCATGAGTCCGCCGGTGGGGTACTGATGTGACGGGGTGACGTAGACGGCGGGTGTGCCGCGAGGCGCCGATCGGAGCCTTTCGATGACGAGGCCCTCGCGATCGACAGGGACATCGTGAACGGCCCAACCACGATGCGCCGCGAGAGCGGCGGCCGCTCGATATCCTGGATTCTCCAGTGCTAGAACGTGTTCGACGCAATCAGTCGTCGACAGGGCGCCGAGCGCCAGATCGAGACCGTGAATGCTGCCGGTGGTGACGACGATCGAATCCGGGTCGGTGTGCAGTCCACGCGTACGTCCCAGCAGATCCGCGATGCGACGTCTCAGTTCGAGCGAGCCTGCCGGATCGGGATAGGCACCCGGCGGAGGCGCAGTGCCGACATCGCGCCAGGCCCGCCTCCACGCCTCGGACGCTCGGGGTGGAGTCCACGGTATTCCCGGGCGCAGCGAAATTCGCTCCGAAGGGAGAGGGGTGTGCGGGGTTCGGCGTGAAGTGCGGCGTGACCGAACTGCATGCGGAATGTCTCGAACGTAGGTTCCCGATCCGCGGCGTGCGTCGAGCCATCCCTCGGCGATCAACTGTTCGTACGCTTTCTCCGCTACCGCTCGAGCCAAGCCGAGTTCGTCGGAAAGTGCTCTGGTACTGGGTAATCGGGCACCCGGCACGAGGGCTCCGCGATCGATGGCCGCACGGATTCCATCGGCCACCTGAACGGGCAGCGTTCGCCGGTCGGACCGATCGACGGCTACGGACAGTGAGTTCGGTGGCATTCCCATCGAACGATCCCCGTTCCGGCCCGGTAAGTGGCCTAGCTATTTTCTTCAATATTGGACCGTGACAGAAAGCCACATGCGGTCCATCGTAAGAGCATGACCGATGACGAGCTGCTGCTGTCCCCGACGCCCAGAACCACAGTGATCCGGGGTCGGCATCGCGCACAGCAGGAGCGGGCGGCGCTGCTCGATGTTCTTCGCTCTGCGCGCTTCTGCCATATCGGTGTGGTGGTGGATCATCTTCCGCGCGTGCTTCCGACGGTGTTCGGCGTGGATCCGGAGGGTCCGGACCGGGCCGGCACCCTGTATCTCCATGGTTCGGTGGCCTCGCGAAGCCTGGTGGAGGCTCCGACGCAGGACATCTGTGTGACGGTGACGGTCGTCGATGGCCTGGTCCTGGCGCGTTCGGCGTTTCATCACTCGATGAACTATCGAAGTGCCGTTGTCGTGGGTCGGCCACGTCGAGTCGCGGACGAGGACGAGCGCATACGCGCGTTGGACGCGATCGTCGATCAGGTCGTTCCTGGGAGGAGTGCGCACCTGCGGGCGCATTCCAGAAAGGAACTTGCGGCGACCAGCGTGCTGGCGCTTCCGCTGTACGAAGCCTCGGTGAAGGCACGTGCCGGCGGACCGATCGACGATGACTCCGACGTTGCCGCCGGGGGAGTGTGGGCCGGAGTAGTTCCGATCGGTGAAAGCCTCGGGCGGGCAGAACGTGCCGATGATGTAGAACCGCACCTGGTAGAGCCGGATCATGTCGCCGCGTTGGCGCGCGCCTGAAACCCGATTCTCCGGCGTTTCGCGAAATATGGCTGGCGTCACACGGCAGGATCTGTTCGCGTGGCGGAGCAGACGGGCGCACATACGCGCTCGGACCTGCGCATATGCCGTCGACAGCCGGATTCACCAGCCGATTTGCGCGGGTGGGGTCGGTCGCGTAACTTTTGTCGAGTCAGAGCGACGGACACCGACCCGGTCTTGGTTGATTGGGTGAACGAGGTTGGACGTGTGGCTTGGCAGGTTGTATCCCCCAAGAGTCGGGCCTTGTGTCCGAGACCAAGCTGGGATAGGCTG
>NZ_JBMIRQ010000110.1:0-76091 GCF_049195265.1 Rhodococcus sp. MALMAid1271 | reverse complement strand
GGTTCTCACCCAACCCGAAATTCACCGAACGATGCCGAGCCAACGCATCGAGCTCGACGAACGACCCCTCGTCGAGCAACGCCGTGATCCGCTCCCGCGCCGTCAACTTGCCCTTCGCGTGGACCCTGTCCACCGCCGCCTCACCCGACGGAACCTCCGCCACCATCAGACGTTTACGAAGATCAGCCAACTTACCCGCAGTGGTATGAATATCGGGCTCGGTTGTTGTCATGAAGTGTCCCTTACGTTCTCGGTTCGGAATTACGTGTCGGCCTCGCGCTCACGCGGTGGCGAGCGAGCGCGCGATGACCAGCCGTTGAATCTGATTGGTGCCTTCGAAGATCTGCGTGATCTTGGCATCGCGCATGTAGCGCTCTACGCGGAAGTCTCTGGTGTATCCGTAGCCGCCGAAGACCTGCACCGCGTCGGTGGTCACTTTCATGGCCGCGTCGGTGGCAATCAACTTCGCCACGGATGCATTGCGGGAGTAGGAAAGTCCGGCGTCGCGGCGGCGAGCGGCGTCGAGATAGGTGGCGCGGGCGGAGTCCACGGCCGCAGCCATGTCTGCGAGAACGAAACCCAGCCCCTGATGATCGATGATCTTCTTGCCGAATGCAGTGCGCTCCTGAGCGTATTTCACCGAATCGTCGAGGGCCGCCTGGGCAATTCCCACTGCGACAGCGGCAATGCCGAGCCGTCCGGCGTCGAGCGCGCTGAAGGCTATCTGGAGCCCCTGCCCCTCCGCGCCGATCCGTCGTTCGGTGGGCACGTGCACGTTGTCGTAGTGCGCAGAGGTGGTCGGGATCGCATGGAGTCCCATCTTCTCCTCGGGCCTGCCGAAGCTGAGTCCGTCGCTTCCGTCGGGGACGAGGAAGCACGAGATGCCCTTGGAGCCTTCTCCGGTACGGGCGAAAAGGTTGTAGAAGTCGGCAACGCCGCCGTGGGTGATCCACGCCTTCGATCCGTTGACGGTGTACCCGCCGTCGGTGGCAATCGCCTTGCAGTTCAGTGCCGCGGCATCCGAGCCCGCCTGGGCCTCGGACAACGAGTACGCGCCGATCTGGGCCCCGCCGAGCATGCCGGGGAGATGGTCCTGTTTCTGCTGATCGGTACCGAACGCCATCACGGGATGGCAGGCCAGGCTGTGCACGCTGACCGCGACAGCGACTGCCGCCCAGCGCGATGCCAACTCTTCGAGCACCTGGAGGTAGACCTCGTACGGTTGGCCGCCGCCGCCCCACTCCTCCGGGTACGGCAGGCTCAGCAGCCCTGCTTCACCCAGAGTCGCGAACACCCCTTCCGGATAGGTCTCTTGGCGTTCGTGTTCGTCGACGATCGGGTCGAGCACCTTGTCCGCCACATCGCGAGTGAGCGCCACGAGGTCACGCGCTTCGGCAGTGGGCAGCAGACGATCGACAGGCACGGACAACCTCCGGGACTTTCAGCATCAGTACTGCAGGGTGATCCGCAGTACTGATGCACAGTACTGCACAACTCGATGCAGTACCATCCTTGATGTGAACGCACCCGTGACCTCCCACGCCACGGCGCGCCGTTCCGAGCTTTTCGACCAGCTCGTCGGCCTGTTCTTGGCAGAGGGTTTCGCGCACCTGACGCTCGATACCATCGCGGCGCGGCTGCGCTGCTCCAAGTCGACGCTGTACACGCTGGCCTCGAGCAAGGATCAGCTCGTCGGCGGAGCCACCGTGCACTACTTCAAATCCATGACCACACAGGTCGAAAACGCGGTTGCCGAGGTGGACGGCACCCGCAATCGCATCACCACGTATCTCACCGCCGTCGGCGCGGCGCTCGAATCTGCATCCGAGCAGTTCATGACCGACCTCGCATCGCTCGAATCTGCCCGTTCGGTGTACGAGCGCAACACCGCCATCGCCGCCCGCCGTGTTCAGGAGCTGATCAGCGAGGGCGTGGCCAGCGGCGAGGTACGCGATGTCCACGCAGCATTCGTCGGGGACGTCGCATCCTCGGTCATGGTTCGAATCCAGACCCGCGAGGTGTTTCGCCTGACGGGCCTGAGCGACGGTGACGCCTACCTCGAACTGGCGAAACTGTTGACAGCGGGCATCGGCGCGTAATACCGACGCGGGAATGAATCCGGCCCGGCACGCGCTGTAGTCTGCGAAACAGTTGATCGTTCAACGAAAGAGCATGCGATGAAGAAGATCGGATTCCTGTCCTTCGGACACTGGTCACCGTCCCCACAGTCACAGACACGATCTGCCTCGGACGTGTTGCTGCAGTCGATCGATCTGGCGGTCGCAGCCGAAGAACTGGGAGCCGATGGCGCGTACTACCGCGTCCACCACTTCGCCAACCAGCTCGCCTCGCCGTTTCCCCTGCTGGCCGCAGTAGGGGCCCGAACGAGCACCATCGAAATCGGCACCGGCGTCATCGACATGAGGTACGAAAACCCGTTCTACATGGCCGAGGACTCGGGTTCGGCCGATCTCATCTCGGGCGGGCGGCTGCAACTCGGCGTCAGCCGGGGATCGCCCGAACAGGTGATCGAGGGATACCGCCACTTCGGGTACGTGCCCGCCGAGGGCACCGATCAGGCCGATATGGCCCGCGAGCACACCCGCATCTACCTCGAGCTGCTCGAAGGCAAGGGATTCGCGGAGCCGAACCCGCGGCCGATGTTCCCCAATCCGCCCGGACTGTTGCGCCTCGAACCGCACTCCCCCGGTCTGCGCCAACGCATCTGGTGGGGCGCAGGTACCCGCGAGACGGCCGAATGGACCGCCCGTCAGGGCATGAACCTGATGAGCTCGACCTTGTTGAGCGAGGACACCGGAGTGCCCTTCCATCAGTTGCAGGCCGAGCAGATCGAACGCTTCCACAAGGCGTGGAGCGACGCCGGTCACGGCTTCACACCCCGCACCTCGGTCAGCCGCAGCATCTTCCCGATCGTGAGCGATCTCGACCGCGCCTACTTCGGCCGCGAGGGCAGCGGCCAGGACCAGGTGGGTTACCTCGACGGCGGAAAAGCTCGATTCGGAAAGACCTACGCGGGCGAGCCGGATCGACTGATCGAAGACCTCGCAGCAGACGAGGCGATTGCGGCCGCCGACACGTTGTTGCTCACCGTCCCCAACCAATTGGGTGTGGACTATTGCGCGCACATCCTCGAAACCCTGCTCCGCGATGTCGCACCCGCGCTCGGGTGGCGTTGATCACCTAGTGATCAACGGCGTTTGAGCTGGGCACACAAGGGTACAGGCACCGAGTTCACCCCTCCACCACAGGCCAGGAGTGCCCATGCTCAAACGCGACGTATCCGCGCGCCTCGATATAGACATCACGGCAGCCACCACGCTCGAATTCCAGATCGCGGTCGCGCCCCATCCCGGCGCGACCGTCACCGAATCTCTGTCCTTCGTCCTCGACGGCAATCCCGTCGAAGCCAAGGAAATCAGCGGACCACACGGCAATCGAATTCATGTCATGCCCGCCGATGTCGGCAATCTCCAGGTCTCGTACGACGCGAGCATTCTGGGTAACACCACCCCGGCACCGGTCACCGATTACGATATGTCGCTCTATCTTCGGCCGAGCCGTTACGCCGAGGCCGACAAGTTCTACGGTTTCGCGGCAACGGAGTTCGGTGATTACGCCGATTCCGAGGAGTTGTTGGAAAAGATCTCGGCGTGGGTCGGCGCTCGCCTGAGTTATGTTCCAGGAAGCAGTGATCCGATCGACGGAGCTACCGACACACTGCTTGCCGGTCAGGGCGTGTGCCGCGATTACTCACATCTGGTCGTTGCCATGCTGCGCGCGGTCAATGTTCCGGCCCGTCTCGTGGCGGTGTACGCACCCGGCTGCGAACCGATGGATTTCCATGCGGTTGCAGAGGCCTTCGTCGGAGGCAAGTGGCGGGTGGTCGACGCGACCTGCCTGGCTCCTCGCTCGACGCTGGTGCGCATCTCGGTCGGTCGAGACGCGGCCGATACCGCTTTCCTGGACAACCACAAGGGTGCGATCACCCTCAACAGTTCGGTCGTCACCGCGGTGGTCGACGGCGAATTGCCCCAGGACGACATCACCGAGCTGGTCTCGCTCACCTGACCCGCTCGGGATCAGTCGTGCCATCCCACCGCGGCGAACGGCGCGTTGCTCTCGATCCGACCGACGATGCCCGCGTGCGCGAAATCCTTGGCTGTGGAGACGGCGTCGTGTATCTCCGTGCCCTTGGCAAGCTCCGCGGTGATGGCTGCCGCGAAGATGCAGCCGGCGCCTGATACCCGTTCTTCGCCGACCTTCGGAGCGCGGAGCACGGTCAGCTCGGAACCGTCGAAGACGACGTCGACGGCCTCGTCACCGGGCAGACCGACTCCGCCCTTGACCACGACGTAGCGAGGTCCGAGGTCGGCGATCTTCTTCGCGGCTTCACCGAGTTCGTCGACGGTGGTGATGGAATCCATTCCGGACAGCGTCTGCGCCTCGAAGAGGTTCGGAGTGACAACGGTGGCCAGCGGAAGAATCTCGCGACGCAGGGCATTGTCGGTGTCGAGTGCAGCACCGGGCTCCTGGCCCTTGCAGATCAACACCGGATCGACCACCACATGCCGCCACGGTTGCAGGCGCAACGAGGCTGCAACCGTGTCGACCGTCGCGGGGGTACCGAGCATGCCGATCTTGACGACGTCGAGATCATGTGCGGCAGTGGCAACTTCGATCTGATCGGCGATCACTGCACTGTCGACGGGCACGAATCGGTGCCCCCACCCCGCCTTCGGATCGAAGGAGACGATGCAGGTGATCGTGCCGAGGCCGTAGACCCCGAGCCGCTCGAATGTCTTGAGGTCGGCCTGCAGACCGGCTCCGCCGGTGGCTTCCGAACCTGCGATGACATACGCGATTGTCGACATGCACTCCAGTATGACAACCGGCGTTCGGGTCCGACGAACGCGGTCGATCCACCGAATCCGGTGCCGGATCACTGCCGCGAGAAGCCATCCTCCGGTCGGCCGGTACCCGGTGTCGGTAGGGTCCTGAGCAAGAAGACTTCGACCGAGGCGAGGAGCATCACCGATGGCCGACACCGAGGTCGATGCGCTGGTCATCGGGAGCGGTCACAACGGGTTGGTAGCGGCGGCCGCGATGGCCGACGCGGGCTGGGACGTGCTCGTGCTGGAGGCGGCCGAACACCCCGGCGGTGCGGTACGCAGCGCCGAGCTGGTTCCAGGGTTCACCAGCGACCTGTTCAGCGCCTTCTACCCGATGGCGCTGGCGTCTCCCGCCATCACGGCACTCGAGCTCGAGTCCCACGGGTTGCAGTGGTCGCACTCACCCGCGGTCTACGGCCATGCCCGTTCTGCGCAGGACACGGACGCTCCCGTCGTCCACCACGATATCGAGGCCACCGCCGCCTTGCTGTCCCATTACGATCCCCGAGACGGCGACACCTGGATGACGCTCTTCGAGCAGTGGAAGCGCATTCGCGGACCACTTCTCGATGCACTGTTCGGGCCGTTCCCCCCGGTGTCGGCGGGAGCACGGCTGGTCCGCACCCTCGGGCTGTCCGAAACGATGCGTTTCGCGCGATTCGCGGCCCTGCCTGCACGCACGATGGCTCACGAGCTCTTCCACAGCGACGCCGCTCGGTGTCTGTTGCTGGGCAACGCGATGCACGGCGACGTACCAACCGATGCCCCGGTGAGCGGAATGATGGGCTATCTGCTCACGATGCTCGCTCAGGACGTCGGCTATCCGGCTCCGGTAGGCGGATCCTCGGCCTTGACCACCGCTCTGATTCACCGCGGGGCCGCGTCGGGTGCCGGTCTCGAATGCAGTCAAGCAGTCGAGACCATCGACGTGCGCGGTGGTCGTGCCTGCGCGGTACACACCGCGGCCGGAGACACCTTTCGAGCCCGCAGAGCGATCGTGGCCGACGTGTCGGCACCGGCGCTGTATGGTTCGCTGCTGCCGTACGACGCCGTTCCACGCCGCCTGCACGAGGACTTGCGTACCTTCGAGTGGGACACCCCGGTGGTCAAGGTGAACTACGCCCTCGATCGCCGAATATGCTGGAATTCACCATCATTGACCGATGCGGGCACCGTTCATCTCGGTGCGGACGACAACGGCCTCGTACACTGGGCAGCGGATCTCACCACCGGGGTCCTTCCGCAGAGCCCGTTCATGTTGTTCGGTCAGATGACCACCGCCGACCGGACCAGGTCGCCTGCAGGCACCGAAAGCGCTTGGGCGTACACCCATCTGCCCCGAGGCGTGGTGGACGACGACGACGCCGACATCGTGGCGGATCGCGTGGACAGCGTTCTCGAAGCCCACGCGCCGGGATTCCTGGATTCGGTTCTCGGGCGGGTGGTCCAGCGGCCGAGCGATCTACACGGTGCAGATCCCAATCTGCACAGCGGCGCGGTCAACGGCGGGACGGCGCAATTGCAGCAGCAGTTGATCTTTCGGCCGACGCCCGGGCTCGGCCGTTCGGAAACTCCGGTGGACGGCCTGTTCCTGGGATCGGCCTCGGCACACCCCGGCGGCGGGGTGCACGGTGCGGCCGGCCTGAACGCGGCGCGTGCGGCGCTCGGCCAACGAGGTGCTCGCGGTTGGCTGAAGAAGAAGGCCACCAGCTCGCTGATGGAACTGCTGACCCGATAGCGCCGTTACCGAATCGAGATTTTTCGTTATCGGTTCGAGATCACCGGCTGAGCTTTCTGCAATCCCACGCTGTCATCGTCGACACCACACCATCTCGACGTCCCGCACCGCCGGACACCGCGAGCGGGACGAGGGCCAAGGGAAGAGGTAACGACATGTCGACAAGCATCGCAACGATGGAACACACTCTGCAGGACGACGACGGCACCTTCGGCCTCGACACGTTATGGAATCCGGACGGCTCGAGCGTCCTACGAGCGTTCGGCGAGCTGGACATGTCGACTCGGGCAGAAGTGGTCCACACTCTCGACCGGCTGGCATCGAATTCTGCTCGGGTGACGGTCGATCTGTCCGGGGTGTCGTTCGTGTATTCCGGTGTCGCCAACGCGATCATCGATGCCACCTATGTGCATCCGGGCAAAATCGACGTCGTGGCTCCCGCCCGTTCGGTGCGCATGGTTCTGGAGGTATTGGGCGCGGGCTCGCTGCTGGTCGACACTTTTCGGTCGTGATCGGAGTTCGACAACAGGTAGCGTCACGAACATGTCAGAGGTGCCCGCCGAAGTCCCGTTCGAAATAGCGTCCGCCGATCACGACTCGACGACCGTGCTCACCGTGCGAGGCGAACTTGATCTCGACACGATCCCCGAATTGTCTGCCACTGCTTTTCCGGCGGCAGAGACCGCAGAAGGGGGGCTCGTCGTGGACCTGACCGATGTCAGCTTTCTGTCGTCGAGCGCAATCACAGTGCTGGTGCGGGTATGCGATCGCCTGCCGGATACCTCGCGGATGGCGCTGGTGGCGGTCGACGGTGTCGTCGTCCGGCCCGTCCGGCTCAGCGGAATCGATCGCGTGATGGCAACGTTCACCACCGTCTCCGACGCGGTGGCCCACGTGCGGTCGGCGGCTCATGACGGCGAGAGCCGACAATGACCCGCCGAAGTCGGTCGGGGCATCCATCGTGACCGAGAGCCATTCGTCCACGCCGCATCGATGGAGCCATACCGCGCAGGCGGAATCGACGGTGGCGACTACCATCCGACGGCGACTGCGCAGCTGGGTTCTCGAACTCGGCGTCAACGGTGCGCTGGTCGACGACATCGTGCTCGGCGTCTACGAGGCCCTTGCCAACGTCGTCGAGCACGCCTATTCCTCGTCCCCCGAAACCGGAACCATGTCGATCACGGTGACCTACGAGCACGAGACGCTGACGGTCACCGTCTCCGACACCGGGACGTGGCGCCCGCCCACGTCGACGACGACTCGCAGCCATGGGCTGCAACTCGCCGCCGCCGTCGCCGATGATCTCTCGGTCGACCACCGACCCGGCTTCGGCACCGTGGTGACAGCGGTCTGGAGCAAGCCGCTCGCCGCGGCGGGGCGCATCTGATCACTCGAACCATCCGTACCGACCCGGGAGGAATACACGTGACCGCTTCGGCTGCAGAGCTACTCGCCACAGCTCCGTGCGGAGTGTTCTCGATCGACGTCGACAGCGGAAGAATTCTGTATGCGAACGCGGCGGCCGCTCGAATCACCGCGCGCAGTCGCGACACGCTGGTCGGCGTCGCCGTAGCAGACTTGTTCACTGCGGAGTTCGGCCCGGTGTTGACCGACCTGATCGTGGCGGCCTCGACATCCGACTACGATTCGCCGATCGCCGCGAGCGCCCATCTCGACGGTGCGCCCGAGGGTGCTTCGCCGACAGCCGTGTCCATGTTGGCGAACAGTCTTCGCGCGGAATCGGGTGCGCTGACGGTGACGATGACGCTGCACAACGAGACCGAACGTCGGGTGCGCGAGAAGGATCTGGTGGACGCTCGAAGAAACGCCGAGGCGGCGCAGGACGACGCAGAGGCGGCTCTCGACAGGTCGCAGCACGCGTTGGGAGCGTCCGAGCAAGCCCGAAAACAGGCTGAAGCCGAGAAGACTCAGGTGCAGATCCTGGCGTCGACTCTGCAACGGACTCTGTTGCCTCCGATTCTGTCCGCCCCGCACGGCATGAACGTCGCTGCTCACTACCACCCGGTTTCCATCGACGAGGTCGGCGGCGACTTCTACGATGTGTTCCCGCTCGACACGAACACCTGGGGCTTCTTCCTCGGTGACGTGAGCGGAAAGGGCGCGGGCGCTGCAGCTGTCACCTCGTTGACCCGGTACACGCTACGGGCCGCGGCGGTCTTCGACCGCAATCCGATCTCGGTGCTGGAAAATCTCAACACCGTTCTGCACCACGAGTTTCACGGCGACGATCCGAGGTTCTGCACCGTCGTGTTCGGCACCATCACGCCGGGACCGGACAGCGCCGTGGTCGACCTCGCCAGTGGCGGGCACCCGCCTGCCCTTCTGGTCACCCGCGATGCCGAGGTCGAGTACGTGAACACAGCAGGTGGTCAACTCGTGGGAGCGTTGTCCGAGCCCCACTTCGCGTCCGCGTCGGTGACTTTGCGGGCCGGGGACGTCATGGCGTTCTACACCGATGGCCTCACCGAGGCCATCGTCGGGCCCGGACGAACTCGCTTCGACGACGACGGCAGCCTCGAATCCTTCGTCACCGAGCGCGGACCCACCACCGCGGCGAAGATCGTCGACGACCTCACCGCTCTGCTGGCATCGTTCGGCGACGGACTTCAGGACGACGTGGCGCTGCTCGCCTTCGGGGTCCCGTCCACCGTCACCGATGCATCCACCGGGCCGTAGCCCCTGGACAACGGCGACAGCGCCGGCTGACGGAGGGGCTGCTCACGCCTGCGCGGCGAGCGCGCGACCGGCCTGTCGTCCGCCGAAGATGCATCCGCCGAGGAAGGTTCCCTCCAACGAGCGGTATCCGTGCACGCCGCCGCCGCCGAAGCCGGCGATCTCGCCTGCCGCCCACAATCCCTCGATCGCCTTTCCCGCCCCGTCGAGGACGCGCCCCTGAAGATCGGTCTGGATGCCTCCCAGCGTCTTTCGCGTCACGATGTGCAGTCGTACCGCGATCAACGGGCCGGATTTGGGGTCGAGAATCTTGTGCGGGGATGCTGTCCGGGCGATCCGCTCGCCACGGGACCGACGGGAATTGTGGATCGCAGAGATTTGCAGGTCCTTGGTGAACGGGTTGTCCACCTCACGGTCGCGAGCCTCGATCTGCCGCTTCAGATCCGTGACGTCGATCAACTCGTCTCCGGTGATCGCGTTCATTCCTCGCACCAGTTCGCCGAGAGTGTCGGCGACGACGAAATCCTCGCCGTTGTTCTTGAACGCCTCCACTGGACCGCTCGCCCCGGGCAGTACCCGGCTGAGAACGAGCTTGAGGTTCTTGTCGGTGATGTCCGGATTCTGCTCCGACCCCGACAGCGCGAATTCCTTCTCGATGATCTTCTGGGTGAGAACGAACCACGAGTACTCGTGCCCACTGTCCTGGATGGCCTTCAACGTTCCGAGGGTGTCGAATCCCGGGAAGTTCGGAACCGGAAAACGTCGACCACGCGCGTCGAACCACATCGAGGAGGGTCCCGGAATGATCCTGATGCCGTGGTTCTTCCAGATCGGATCCCAATTCTTGATGCCCTCGGTGTAGTGCCACATGCGGTCTCTGTTGACCAGACGACCACCGACCTGCTCGGTGATACCGAGCATGCGGCCGTCCACATGCTCGGGGACACCCGATATCAACGACCTCGGAGCCGTCCCCAACCGATCCGGCCAATTCTCGCGCACCAGATCGTGATTGCCCCCGATACCACCCGCGGTCACGAGCACGGCGCCGCCCCGTACCTCGAACTCCCCCACCTCGACACGCGTACTTTCGGCCCCGCGATCGGCAGCGCTGGGCTCGAGAATCGCTCCGCGCACACCCTCCACCACACCTGCGCTGACAATGAACTCGTCGACGCGATGACGAAAACCGAAGCGCACCAACCCTTTGTCGGCCGCCTCGCGGACACGTCGCTCGAACGGTGCAACGACACCAGGCCCAGTACCCCAGGTCAGGTGAAAGCGCGGAACCGAATTCCCATGGCCCTCGGCCAGATATCCGCCGCGTTCGGCCCAACCGACGATGGGAACCCACCGCACCCCCTGTGCATGCAGCCAGGACCGCTTCTCCCCCGCTGCGAAGTCGAGATACGCCCTCGCCCATCGGTGGCCCCAGTAGTCCTCGCCTGCGGGGTCGTCGATACCGCGATCGAATGCTGCGGTGCCGAGCCAGTCCTGCCACGCCAGATCGGCGGAATCCTTGATACCCATCCGTCGCTGCTCCGGGGTGTCGACCATGAACAACCCGCCCAACGACCAGAACGCCTGGCCGCCCAGATTCTGCTCCGGCTCCTGATCGAGGAGAAGCACTCGCTTGCCCGCGTCGGCCAACTCGGCTGTCGCCACCAAACCGGCCAACCCGGCACCCACCACGATCACATCTGCGTCCATTGCCCCACTCTTCTGCTCGAGGTGCTCTCTGACTCGACTGTCCAGTCGTCATCGACGGAACTCAAGGAATTCGACTCGAATGACGATACGGTTTGTCAGTAGGTGACAACTCCAGAAGGGAGCTCGATGTACTCGGCCCGGGCGTCCGTCGTCGCGACCATCGAATCGGAACTCGGCGGCGTAGTGGCCTCGGCGGTGGACGCGATTCGGGACGCGATCCCGGTCTACCGCACCCTGCGCGGCGCACAGTTGGCCGATGTCGAGGCGATCGCATATTGGTCGTTTCGGCGACTGATGACGCTGTGGGCGGGTGGGGATCGAACGATCGACGAACGAGATCACAGCAGGTTCCGCGCCATCGGAGCGGCCCGCGCCGCCGACGGTCGACCTTTGGCCGATGTGCTCAGGGCGTACCGAGTCGCGTCGAGCGTGTTCGTGCGGTACGTGAACACCGAGTATCTCGACCTCCTGGAACCGCAGGACATAGCCGAGCTCAGTCTCGGCGTGCTCGATGCCATCGACGCCATCTCCGAGGAGATCATCGACGCGTATGTCCTTGCGCGCGAGCAGCTCACCTCCAATCGCGGCCAGTCGCATGCCGCGTTGCTCGACGACTTGCTAGCGGCCAGACACAACTCGCCGGGCGCATTGGCCGATCGCACCCGCGAACTCGATCTGGAGCTGCCCGGTCATCCCATGCTGCTCGTGGTGCAGTCGACGGATCCGAGCCGGCGTTTGGCCGACGACACCGTCGAATCACTCGTTCTCGCAATGGGACTGGTTCCGCCCGATCGCACCACGTCACCGGCTCAGCGGACTCATCTGTGCACGCGGCGCGAGCATCGTGCGATCGCACTGTTACCCGGATCGATCGCCCGCGCCGATGTCGAGCTCGTGTGCGGCGAGATGCTGCTGCGCGGATGCGTTGTCGAGGGCTCACCCCTCGCGGGCATCAGCCGGGCGTGGCGTCTGGCATCGGAGGCGTTGGACTCGGCACCGGAACATGCCTTCGACAACCGGGCGCTGCTCGATCACGGGGACGCCCAGTTGTTGGCGCTGCTCACCGCTCGCCCCACCGCGGACACGAGCGAGGTGGTGCGCACCGTCCTCGGACCGCTCACGGAGCCGGCACACGAGCACATTCTGCAGGGCTTGTCGGCCTTCATCGCCACCGGCACGGCAACGGCTGCCGCCCGCAGACTGCACGTCCACCCTCAGACACTGCGTTATCGACTGCGACGGGCCAGGGAGCTCACCGGCCGCGACCCCCGATCGGCGTGGCATCGACTGGCGCTCGACACCGCCATTGCGCTGCGGCAGCTGGGCTGAGCGAGCCCGCCGAGCCAGGTGCCCTCGGTGTCCACAACGGGACACCGACGACGGCATACCGTGCATCGACGGCAATTGTGGACAATGCCGTCGGTCGTCCCTCGTGCACACCTCCAGGCCTTGTTCCTCGAGCTGGAGTGATCGACCCTAAGATGACCGGTATGCCCGAACAGGTGACCTTCCCCAGCGCTAGCGGACCCGCCCTGGCAGGCGTGGTCGATGCCCCCGAAGGGGAGGTACGGGGTTGGGGCGTCTTCGCTCACGGCTTCACACTCGGTAAGGATTGCCCGGCGGCGAATCGGATGTGCAAGCAGCTCGCTGCCGACGGCATCGGAATGCTTCGCTTCGACAATCTCGGCCTGGGTCAGTCCGAGGGCGATTGGGGTGACGGCTCGTTCTCGCACAAGGTGCACGACACCGTCAAGGCCGTCGAGTTCATGAACGGGACGGGTCGCCAGGTCAAGTTGCTCGTCGGCCATTCCTTCGGCGGCTCGGCGGCCATCGCCGCGGCGCACGATTGCCCGACGGTCGACGCGGTGGCCATCGTCGCCGCCCCGTTCCAACCCGCGCACGTCGAGCACAATTACGACGCACTCATCCGCCGCATCGAAGAGGAGGGGGAAGCGCCGTTCAACGTGGGCGGCAAGGCGCTGACCCTCAAACGACAGTTCGTCGACGACGTTCGCAGAGCAGACCTGCGCGAGCGCATCACCACCTTGCGCAGACCCTTGCTCGTCATGCACTCCCCCACCGACAACACGGTAGGGATCGACAACGCCAGCGACATCTTCCAGGCCGCCCGCCACCCCCGGAGCTTCGTGTCGCTCGAGGGTGCCAATCACCTTCTCACCGGGAAGAATCAAGCAGCTCGTGCCGGTCGGATCATCAGCGCCTGGGCCGATCCGTATCTCTGACCCTTCTCTCGCGCTGGGCGAGTGTCGCCGACGAACAGTCGCTTACTGCGGTGGGCGGGGCTCGGCGAGGGGGAAAAGGTAGGTCGCTTTCGGCTTCACCGGATCGAGCGCTCACGCATACTCGACCAATGGCTATCGATCCTCGTGGAAGAGACCTCAAGCGCTACCTCGAAGAAGACCCGGGCGGGCCGGTGGTGATGCTCAACCTGCTTCGTTTCGCCGAGGGCGGTCGGAAGTCCTACGCGGAGTACGCGAAGGCACTCGACGAGACGTTTCTCCCCCGCTACGGCGCGAAGGTGCTCTACGCGGGCGACGGTTCGACGGCACTGGTTGCCGAGGACGGGCAGGCCTGGGATGCAGTGCTGTTGGTGCAGTACCCATCGCGTAAGGCATTCAGCGAGATGGTGGCCGATCCCGAGTATCAGACGGTGACGGCACTACGGACCGCCGCACTGAAAGAGGCGGTTCTTCAGGCCACTGTTCCGTGGTCGTGATTCCGGCCTCCGCGGCCGTGTTCCTGATGCTCGTCACATCCGAGATCGTGCCTCTACACCACCGGCGGCGTACTCAGTCCGTCTCGAGCAACCGGCTGCGGAACAGCTCGAGTACCTGATCCAGGGCCTGCCGCGTCGGTTGTCCCGGCTCGTCGATCAGTCCTTCAGTGACGACCGAGTGCGGTGTACCGAGCGCGTCCGGGTTGAACGCAGAATCCGGTAATTCCACCGAGACGAAGGCGTCGCCGAGTTGTTCACGGAGGAACTCGAACCGCGCTGGAGGGCACATCCAATCACCTTGGAATCGCAATCCCAGAACCTTCACATCTCCTGCGGCACATCGATTCTTCACGATGTCGAGGTCGGCTGCACTGATGTCGATGGAACGAGCGCGCGATGCCGATACCGCAAACGGCAGTGACGGCTGCGAAAGCACAGGTGCAAGCAAACGATCATCGGCAGCCATCGCGAGCGCGAACCCGCCCGTGAAGCACATTCCGATGGCACCGACACCTGGCCCGCCGCAGCGCTCGTGCTCGTACGCGGCGAGCGCACGGAGCCAGACTACGATTCGCGAGGACTTACCGGTCGCCAGGATGGTGAACTCTCGACTGATGCACGCGGGAACCATCGCTCGGGAGAAGGTGGCCGCGGTGCCGAGCAACCCCAGGGACGCAGCCGACGGGTCCTTCCCATCGACGCCGAACAGATGCGGCACGATCGCGGTGCAGCCGATTCCGGCGACCGTCCGGGCGAAATCCGCCACTTTCGGTGTGATGCCCGGCATTTCGGACATCACGACCACTGCTGGTCCGGTGCCGATGCGGTAGACGGGCGCACTGCGTCCGTCTGCGGTGAACTCGGTTCGCTCGAAGTCTGCCAGTGTGTCGTCGGTCATCGAAGTACGTCCTTGCACGAGAGAATCGACTGCGCCGGGACGACGCGTGTGCTCAAAGCTAGATCATCGAATCGGGTTTCGCCCTGGGTCTCGACCACGCCGCAGCGGTACGATCTCGACCAGCATCCGGCCATCAGGGGGGAGTTCTGCAGTGCGCAGTAGGACGAAGCAGTTCTGGCTCGGCGTCGTTGCGGTTGTCGCCCTCGCGCTGGCGAGCCCTCCTACCGCCGCCGCATCGCCGATCGAGTACGTCAATCTGGGCGACAGCTTCAGCGCAGGAAACGGGGTGCTCCCGCTCGCGCCGGGCGCTGATCTTCGGTGTCTGCAATCGGAGCAGAATTTCGCGCATGTCGTGGCCCGACACCAGGGTTACGGTCTGACCGACGTCAGCTGCGGCGGCGCGGCGACCGAGGACTTCTATGCCCCGCAGTTCGAGGGAATCAGGCCGCAATTGGACGCGTTGTCGCCCTCCACCGACGTGGTGACCGTGATGATCGGCGGCAATGACAACAGCGTGTTCTCGGGTGCGATCGTGGCATGCGTCAGGGCCGTGTTGACCGGTGCCGGCACCGTCGATCCGTGCCGGCAGCAGAATGGAAGCAGCTTCGAAGACACGATCATCGGAAGTACGCTGCCGTCCGTTCGGCAAGCATTGCGGGACATTCACACGCGCGCGCCCGACGCGACGGTGCTCATCATCGGCTATCCGTGGCTCATCCCGGCCGCGAGCACATGCGAGCCGGCGGTTCCTGTTGCGCTCGGCGATGTTCCGTATCTGCGCACTCTGCAGCGCACTCTGAACGACGCCGTTCGCCGAGCCGCCGCCGATACCGACACCACCTTCGTGGACATGTCCGCGGTATCGGAGGGACACGACGCCTGCCAACCCGTCGGCGTGCGCTGGGTGGAACCACTTCTGTTCGCAGACCAATTCGTACCGATGCACCCCAATGCCCTCGGCGAAGCTGCCATCGCAGCGGCGGTGACCGAGGCACTGGAATCGACGTGATTCGCCGAACCCCTTCGGCTCCGAGGAAGTACTACGCCGATTCGGCGATCGGTGTCTGGAAGGACCACAGATGCCCTTCGGGGTCACGGACGCTGTATTCACGGACGCCGTAAGGCATGTCGGTGGGCTCGTAATCGATAGCCGCCCCTGTAGCGGCCACCCGGTGATGGTGGGCGTCGACGTCGTCGACCGTGATCGCCAGCGATGCGGTGACCGTGCCGGTGGTCAGCGGCGAGACCATTCGATGTTCGACGGCTTCGCGGTGCAACCACAACACACCGTCACCTGCGTAGACCTCTGCGTGGACGGCCTTGTCGCCGTCGTACTCGATCGGCCCGGGGGCCAAGCCCAGAACGTCGACGAGGTAGGAATGTGCCGCCGCGATATCTCGATAGACCAGCAAGGTGGTACGCCTGGTCATCGACGGCTCGTCGGTCGACAGGCCCGAGAGCAGGTCCAGCAGAGCGTCGTCGTTCGGACGAGTGCCCTGCAGGAGCCGGTCCTCGACGGCTCGAACGCGTTCTCGTTGCCGGGCCAGCTCCGCCATTCGATCGTCCAACTCGGCCAGATGCCGTCGCGTCAGATGCTGCAGATCGACCGACTCCGGGTCCACATCGGCTACCGGAGTTCCCAATTCGCGCAGCAAACGAATGCGGTAGAGGCGATCGAGATCGCCCCCGTCGTACCGACGCCTGCCGCCTCCGTCTCGGCCGGGAGCGAGTAGACCCAGTTCTTCGTAGTACCGCAAGGTGCGTTCTGTGACTCCGGTGCGTCGGGCGACGTCGCCGATGCCCCAGGTGGTGGGATCACTGGTGTTCATATCGGCAACGGTAGAACTTCACGCCACGTCAGGAGCAAACTCTCGGTCCGAGTTCGCCGCCATCTACGGTAGGCCGATGACCATGAACCGGAACTGGCGAACATACGAGGGCCCGAGCCTGTCGCCTGCTTTGGCGTCAGCGCTGACCATGTTCGTCGAGCAGGGTTACCACGGCACGTCGGTTCGGCAGATCGCCGCAGGTGCCGGTCTGTCGGTTCCTGGCCTCTACCATCACTTTCCGTCGAAGCAGGCCCTTCTGGTCGGCATCATGGACGCGTCGATGGACGAGTTGCTGGAGCGGTCTCGTGCCGCGGAGGCACAGGCGGGGTCCTCGCCCCTCGACCGTTTCGACGCGGTCGTCGAATCTCTGCTGCTGTTTCACATCCACCGGCGCGATGCCGCTTTCGTGTGCTCGACGGAAATTCGTAGCCTCGACCCGGCCAACCGCGACGCGTACATCGCCAAGCGCGACGACGAACAACGACTGCTCGACGCGATCGTCGCCGACGGCGTGCAATCAGGTCTGTTCGAGAGCGCACACCCGAGGGATTCCAGCAGAGCTGTCACCACGATGTGCGTGGGCGTTGCCGGCTGGTATCGCCCCGACGGTCCGCTGACGCCGAGCGAACTGGTCGCTGTGTATCTCGATCTCGCCCGGCGAACGGTCGGTGCGGTGGCCGGGGAAGGTCCGTAGCGAACCCGCGAAATCCTTGACTCGGGCCGAGGGGCTGTGTCAATCTACGACGACCGAGCGAGTGTTCGGTCGGTAGACAGGGAGTGCGGCGTGGCCATCGATCCGACGTTCGATCCCGGCATCGAGAATCTGATCGAGAGGGGCCGTTGACGTGCGACCGTTCCGCGTCGACGACGGCCCGTCCGAGGTGCACCGCTGGGCCATCGCCACACGGACCATCGGCGCGGCGAAGCGCGCAACGCGGGAGGCACGGTCATGAGTGAGTTGCCGGGTATGAATCGCGATGCCCTCGAGCAGTTCTTGCGTGAGAACGGCATCGAGATCGCCGGCTCGTTGGCAGTCGAGATGATCAGCGGTGGTCGATCCAACCTCACCTACAAGGCGTACGACGACAACTCGGCGTGGGTTGTTCGTCGACCGCCCACCAGTGGGCTCACCCCGTCGGCACACGACATGGCCCGCGAGTGGGCCGTCACTCGGGCTCTCGCGTCCACCGACGTTCCGGTTGCTCCAACCGTTGCGTTCGATCGAGACGGTTCGGTCCTCGGCGCACCGATGACCGTCGTCGATTTCGTGCCCGGCCGAGTAATTCGCGCGCGAGAGGACCTGTCCGATCTCACGGACGCGCAGATCGACGCCAATGCAACAGAATTGGTTCGCGTCCTCGCCAGGCTGCATGCCGTCGACCCCGCCGAGGTCGGTCTGGAGAGCTTCGGCCGACCCGACGGATTCGTCTCCCGCCAGGTCGCAACGTGGGCTCGGCAGTGGCAGAGCGTCAAGACTCGCGACCTACCCGATGTCGACCGACTCCACCGCGCGCTCGAGGCCGCAATTCCGGTTCACTCGGCATCGTCGATCGTGCACGGGGACTTTCGCGTGGACAACACCATTGTCGATTCCGACGACGTCGGTTCCGTTGCCGCCGTGGTCGACTGGGAGATGTCCACTCTCGGCGACCCCCTCACCGATGTCGCATTGATGTGCATCTATCGCCAACCGGTCTTCGACGCGGTACTGGGCGCGGATGCGGCGTGGACGAGCGACCGGTACCCGTCCGCGGCCGATCTCGCGCAGCTGTACTCGGTCGAATCGGGTCGTGAACTGGCGAACTGGGGCTTCTACCTGGCCCTGGCGAACTTCAAGCTCGGGGTGATCGGTGAGGGGATAACCCACCGCGCGTTGTCCGGTTCCGATACCGGAGCCGGTGCCCGTCATGCCGCCGATGCCACGGGCGAGTTCATCGCGGCCGGAATCAGAGCGCTGTCGGGTACTACCTCCTGAGGTCGCGGCCCGCGTCAGGCCGGTTCTCTCATGACACCGACGTGGCGCACTGTTCCCGACAGTCCCGGAACCTCCATCGGGTCGGACCAGGTACTCATTCCGTCCGAACTGTCGGAGTAGAAGTACTTCCGGTTGGTGTAGTCGTCGTAGTACAGCCGCCAGGTGCCGTCCGGCAGCTCGATGACGGCAGGGCCTTCTTTCAACGGGCCGAAGCTGCGCAACGGTACCCGCGTGTAGGGCCCGATCAACGACGGCGCGGTCCAGTGCTCGATCACCTTGTGGGTCTCGTTCTTCGTGAACGCGTGGTACGTCGATCCGGTCTTCACCACCTGCGTGTCGATGTGGTCGGCATTGATCCCGACGAACGGAACCGGGAAACTCCACAGCCTCAGGCCAGGGTCGAGCGCGGTCATCAGATACGGCACGAATCCGCCACCGGTCGACAACGAGACGATGATGCTGACCCGGTCGCCCTCGACGAACCATTCCGGTGCCCACGCCTTGGTGGTGAACGGCGACAGAGACGGGCCGTCCGAGAATCCGGCCGAGCCGCTGAAACCGGGTGGGCTCACCGGTCCTGTGCCTGCACCGGTACCGGGCAGGAACGCGCAGCAGAACGGAACCGGAAAGTTCTGCAGGAACGTCCAGTTGACGCGATCACTGCTTCGAGCGAAGCCGATGCTCGTCTTGCCCGTCGTGTAGGTCACGTAGTACATACCATCGGTGTGTCGGAAGATGCTCGAGTCACGCACCACCCCGGACGGCGGCTGGTACGCCGAAGTCTGCAACTCAGCGAAGTCCGTACCGTCACTGGATTGGTAGACGTCCATGCTGCGATCGCTGACGTTACTGAACGCCACCATCGTGTAGCGCCACGCGGACGGTGCGGCCGAACCTGTCCCCGATGCCGCGAACAGCAGGCTCGCGACGGTGAGTACCACCATCGGCACGGCGAACACGAACTTTCGAACCATCGGCATCGTCGCAGTATGTACAGACCTGTACGGACCCCGGTGGCACCATGCGCAGCTTTGGCAACAGCCATGACGGACCGCTACGGATGCTGTTACGGATGCGAAAAATGCCCCGTTGTCGACGTGCACCGGCGCGTCTCGTGATCGGTGCCGCCGAGAGTATTCAGCGCGCCTCCGGTCCTGCGCTCCACCCGCCCCGATCCGACCGCCCGGTTGCTACCGGGCGGTCGGGTCGTTTGCGTGCCCAGGCTTCGAGGCACCGATCTCGGAACCGAAGCCTCGGTCGACCGAGCAGTGGTCAGCTCGCGATCATGCCATGCGGATCGATGACGAACTTCTGAGCAACTCCGCTGTCGAATTCGCGGTAGCCGCGAGGCGCGTCGTCGAGTGAGATCACGGTTGCATTCACTGCTTTCGCGATCGAAACGCGTTCTGTGAGAATTGCATTCATCAGTTCTCGGTGGTAGCTCATCACCGGGCACTGACCGGTGGCGAACGAGAGCGACTTGGCCCAACCGGTACCGAGACTCAGCGACAATGCGCCGCGCTGAGCCGCCTCGTCGACACCGCCGGGATCTCCTGTGACATAGAGACCCGGGATACCGATTCCGCCGCCCGCAGTCGTGATGTCCATCAGCGAGTTGAGCACTGTGGCCGGTGCTTCGTGCGACGAGTCTCCGCCGTGTCCACGGGCTTCGAATCCCACCGCATCCACCGCGGCATCGACCTCCGGCACGCCGAGAAGCTGCTCGATCTGATCCTGTGGTGCGCCCTTGCTCACGTCGACGGTCTCGCAACCGAAGGTTCGAGCCTGAGCCAACCTGTCGGCGTTCATGTCACCGACTATCACCACCGACGCTCCCAGTAGTTGCGCGCCGACCGCCGCGGCGAGGCCCACCGGGCCCGCACCCGCGATGTACACCGTCGACCCCGGCTTGACTCCGGCAGTGACTGCTCCATGGAAACCCGTGGGGAAGATGTCCGACAGCATCGTCAGGTCCAGGATCTTCGCCATCGCTTGGTCACGATCCGGGAACTTCAGCAGGTTGAAGTCCGCGTAGGGAGCCATGACGTACTCGGCCTGGCCGCCCACCCAGCCACCCATGTCGACATAGCCGAAAGCCGAGCCCGGTCGATCGGGATTGACGTTGAGACAGATACCGGTCTTGCGTTCCTTGCAGTTTCGGCACCGACCACAGGCAATGTTGAACGGTACCGAGCAGATGTCTCCGACCTTCAGGAACTCGACGTCTCGTCCCACCTCGACGATCTCACCGGTGATCTCGTGGCCGAGGACCAAGCCTTCGGGGGCAGTGGTTCGCCCTCGGACCATGTGCTGGTCGCTGCCACAGATGTTGGTCGAGACAACTTTCAGGATCACTCCGTGCTCGCATTTGCGGCCGACGTTCGCCGGATTGACTCCTGGGCCGTCGGTCAGTTCCAAGCCGGGATAGGCGATGTCCTGAACCTCCACCTTGCCCGGTCCGGCGTACGTGACTGCGCGATTGTCTGCCATTGTTTCTCCTCGTCGTTGAGTGAGCGTTGTGACCAGCGAGCCGAGATCATCGTTGCTGTCGCATCTTTCGTGAAACCTCCACATCATGCGAGCAACTTTGTGTTCGGCGTCACAATCCAGTATGCATGCTTGCGCATGGCCGCATCACCTCGGACCTACCAGTGGACAGGAGAGATGCGAGGGACCGAGACCGACGACGGCCAGGACGCCTGGTCACCGCTTCACACCCCGACGAACTCGATTTCGATCCGGTTCAGCGCCGGGTGAGAAGTGCGAACATCGCGTGCACTTCCGCCGCCGACGGAGTCGGCAGATTGCCTCGTGCATGAACGAATCCGATGCCCGAGCTCGTGGCGTTGAACTGACCTCGTGAACCGAACGGCGCGGCCGACCGGTCGATCGGCATCACCGAGCCCGCTCACCCGTGCCGTCGGCGATATTCCTCCACGGCTCCTGGATGAAGGGGAATTTCGCCCGTCATGATCAACGAGCGTGCGTCGAGAAATTGACTGCCGATCGCCTGACCGGGGACCAGGGCAGATGATCGGTCGAGCAGCACGCTCACCAAAGCGGCCACTGCCCGGTTCGGTACGTCGGGATGAGCCAACAACAGATTGGGGATTCCGACGGTCGTCACCCCCGGGTGCCTGCCGTATACATCGGCCGGAACCGGCACCGCCTCGTAGGCGGTACCGAAGGCGCGGCGTAGGTTCGGAACGAGCGCTCCGAGATCGAGCAGGCGGATCTCGGTACGCAGGTCGGTGAAGGCCGGGGTCGGCAACCCGCCCGCCCACATCACCGCGTCGATCTCGTTGTCGGACAGCGCGATTGCTGCCTCACTCATCAGCAGGCGAATTTCACGTATGGAATCCGGGCCCGAGACACCGGCGGCGTCGAGGATCCGGCGCGAGACCTCCGTTGCGCCGGATCCGGGTGCGCCGGTACTCACCCGTCGTCCCCGCAGATCGCTCGCGGTCGTGATGGGCGAGTCCGCCCGGACTGCGACCTGGAAGTAGTTCTCGTAGACGGTGCCGACCGCAGCCAGATCCGGACTCGGGTAGCTGTATGCGGCATCGATCAGGGTCATTGCCAGTTCGGCACGGCCGGAGACCAACGCCTCGAGGTTGTCGACAGACCCGGATGTCGTGAACGGTACGACCTCGGCCTCCGGGAGACCCGCGGCCGCGGCGGACAGCAGGCCGGAGAACTCCCAGAAGAATCCGCCCACCTCACCCGCGGCCAGACGCAACTGTGTCGGCGGCTCCGATGTGCACGCGCCGAGCGCGGCAGCGGCGACGGAGACAAGACCCGCCCGCAGCGCCGTCCTCCGAGACAACGGCGCTGCGGGCGAGAACATGTCCGTCACCCTATGGCGTCACGGTTCGCTCGAACGCTCGGCCCTGCTCCCGGTCCAGCTCGGTTTCCGCCTTGTTCCGCAGAACGAAGATGTAGACCAGGAGCGAGACGGTGATCACGACCGTCACGTAGAGGATGAACCACGGAACATTCCCACCGTTCTTCGCCGCCTGGTAGATCAACGGCGCGGTACCACCGAACGCCGAGTTGGCGAGGGCGTATCCCAAACCGACTCCGAGTGCGCGCACGTGTGAGGGGAACAGTTCTGCTTTGACGATCGCGTTGATCGAGGTGTAGCCGGTGAGGATCACGTAACCCACGCACACCAGCGCGAGCGACTGCACCACCGAGGTCGCCGTCGGCAGGAACGTGATGAGCACGTAGGTGTACAGCACGCCGCCGATGCCGAAGAAGATCAGCAGCGGCTTACGGCCGACCTTGTCGCTGATGAGTCCGCCGATGGGCTGCAACAGCATCAAGAAGACGAGACCGAAGAGGTTGATCCACGTACCGGTCATCCCCCGGTCCTCGTATGCGGTCTTGATCATCGAAGGAGCGTTGACGCTGTAGGTGTAGAACGCGATGGTGCCGCCTGCGGTCACCAGGAAGCAGATCAGCAGCGCACGGCCGTGATTGCGGACGAGTTCTTTCACCGATCCCGAGGACTTGTCGGCGCCACTGCGCACCGCGTCCAGTTGATCCTTCGTCAGCGATTCGTCCATGCTTCGACGCAGCCAGAAGACGACCACTGCCGCGACGCCGCCGATGAAGAAGGCTATGCGCCAACCGAAGTCCTCGATCTGCTCACGATCGAGGACCGTCTGCATCAGCAACAGGGTCACCTGCGCGAGAACGTGCCCGCCGATGAGCGTGACGTACTGGAACGACGAGAAGAATCCGCGACGCTCACGGGTGGCTGCCTCGGACATGTACGTGGCCGACGCGCCGTATTCACCGCCGGTGGCGAAGCCTTGGACCAGACGACCCAGGACGAGGATCACCGCCGCCCACACGCCGATGCTCTCCCGGCCCGGAGTCAACGCGATGACCAGTGAGCAAGCGGCCATCAGCGAGACACTGAACGTCAGTGCGGCGCGGCGACCGTTCCGGTCGGCGTAGCGTCCGAAGAACCACGAGCCGACCGGACGCATCAGGAATGTGACCGCGAAGATCGCGTAGACGTAGATCGTCGAATTCTTGTCCGCGGAATCGAAGAACTGGTTCTCGAAGTACGTGGCGAAGACGGTGTAGACGTACACGTCGTACCACTCGACGAGATTGCCCGACGAACCCCGCAACGTGTTGAACACGGCACGACGAGTTGCGGCGGGAGACGAGACCGTTGGGATCGGTGACGATCCAGCGGTCGAAGTGGCCCCGTTGGCCATGGGCAGATCCTTCCAGTGGTGCCGTTGGTCGCCGGGAGTCGAACAGCGACCTGAGTCCACCTACTGTGACCGCAAGCACAACCTGGAACCAAGCCATTTCGGATTTCCTAACACTCCCTTAGGAAACTATTCGCGGCACGTGCAGCTCGACCCGCAATCCCGACGGTCTACCCGCACTGACCTGCAGACGTCCGCCTGCACGTTCGGTCAGCGCGTGCACGATCGACAAGCCGAGGCCGGTACCGCCGCCCTGCGCACTCGAGGCACGAAAGAACCGGTTCACGACCTTGGGGAGCTCGTCGGCCGGGACGCCCGGTCCGGTATCGGCCACCCAGATCGTGATGGCCGTCGCACTCGCTCGGTGGCCGATCTCGACGGACGAGCCGCTGCCGGAGTATTTCGTCGCATTGCTCAGCAGCGCGTCGAGAATCCGAATCAGGTCGTCCTCGGGCAGGGCGACGAGGAGTCGTTCGGCCCCATCGGGCCCTTCGACATGCGCCACCATACCTGCCACAGCGATTGTGCTGGACCAGAATTCGACGCGATCGGCAATGGTCGCACCCACATCGCACGCGGTTGCGTCCTGATTCGATGGCGTCTCGGCAGCGGCAAGAACGAGGAGGTCTTCGACGACGGCGCTGAGGCGGTCGACTTCCTGCGTGGTCCTGAGGTGGGATTCTGCCGCTGCATCGGGCACCCGCATCCCCAACACGTCCAGTCGAATTCTCAATGCCGCCAATGGATTACGTAGCGCATGGGCGGTATCGGCAACCAGCCTCCGCTGCGCGGCCGTGGCCGACTCGACGTCGCCGGCCATGGCCTCGAACGCGCTGGAGAGCTCGCGCACTTCCGGTGGACCGAGATAGGCGGTATGCATCTGCGATGGGGCAACAGCATCTATCGGTAGTCGATCGTGGAACTTGTCTCCGAACGACTGAACCCGCGAGGACAGAGCCGTCAGTGGACGAACAACCCAGCGCGACAACGCAACAGCGATCCCGACGACGGTCACCAGAATCAGCAGCGCACCGCCGGCAATGATCATCCATGCGATCGCGACATCCGTGCGAGCGCTGTCGGTCGATGCTTCTATGACCACCGCGCCGTCCACCTGTGTTCCCCCGCCGACCGGAGCCGCGATCAACACCGAGGACCGGGACCAGGGCATCACACTGGACGGCAGATTCCCGCGTTGATTGCGCAGAGCGCCGGCTACGGCCTGTTGCACGTCGGATCGCTCCACATCCAGACCCGACTCCGCACGGACTCGACCGGCACGATCGACAACGACGATCCCCTCGTCGTACAGGTTGTCGTAGCGCTGCGCCGACTGTCGAATACGAGCTGCGCCGGACTCGTCCTCCCGCGAGCTGAGCTCGGCGAAGTAGGTTGCGGCGGCCGCTCGGTTCTCGCCGAACCGTTGGGCACGTTCGCGACCGACCAACACGGCCAACGGCACCGACAGGGCGAGTACGACGACGGTGGAGTAGATCATCAGCACCACCAGGACACGGCGTCGCATCTCAGATGTCCCAGCGGTAACCGAAGCCGCGGATGGTGACGATGGCACCCGGACGATCGAGCTTGGATCGCAACGATGTCATGTGCACATCGAGCGTCCGTGAGATCGCGACGTAGGCGTTTCCCCAGATGGCGTCCATCAGTTGCTCTCGGCTGACCGCTTCACCGCGCCTCGTCACCAGATGAGCCAGCAGGTCGAACTCCTTGGTTGTCAGCGAAACATCGCGACCGTCGACCTCGATTCCCCGACCGACCAGATCGACGACGATGTCACCGAGAACCAGCCGGTCGGCACCGGTGTCGTTCGTCGCGCTCCGACGTCGCGCAGCGACTTCGAGTCGAGCGTGCAACTCTCCCAACCGGGCCGGTTTGACGACGTAATCGTCCGCGCCGCCGCGGAGCGCTCGCACCACCGAACGTTCGTCGTCCCGCGCAGTCAGCACCACCACCGGAACCGAACTCAAGGTCCTCAGTTTGCGCAGCACCTCCAGCCCGTCCATGTCCGGCAGGCCGAGATCGAGTAGGACGACATCCATCTCGTGATAGCCGACCAGCACGTCGGCACCACGGCGCATGCGGACAGGTGAGTGCCCCACCTCGGTCAACGCATCCACCAACGCGTCGCCGACTCCGTCGTCGTCTTCCACCAGCGCTATCCGCATCGACCTCAACATAGGCCACGATCGTGGTTCGGTGAGCGCGCACCTGGGCTGAAATCGGCGCGAACCGGCACTCCTCGGGTACGGCTCGGCCTCCGATAACACGAATCGGCATTCCTGGTGTCCAATTTCCGACGCAGCCGAATAAGGGTTTCTGTACAGGCGAGTAGGTAAGACCCTATGTTCGGTCGCCCGCAGCGCCGGTAGCTTCATGACACCGACAAGGGCGTCGCGCTGCACTTCATCGCCGTATCGGCACGTATGCCGACGGCTTTCTCTTTCGACGTGGATTCGACGTGCCGTGGTGCCGCGTCAACCAGACAAGGATGACCTCATGTCAAGCAATCGCTCCGACTTCTTGGTACTCGGCTCGGGAACCGCGGGCTCGATCATCACCCGTCGGCTCCTGGATGCGGGCCACACCGTGACGCTCGTCGAGGCAGGCGGGCTCGACACCAATCCCGCCATTCACGACCTCTCCCGGGTCGGCGAACTCTGGCTGGGCCCGGAGGACTGGGGCTATTTCTCGTCTCCACAGGAACGCGCCCTCGGCCGCCGCTTGCACGTCCCCCGCGGAAAGGTCATCGGCGGATCGAATCAGCTCAACGGCACGATCTGGGTGCACGGAACTGCTTGGGACTACGACCAGTGGGCGTCGGCAGGCAACACCGGTTGGGACTGGGAGTCGGTTGCACCACTGTTCAAGCGTCTCGAACGCCACGGCGCAGACGGATTGATGGACGTCGTCGAACCGCCGCTCTCACCTGTTCAACAGGCGATCGTCGATGCGGCCGTCGCGTGGGGAATGCCCAACAACACCGACTACAACCACGGCGGCCAAGAGGGGGTGTCGCGGATGAAGTTGAATCTTGCCGGGGGAAAGAGACAGTCGACGTGGGCGGCCTACCTTCGGCCCGTACTCGATCATCCGAACCTCACGCTCGCACTGGGCTCGACCATCGATTCGCTGATCGTGGCCGACGGCACCGCGGTGGGCGTGCGAATCATCGTGGAATCCGAAGTGCGTGAGCTCCATGCGAGCACGATCGTCTTGTCCAGTGGAGCACTGGGATCCCCAGCGATTCTGTTGCGCAGTGGAATCGGTCCGGCCGCCGAGTTGGAGAAGCTCGACATCGACGTGCTCGTCGACTCCCCCGGTGTCGGGAAGAACCTGCAGGATCATTTCCTGGTGCCCGTCGTCTTCGGCACCACTCGACCCGTCGACCCACCGACGCCGTTTCATCCGGTGACCCAGACACACTGGTTCTGGAAGAGCGACCCGTCACTTCCAGTGCCGGACACCCAGCCGATCAACTTCAGTGTCCCGATGTACTACGACGAAGCAATGACCGGACCGCAATCCGGTTTCACCCTGCACGCCGGCCTCATTCGTCCGCACAGCACCGGAACCGTCACCCTGGCCTCGACAAACCCGACTGCAGATCCGACCATCGATTTCAACTTGTTCGACGACCCACGAGACATGGCTGCATTGGTCTATTCCGTGCGGCAGTGCCGAGAGGTCGGCCGGCAGGCTCCACTCGCACAGGACTGGGGTGCCTACGACGTCCTTCCTGGACCCGAGGTCTCCGACGACGATCACGCACTCGAGCAGTGGATCCGGCGCGCAGTGAACACGTATCACCACCAGGCCGGAACGTGCCGGATGGGCACGGACAGCCGCGCCGTCGTGGGGCCGGATCTGCGTCTGCACGGGCTCGACAATCTCGTGATCGCCGATGCGTCGGTGATGCCCTCGGTCACTACCGGCAATACCAATGCCCCCACGGCAATGATCGCCGAGCGGGCGGCGGAGCTGATCTTGTCGGCCTGAATCCTCCTTACGCGTCGATGCTGGTGCGGTCTGCGGGCCTGGCCGAGCGCGACCGGGCCTGCGCGGATGTCGCCGGTGGCCACCGGCGCACGCCTGATCAGTAAGGTCGAAGGATGACTGTGCGAGCAGGTGTGGTGGTGACGGGAACCGAGGTTCTGGCCGGTCGGGTCACCGACCGAAACGGTCCGTGGGTCGCTCGGGAACTTCTCGAAACGGGCGTCGACGTTGCCCACATCACCGTGTGCGGGGATCGGCCGGAGGATCTGACTGCCCAGGTCAGGTTTCTGGCCGATCAACGCGTCGACTTGATCGTCACCACAGGAGGTTTGGGTCCGACCGCCGACGACCTCACCGCCTCGACCGTCGCCGCGCTGTACGGTCGGGATCTGATTCTGGATGCCGAGTTGGAGAACCGGATCCACGCGATCGTGCGGCGCTGGCGAAGCCGAATGAGTTCCGCAGCCGATTCCGAGCCGCTACGCGCCGGCATCAGAAAGCAGGCAATGGTTCCGCAAGGTGCGCAGTCCATTTCACCGACCGGGACCGCACCCGGGATCGCGATACCGGCCGACCACTCCAGGTCACTGCCCGCCGTCCTGATCCTGCCAGGGCCGCCTCGCGAACTACAGGCGATGTGGCCGGAGGCCCTCGACACTGCACCCGTCGCCGAAGTCCTCGCCCGCCGTACGCAGGTACGTCAGGACACCATTCGCGGTTATCGACTGTCCGAGGCCGATCTCGCCGCGACGCTGCGAACCGCAGAGCGCGAGATCGCCGGGTTCGCCGAGCTCGAGATCACCACCTGCCTGAGCCTCGGCGAGCTCGAGATGGTGACTCGTTACGCCGAGTCGGCGAGAACCGCTTACACGGAACTCGAACGGCTCATCGACACAACCCATGGTGCACAGGTCTTTTCGACCGACGGCTCCACCATCGACGACATAGTTGCGCACCGATTGTCCGGGCATCGAATCGCCACGGCGGAATCGTGCACCGGGGGGATGATCGCCGCACGTCTCACCGATCGCGCAGGCTCGTCGGCGTATGTCATCGGGGCCGTGGTGTCCTACGCCAACGAGGCCAAGACCGGGCTTCTCGACGTCCCCGCCGAGGTCATCGATCGACACGGAGCTGTCAGCGAGCCGGTTGCGGCGCTCATGGCCGAGGGCGCACTCGAGCGGCTGAACGTCGACATCGCGGTATCGACCAGCGGCGTCGCGGGTCCGGGCGGCGGCACCGAGGCCAAGCCGGTCGGCACCGTCTGTTTCGCCGTCGCCGTCACGGGCCGCCCCACCATCACCCGCACGCTTCATCTTCCCGGCGACCGGGCAAGTGTGCGGGCACTGTCCACCACCGCGGCGATGCATATGCTCGCCGACGCGTTGGAGACCCGCTGAACCCTGCGACTGCGTCGAACCCCGCGGGCCGACCTTGTCAGACTCCCGGCCACGAGAGCACAATTCGACACCATGGCATTGATCTCGAAGGGCTTCGTGGGCCGCCGGCGGGGCGACGACGGGCGCACTCCCCCCGGTCAGTATCTGACAAAGGACTTCCCGGTCCTCGCGATCGGGCCCGCACCCGTGGTCGCAACCGACGCGTGGTCGTTCTCGGTCAGCACCGAACGGGGCGAGACTCGCAGCTGGACCTGGGACGAATTCGCGGCTCTTCCGCACGAGACTCCGACCGTCGACATCCACTGTGTCACCAAGTGGTCGAAGCTCGACACCACCTGGAAGGGCGTGAGCCTGGACGTTCTGCTCGACGGTCTCGACACCGATGCCGGCTACGTGGTGGTGCACGGATTCGACGGCTACACCACCAACCTCCCCTTGGAGGACCTCAGGAATGGGAAGGCCTGGTTGGTCACCGAGTTCGACGGCGCTCCGCTGGCTCGCGAACACGGTGGCCCGGCAAGGCTTCTGGTTCCCCATCTGTATTTCTGGAAATCGGCGAAGTGGATCTCACGCATCGAACTGACCCTGGAGAACGAACAGGGCTTCTGGGAGCGCGGTGGATACCACGACTACGGAGATCCCTGGCGCGAGCAGCGCTACCAGGGCGACTGACGTGGCCGTGACGGCCGGGGCGAAACCCTGGCTCGTTGCCACGGTGGCGACCGTGCGACGTGAGACCCCCACCGCATCCACCCTCGTTCTCGACGTCGACGGTTGGCCGGGCCATCTCGCCGGGCAGCACGTGGACGTCAAGCTCACCGCCGAGGACGGTTACAGCGCACAGCGAAGCTACTCCGTGGCCTCGGCCCCCGACGGCACCTCGCGCATCGAGATCGCGGTGCAGAATGTCGCCGACGGGGAGGTGTCGCCGTACCTCGTCGAGGCCGTCGAGGTTGGCGATCGCATCGAGATCCGCGGTCCGGTAGGTCGGTGGTTCGTCTGGCGGCCGTCCCGGCCCTCCGAGACCCCCTCTCCGCCGATCCTGTTGGTGGGTGGCGGTTCCGGCATCGTCCCGCTGCGCGCAATGGTGCGCGCGCAGGCGTCCGCGACGGGCGGACGGGTGCCGTTCCGGGTGCTGTACTCCGTACGCGAGCCCGCCGAGGTCTACTACTCGGACGAGTGGGCTCACCCTCCCGCGGGTGTGGACGTCACGATGATCCATACGCGGCGGGCTCCGGCAGGCAACGCGCGGCCCCTCGGCCGCATCACGATCGAGGACCTCGACGCCCACGGATGGCCGGCAGAATTCGAGCCGCGATGCTACGTCTGCGGTCCCACGAGCTTCGTCGATACCGTGGCCGACATGCTGGTGGCGCGTGGTCACGCGGCTGGGAACATTCGAACCGAGCGTTTCGGACCGAGTTGAGGCAGCGGTGGATCAGACGATGCCGCGGAGAAACTCGATCTCGAGGCGGCGGTAATCGTCGGTCCACCGTGAATCCACCGACATGAACGAATGGTCGAGTCTCGCCTCGTTCTTGCTGTACAGATTCAGCCGATTTTCGACTCCCACCCTGTCCAGCTTCGCGCTCAGTTCGGCTGCCTGGTCAGGGAAGGTCCCGGTGTTGCCATCGGAGATGAAACTCGGTGGAAAGCCTGCTGTGACATTGCCGATCACGTTCGCCTGCGCCAGCACTGCCGGGTCGGTGGTGTCGAGGTAGCTGCGGGCGGAAATGTCGAAGAAGAAGCCGTTGGACGGGCTCGGTGATTGTGGGGCTCCCGCTCTACCGACATCGAGCGCGGCGCTCTCGAACACGAGCGCCTTCAAGGCACTGCGACTCATGGTCGGTTCGATACCCAGTGCTCGTGCGTACTCGGGATTGGTCTGCACAGTGGCGTAATTGCCCACGATGTGGCCACCCGCACTGGTTCCGGCGAGCACGACGCGGCTCATGTCGAGGCCGTACCGGTCGGCATTCGCCTCGAGGAACTGCATGGCCTGGCCCAGTTGTATTGTCTGCGTGGGGAAACGGAACTTCGGCGCGAACGCGTAGTTCACCGACACCACGTTGAAACCGGCGTCCAGCATGGGCCCGGCCCACGACGCACCCTCGGAATCTGTGCTGGGGGCACCGTCCGTTTTGTCCCCCACTATCCAGCCGCCACCGTGGACCGTGACGTACGTCGGCCGACTCACCGACCGATTCTCGTCGGCGATATAGATGTCGAGGAACGAATTCGGAAGCGCCGAGCCGTATTCGACGTCGTTGGTCAGAACCGCGCCGTCGACCACCGACGTCGATGTCGGGGCGTCGGGCTCAAACGAGTTACTGTTCCCCAACGCCTGGAGCGATCGAACCAGCGGTGCCGGATCGGCTGCCACGCCGATGATCACGACCGAGACCGCCGTCGCAATCGCCGCTGCGACGCCGGCCGGGATCGCGGTAGCCGCTCTACGGGTGGAGACCGCCGAACGTCCTGCCCACGCCGAGGCGAGCACGAAGAAGCCGAACGCAATCGTTGCGGCCAAGGTCGTGACCCACAGGGTGTGCACGCCCGTCACCAGCCATGCCACCTGAGTGACGACAGCGACGGTGCCGAGCGATACGCCAACGGCTGCAAGCTTTCCCGCTGAGGACGAACGCACGAGAGATATCCCTACCACCGCTACGGCGATGACCCACAATCCCACCGCAAGCTGCTGACGGATGAGGAGGAACTCGAGCCACGCCAGTACCACGCTGACGCCGCCCGTCACCGCGAGCGCAACGTTCACGGTTCTCGTCCGCCGACCGCTTCCGCTTTCGGCACCTGCATGCACCATCACTGCGCCGACGCGTGACGTTGCCGGTGCAGTTCACGAACGGCGTCGCCGAACTCGGCCACCGGACCCTCCACCGCGATGCCCGGCACGATCTGTTCCATGGGCGACGGTGTGATCATCAGTGGTGCAGCACCGAATTCTTCGAGCCACGCGATCGCAGGTTTCACGCCTCGAACGTACCGGGTGGACCGAGGACGACTGTGGGCGCGGGCGAATCCGGCGACCGCCGCCGTCAGCGACGTCCAGTGCGGATCCGAACTATCGGTGCCACATCTGGTTCACGGTCCGAGCCGTCAGCGTGCCTACACGTCCATGATGGCAACTGCGCGCGTCCACCCCGCCGAGGCAGCTTGGATTTTCACCGGGAAGCAGGAGACTTCGAATCCCGTGTCGGGTAGCTGTTCGAGTCCGTTGAGCTTTTCCAGGTGGCAGTATCCGATGTCGCGTCCGACGCGATGCCCTTCCCAGATGACGGACGCGTCGTGTTCTTCGGCGAACCGGGCTGCGGTGTGCACGAAGGGCGCATCCCAGCTCCAGGCGTCGGTGCCGGTCAAGCGCACCCCCCTCTCGAGCAGGTAGAGGGTGGCGTCTCGTCCCATGCCGCAACCGGATTCGACGTCGGGTCGAGCACGTGATGGGAATCGATCGGTACGCCGTGGTTCCGGTCGAATCGGACCTCGCGGGCGCAACTCATTTGACACCCGATGATCTCGGCGACCGACCGTGTATCGAACCGGTCGGACAACCCGGCCTCGCTGCCTGGGCTGCAGGCAGCTATCCGCGACACGGGGTTCGGGTGCGCTCGCCGCTGAATATTCCATCGGCAGTGGCCATGTCGGGGACTGTCGGGGTGTACGCCGAGCCCGCACGGCGCTACCTTCCCAATCCCGACGTCCGATACATCGAACTCGACGGCCCGCAGGCGATCATCGCCCTCGCTTCTCGACCGGAGGGTCACCGGGAAAGTGTGGACGCGTTTCGCCGAGCGGTCCAGGCCGCGAGTGCACTGGAGGCATTGGCGGGCACGACCGGTCAGGACGAGGACACGCCGTCGGTTCAGTTCACTGCAGTGCCGCCGCGGTGACTTCTCACCCGATTCGATGCGCGATCGACGTCGGCTGCATCGGCCGAAACGACTTTCACCGAGACTCGCCGGTTTCCAGTTTCGCGCGGATGTGCCCGAGCAACGGAACGGCGTCACGCAAGGTGCGTTGCTGAGCGTGCGTCAGGTCGCCGAGTATGTCCACGAGTAGCCCTTCCGCCGCGATGTCGTAGACCCGAAGTTGTTCTCGCGCAAGATCGGTGAGGCCGACGCGCATGCTTCGCGCATCCGATTCGTCGGGTCGGCGAGCGACGAGGCCGTCCGACTCCATGGTTCGGACGAGGTTGCTGATCGTGGGACGAGCCAACCCCAGCTGACGCCCGAGCACAGTCGGGCCCTCCCACTTGTCCGGGAAGAGCCGCCTCAGGATCTCGATCTGCGCGTCGGGCAAGGCTTTGAGTCCGGCGCGCGAGCGGGAGGAGTTGAGCAGTACGCGCCGGAAGGGTCCTATCTCCTCGCTCAGGCGGCGGGCGATATCGGCAAGGCCGGCTGTGCTGTCGGAATCGTCCACCGAGCCAGACTACTCAGTCTCATATTTAGGTTTGCAACAAACGCATTTCTCGGCGATCATGGAGTCATGAGCATTCACACCAGCGTTGCCGACCCCGCCCCCGAACAGGCCCTGGATTCGATCGTCGGCCATCGATTCATCTACACCTACGCCAACGGGTGGCAGTACGAGATGTACGTCAAGAACGCCACCACCATCGACTACCGAATTCACTCCGGAATGGTCGGGGGCCGATGGGTCAAGGGACAGGAAGTCGACCTCGTCGCACTCGGCCGCGGCGTTTACAAGATCTCGTGGAACGAGCCCACCGGCACGAGCGTCGTGGTGAATGTCGTTCCCGAGGACCGCGTTGTGCACGGCACCATCTTCTTCCCTCACTGGGTGGAACTCGACGGATCCAGAACCGTCCTGTTCCAGAACGACCACCTCGACGAGATGCGCCGATTCCGCGATCAAGGCCCCACCTATCCGATCTATGTAGTTCCCGAGTTCGCGCACATCACGCTGTTCGAGTTCGTGGGCATCGACGACGACACCGTCGTCGACACCGCGCCCGCCGACCTACCGGCAGGCTTCGCCGACCGGAGCAACTGAGATGAACATCCAGAACCCTCGCATGGCCCCGGTGTCGATCTCCCACGGCGGTCAGCTGATTCGCGGCAACGAGTACCGGCCGGCCGTGGTCGAACACGCAGCACCGTCCGTTCTGATCGTGCACGGCTTCGGCGAGTCCAGCATCGGACCACAACGGCTCTTCGTTCAGATCGCCCGACGCCTCGCCGGGGCGGGAGCGGTCGTCCGCGCCTACGACCGTCTCGGGCAAGGAGTGAGCGACGGCGAGTTTCAGGACATCACCCTGCGCGACGAGGTCGAGCAGGTCTCGACCATGATCCGCACGTTTGCTGCCGACCGATACGCGCCGGTTCACGTCGTCGCTCACAGCCTCGGTGCAGTGGAAGCAGCAATGGCAGCCGCGACCATCCCCGAACATGTCGCCGGCCTCACCCTCTGGTCGCCTGCAGGCGTGGTCGTCGACGACATCGCCGTCAAACACGAGATCCAAGGCCGACCTCTCGATTCGGTCGCGCAGAACGGCGGCTTCGATTTCGGTGGCATGTGGCTCGGGCAAGCATTCTTCGACGACATCCGCAATGACCTCGACGTGTACGCGGCGGCGGCCGGATACGACGGTCCCGTCGACATCGTCCACGGCGACGCAGACCAGATCGTGCCGCTCCGATACGGACGCCGCTACGCAGAGTTGTTGCCGCGAGCGACATTCACAGCGATCGCCGGTGCAGACCACTCCTGGTCATCGCTCGTGTGGCGGGATGAACTCCTCACGCGACTGCTGTCGTTCGTGGGTCTACCGAGCGACCAGATGTGGCGCTCGGGTACCGGTCACGAGCGAACGGCGACGCCGTAACAGGGTGCCCGCGTCCAACCGCGGGGTTGCGCGAGACGAGGCCACCCGCACTCCAGCCCATTCAGCTCTGTCGATCCCTCATTCGACACTCGGTGGCCGCGGGCAACGCAAAGTCCACCGCCGCTCGGGCATGCAAACGTGTGGTGGGAAAAGTTGGTACGGCGAGGTCATCCGGCTTTATCAACAGTTCGACTTCGGTGCATCCGAGGACAATGCCTTCACATCCCGCGTCGATGAGTTCGTCGACCACCTCGAGGTAGGTGTCACGCGATTGCTCCTTGACGATGTTGTGACACAGTTCGTCGTAGATGATGCTGCTGACCGCCGCGCGGCCCGCGGCGTCCGGAGTCACCAAGTGCACCCCGCGAGCCGAGAAGCGTTCGCGATAGAAGGACTCTTCCATCGTGAACGCGGTGGCCAACAGACCGACCTTCGATAGACCATGCTCTGCCACAGCCTCGGCCGTGGTGTCGCCGATGTGCAGAAAGGGCACGTGAATCGCCTCTTCGATCCGCGGCGCTACGTAGTGCATCGTGTTGGTACACAATACGATCGCGTCGGCCCCTGCCGTTTCGAGCCGGCGGGCCGCTGAGACGAGCCTGGCACCGATCTCGTCCCACCCACCCTCGAGCTTGAGCGCTTCGATCTCACCGAAGTCGACGGATTCGAGAACGATGTGCGCAGAGTGCAAGCCCTCGAGTCTGTCGGCGACCATCTCGTTGATCAGCCGGTAGTACTCGGCCGTGCTGACCCAGCTCATTCCGCCGATGAGCCCCAGTGTCCGCATTCGATCCACTCCTCATGTTCCAACTCGTGCGATAGTGGGCGCGAACAACGATGACACTTCGTCTGGCAGCGACGAATCTCGGCCCCGTTCTATCTACTACCGGGCGAGAACAACCGTTCTGAAGAATCTGGTCGGGACCGCGGCGTAACACCGGGACACACTGGCCAGAATTATTCGCCGCGGTCTCGGTGCGCTGGGAGCGTCGACGCGATCACCGCAGTGACGATCATGATGGCGGCAATGGCGTAGAAGGCACGGTTGTACGAATTCAGCAACGCTGCCTTGTCGTTGCCGCTGGCCGCGGCGTAGGTGACCAACGCCGCCAGACCAAGGGCACCTCCGACTTGCTTGGTCGTATTCATCACCCCTGATGCTGCGCCGGCATCTTCCGGTGCGATACCCGAGTTGACCGACGCAGTGAGCGGAGTGTTCAGCATGCCACTACCGATACTGAACACGATGGCAGGCAACAGGATTCCTGCCGCATAGCTACTGCCGCTCGTCAATTGGGCCTGCCACCAGAAACCAGCCGCGGCCAGCAGTGCACCTCCTGCGATGAGCACCCGGCCATCGACACGGCTCATCAACCACGGCGCGGCACCGGCTCCGACGGCAATCGCCACGATCGTGTGTGGCAAGAAAGCCAGACCGGTCTGAACTGGGCTGTAGCCCAGGATGTTCTGCATCGTGAGGGTCAGGAAGTACCACATAGGGTTCAGACACGCGCCTGCGAAGAGCATCGCCACGTTGCCTGCTGCGACCGAACGATTGCCGAAGATCCGCAGAGGTATCAGCGGCGAACTCGCGAACCTCGCTTCGAGCACCACGAACATGATCAGCAGCAGTACCCCGGTCGAGATGCAGAGCACGGTCGACCGGGCACCCCATCCGCTACCGGCTGCCTGCGTTATTCCGTACGCGAGAACGCCCAGACCGGCAGTGGCCACAACTGCCCCGCTGGCGTCCAGGCGTGGTCGCGGCGGAGTAGGCCGGTCGGCCCTGAGGTGTCGGACTGTCAGCACGATGGCAGCAAGTCCGACGGGCACATTGGCTAGCAGCGTCGATCGCCACGAAAGATACTCCGTGAGAACACCTCCCACCAAGTTCCCTGCTGTTCCCCCTGCAATACCCACTGCGGTCCAGGTGGCGAGTGCACGAGTTCGACGAGGCCCTTCTGGAAATGACGCCGTCAATATCGCCAGCGTTGTCGGTGCCAGAATCGCAGCGCCCAGTCCCTGGATCGCCCGTGCCGCCACCAGGGTGCCGGCCGAGTCGGCCAGGCCTCCGGCGAGGCTGGCGGCCGAGAAAGCAGCGAGACCCACCAAGAAAACTCGCCGCCGGCCCGCCAGGTCCCCGAGTCTGCCGCCCAGGAGCAGGAATCCAGCAAACGTGAGCGCGTACGCGTTGACGACCCACTGCAGACCACCGTCTTCGAAACCGAGGGAGTCCCCGATCGACGGCAAAGCCACGTTCACTACCGAAATGTCCAGTACCACCATGAATTGCGCGGCACAGACCACCGACAGTGTGACGGCAGTCGATGCACGACGCGAGCGCTCACCGTCAGCCGCCGTCGCACCATCGTGCATAGTTCCGCTCCTCGTGACACCGTCGTTGATACGTTTGTATCATATTTCGGGTTCGATGAGGTCCACTGTGGCAGCCGGCAGCAGTGCTCCTATGGATCGTTCTGTCCGGCAGCGTTGTTCGATCCGAAACAAAACGGATCGCGAAGAAAGCACTCGGAGCTCAGCGACCGGGACTGCCCTTCCCAGCGCCACGGCAGCGATCGACACCCTGACAGGTAGCGGGTGCACGCTCGTACCCGATACGGTTGTATCACCAACGATCGAACGACGTAGGAGCGAACCGTGCCGCGTACGCCCGACCACACTGCACGTCGCACTCAGATTGCAGAGGCACTGGTTCGCGCGGCCACTCGGGACGGTTTGCATGCCGTCACGATGCGATCGGTCGCCGCCGAGGCCGGTGTCTCTCTGCGTCTGGTCCAGTACTACTTCGTCAGCAAAGAGCAACTCCTCGTCGGTGCGCTACGCCATCTCGAGCGCTGCAGTCACGAACGCTGGGCTCAGCGGCTGGCCGACATCCCGCAGCCGCTCCCGGCGCGATCGGTAATCGAAGCGTTCGTGTCCGAGGCCCTCCCCACCGACGAATCCAGCCGGGTATTTCACCAACTGAGCATGTCCTACGCCGTCTTGGCGATGACGAACCCTCAGATCGCGGAGCAACCGTTCATCAGCGGTGTCGACAGGCTCGAGAGCGAGCTCATCGAGGTGCTCGAGGGCGCACTCGCCGCGAACGAGATTGCTCCCGACCGCGATGCTCACACCGAGGCCGTGAGGTTGGTGGCGCTGGTCAACGGCCTCGGGACCGGCATCCTCATCGGCCACTACACGGACGAACATGCCGCTGAGGTGGTGGCCTATCACCTCGATCGGCTCTTCGCGCCTGCACAACATGAGCGAGACGAGGCCGTCGACGCGGCGTACCGCTGAGCTGGAAGATCGTCGAACAGTAGTGCCTATCGGCTCAATTCAGTCTCGCTCCACGTCCGGCGGTGTCAACGGGTACTCCATTGGACGACCTGTTCGATGCCCGCGCGTCGCGTGCGATACGAGTTCGCAGGATGACCACGGTCGGCCCAGCCGAACGAGATACCGAGTAGCACTGCGCGATCGGATGGGATGTCGAAGTACTCGCGAACGAACGGTGAGTAGGTGGCCAGAGCGGCTTGCGGTATCGCGGACACCCCGCGGCTCTGCGCTGCGAGCAGGAAGTGGGCGACATAGAGACCGGTATCCAGTGCGCCGTACGCTCCTTGAGCGGCGTCGACGGTGATGACAGCGCAATGTGGGGCTCCGAAGAGCTCGAAGTTCTTCTGCGCCTGTCGCGCCGATGCCGCACGGTCGCCCCGCCCGATGCCGAGAGCTTCGTAGAGCTGCCAGCCACTCTCCCGCCGTCGATCCAGGTGCACGCCCGTGTACTCGGCCGGCATCGGGACATCCGGCTGCATGTCGCCGCCCTTGTCTGCGGCATGCGCGGACAGGGCAGTTCGGAATCGCTCGGTGCCGTCGCCTTCGGTGACTATGACCTGCCAGGGTTGGGTGTTGCACCATGACGCCGACCGTTGTGCTGTGTCGAGGATCTGCACGATGGTCTCGTGCGGAACCTGCTCGGGCAGGTAGGCACGGCAGCTCCACCGAGAATCGAGTAGTTCGGTGAGCGCGTCCGACAACCGAGTGTCAGTGGGGTTCTCCATCTCGTCCTCTCCTTCGACTCCGTCGGAAACCGTGCGCACGCCCGCGCTCATACGACCGTGAACTGGGCAACCACCCAGCCCTCCGCACGTCGTTCGGTGACCAGTTCCACCCGCCGGCCGATGGCCACGTCATCGGGCGCGGTCGCCACGATATTGCACATCAGCTGGGGCCCGGCATCGAGACGAACCGTCGCCAGGACGTACGGGAGTTGTTCCACATAACCGGGTGACGGCTGAATGTGCACCCAGGAGAACGACGCGATGGTGCCGCTTCGGGGAGCGGGTACCCACTCTACTTCGGCGGCCGGGATCGCCCTTGTCGGAGAGATGAATTCGCCTGTCACCAGCCGCGGCAACACGAACCGTCCTTCCCGCAGGGCGTCCCAATACGGTGCGGCGAACGCATCTCCTCGAGGAATGGGACGGTGCTCGTTGACGTCCTCGGTCATGAGCTCTCCCGACCGAGGACGAGGGTGGAATGTTCGGCCATCATGCCTCCGTAGGTGTGGATCAGCGCGGTGTCGGCAGCCACCTGGCGATCGGTGACTTTACCCATCACCTGGTTGGCCCCCTCTACGATCATCGACATCCCGGACGCGTCCCCGCTGTGCCCGTATCCGATGAGTCCGCCGTAGGTGTTCACCGGAAAATCTCCGCCGGGCGAGGTACGGCCGGACCTGAACCAGTCTCCGGCACTACTGGATTCGGCGAAACCCAGGTGTTCGAGCTGGACGAGCGGCGCGAAGGAGAACGCGTCGTACAGCTGGGCGTGGTCGATGTCCTGGGGCGTACGCCCACTCATGGCGAATGCCGCGCGACCGGACTCCGCGATACCGGCGATCCGGAGGTCCGGGCTCTGGCTGACGTATCCGTGGCCGTGATGCTGTCCGAAACCGAGGACGTAGGCGGGTTGGTCGGTGATTTCTCGTGCCAGATCGCCCGATGCCACCAGCACTGCTCCTCCGCCGTCACAGGGGATCGAACAGTCGAGATAGTGGAATGGACTCGCGATCATGCGTGACGCGAGGACCTCGTCGACAGTGATCGGACCTTTGCTGTGGGTGATCGCGTCGGGGTTACGCAACGCCCACGCCCGTGCGGCAACGGACACCGCGGCCAGATCCTCGGCAGTCGTCCCGGTGTCGTACATGTACCGGGTGGCATATTGCGCGTAGAGGCCTGGAATGACCGCGCCGTGGAGGAACTCGAAATCCTCCTGGCACGCGTTGCGCACCATCTGCGCGGCAACGTCCGGTGCCATCTTCTCGAATTTCCCTGCGCCGACGCAGATCACGGCGTCCGCCATACCCGCGGAGATGGCCAATGACGCCTGCTGGACCATGTAGCCGTACGTGGCGCCGCCTGCATTGATCATCATCGCGAAACGCGCGGTGATGTCGAGTTCCTCCACCAGTTTCTCGTGAAAGAACGTGTCCGGGTGTGGTCCACCCATCTCACGCGGAGGAGCCAACAGGCCGTCGATCCGGTCGACCGAGATTCCGGCCTCCGCGATCAGTGCCGAGATCACGTTCCGGTAGAGCTGATGTGTTCCGATATCGGGGTAGCGTCCGGGCCGTAGTTCGACTGCGGCCGCGATGGCGGGGGCATTGCGCAACGGGAACGTCACGTCGGTGGGCATCGAGGACTCGACCTGTCAGTAGGACTTGGGGAGGTTCAACGCATTTTGCGCGATGTGACTCAATACGATGTTGTTGTTCACCGGCGCAACCTCGTTGAGCTTGGCCTGCAGGAAGAAAGGAATGATGTCCTGCCCCATGTCGGCGAATCCACCACCGAAGACCGTGGCGGCAGCGTTCGCTGCCTGACTGTAGGCGACGCTGGAGAGGTACTTGGCCATGTTGGCATCGAGTCCCACTTCGCCGCCCGCGGAATACAGTTCCGTGGCCTTGTAGAGAAGCGCGCGTGCGGCCTCGATATTGACCTTCGCTATCGCCATCGGGTGCTGCACGGACTGGTAAGCGCCGATCGGTGTGTCGAACGGCGCGCGCGTGTTGGCATGATCGACCGCTCGTTTCAGGACGTACTCGGCCTGACCGATGTTCGCTGCGGTGACCATCATGCGCTCGGGATTGAGGCAGTCGAACATCACGTTGAGCCCCTTGCCATCCGAGCCCAGCATGCTGTCCGCCGGCAGCGAGACCCCGTCGAAGTTCACGACGTAGTTGCGCTCGGCGAGATGGATACCGAGGTCCATCTGCGTGGCGGAGATCCCGTCGGATTTCGGATCGATGAGAAACAGCGAAATGCCGCGAGTCCGGTTCTCGGCATCGTAGGGCTGGGTTCGCGCGACCACGAGGCAGTGGGTGGAATCAGCGAATCCCGTGATGTAGTGCTTCGTTCCGTTGAGCACATACGAACCGTCCTCCTGCTCGATGGCAGTCGATCGAATCTTGAACGTGTTCGTACCCGCGTCCGGCTCGGTGATTGCGAAGGAGAACAACACATCTCCCGACGCGGTGCCCGGCAACAGCGTCTTCTTCTGCGCGTCGGTGCCGTACTTGACCAGCGGGATGCGCGACATGAAGTTCGGAACGACGTTGCCGAGAAACAGACCGTCCTGGCCGAGCCAATCGATCGCACTGGCGAGATCGGTCATATCGCCACCGATTCCGCCGAACTCCTCGGGAAGGGCGATGCCGAGCAGTCCCGTCTCCGCCCACAGGTCCATCAGTTTGGTGGCGGGTTCGTTCTTGCGTCCCTGCTCTGCCATGTACTTCCGGTCGACTCGCTTGGCGATGTCGGTGCAGATCTGGCGGATAGCTTCGAGGTTCTCACTCATGACTGCTCACTTTCGTAGCGGCGCAACGCAGGGGCGTACGTCGATGTTCGATTTCTGGCTGGGTGCCTGCTGGCGGCGATCAGGAATTCACTGTGATCGGTAGCGATGTGTGGTCGACTCGGCTCGGACTGCGACTCCGCGATCGGTCGACACTTCGACAGTGGCGTCGACCTCGACGCTTTCGCCGTCCCGTCGGACAGCGAGAATTGTTGCTGTACCGCGGATCTCGTCCCCCGGATACACGGAATCGACCATGGCGATCTTCCGCCTGCGAACCCACGCATCGGGTCCGAGGTAGTCGGTGATCGCACGGTCGACGAACCCCTGCAACGCGATGGTGTTCAGGTACATGTCCGGCTGCCCTTGGCTGCGCGCGTAGGCCGGCGAGTGATGCCCGGGGAACAGATCCCACGTCGACACCGGGACGAGGATCACCGTCTGCTCGGTGACCTCGAGGGTGACGGACGGCAGCACCGTCCCTGCCTGGAGCTCTGCCCAGGCTTCGTACGATCCGAGACCGGTAGCGCCGTGCGTCATCGGTCCGCCTCACCGAATCGAAACATGACGTTCTCGATGTCGGCTATCGGCCGTCCTTCGGCATCGATGTAGCGGAAAACAGTGGTGAGGAAGTGCCCGGTGCCCAGGCGGGTGGTGCGCTCGGGTGAGATGTCGACGATCTCGTCGTGATAGGAGATGACCTCACCGGCGAAGAACGGGCGGTGGTACACCGCGTCCGTGCTGACGTTGATCAGCGTACGGCCGGGTAACGGCACCTGGAACACGGCGAGATTCTGACTGCGGGCACCGTCGGGCCGCCACGGGAGCGGAAGGACCGTGCCCTGGACCAGCGCAGGCGGCGCAACCGGTCCCCCGAAGATCTGTTGCGCGAGTTCACGATCCCAGTAGATCGGGTTCGCATCCTCGATCATGGCGCAGAACATCGCGACGGATCCCTCGCCGACCGGAACGTCGGCGACATACGTCGGGCTGCGTCGACCGACGTGCGCAACGGCCTCGTCGTACGTGCCGACTGCCGGGTTCGAGGACGTGTGCACCGGCTGCGATGCTCCGGTCGAGTCCTCGTGCGTTGCAGTGGTCATGCCATCAGTGTGTAACCACACTCCAGTTTTGTCAATACAACGATATTCAACCTGTTGATTATTTTCGGAGCGCGAGCATCAATGTGCGGCACCTGGCGGTCACATGGTCGGCCGCCGTGGCCACCTCACCCGTGACCCACAACTTGCGACCGTCACGTTCGGCGACACGGGTTCGAACCGTCAACGGTTCCCCGTACGGCGTGGCATCTTCGAGATCGACCTGCAGTGAGACCGACAGTGCAGCGATCCCGAGACTGCGTACGGCGAAACCGCAAGCGTGATCGAGGATTCCCGCGACGACGCCCCCATGGACGCGGCCGGGAGGGCCCTCGTATGCGACGGACAGCGAGAAGTCCGCTTCGTAGCTTCCGTCGACGTTCGATGTCACGTGCAGCGGTGGGGCGATCGGGTTCCCCGACGAGTCATACGGATTGATCGACATCCGCTTGCCTCGCTCCATCTCTCGCCGATGATCGGTGACCGACGGCGGCGGGCCGAGCGCAGCACATGCCTTCTCCACGAGCGCCCCAGCTTCCACGAACGCCTCGCGGTCCATCTCGACGCACACGACCGCGTCCAGCAGGGTTCGGATCCGCGCCGCGAGCTCCGCTCTCTCGGGGTGCCCGTCGGTCACCGACGTGGAATGGTTCGCCACTGCCATGGTCATCCTCTTCCGCTGGATCACTCCTCGGGACACACGGTGTTGAGGATTCGACTCAGAGTCCCGATGTCCCTGGCCGCCAACTCCTTCAGGCCGAATTGCTGCTCGGCCAGCTTGGTCATGATGTCATCGACACAGCGCTCACCGTCGTCGGTGATGATCGCCAGCACCGAACGTCGATCGCCCGGATCGACAACTCGTTCGGCCAAGCCGAGCACGGCCAGTCGATCGACCGCGTTCGTAATGATGGTGCCATGCACTTGAAGCGCAGTCGCTATCCGCCCCAACGGAATTCGCGTAGCGGGTGCAAGGTGCAGGATTGTCAGCACCGACCACTGCGGACGACTGAGCTTGTACTGGCGCAATACCGATTCGATGGTCGCACCGACATGCCGTTCGACGCGCATCAAATGCAAGGCGACCCCGTACCGGGAACCGGCCCCGTACTTGGCGTCGACAGCTTCACGATAGGCGCTCAACGGACCGACTCCGCCATCGACCGCGTCAGAGTTCTCGATCATCGTTCTCGCTTCCGTCCCGCCCGTCTGTCCTCCACGTGCGCTGTCCGCAGAATCCACCTGCCGATGCCATTGAACCAGAAGGTGGATTCGACGACATGGACTGCGAGCTCGCCGCGGACGTGGACGAGCAAGATTTTACTCAAGAACTTGATACTCGACATTTTGAATATCTTGTCGTACTGTGGCTCGCACCACACCGCCGGATGCACTGCCGACGCAGCGTCGGCAGTCCGCAGTGGCGCACAGGCGCCGGGCGAGAAGAGAGGTTTCGAATGGCCGAGACAGCGACTGACCTGGGTTACCCAGCAGAGACCGACGTAGCGGGGATCGACGGAATTGTTTCGGTCCCTGCGGCATTCGATCGCACCGTCGAGAGGTTCCCCGATGCTGTCGCATACCGGACGGTCGACGACAGCACGCGTCTGACGTGGTCTCAGGTCCGGGACGAGGTCCGCGCGTGGTCGGCCGCGATGCACGGTATCGGTGTGCGCCGACACGGCAGCGTCGCCCTGTTGATGGTCAATCGGCCCGAACACCTCATCGCCGACTTGGCGTCGATCCACCTGGGTGCCGCATCGACCAGCATCTACAACACCATGCCGCCGGCTGACATGGCCTACGTCGTGGCCGACGCCGGCGCAGAACTCCTCGTCACCCAGGCCGCCTTCGTCCCGGCGATTCGCGCCGCTGTGCTGAACCACGGCCTCGAACTGCGACACCTAGTCGTGTTCGACTGCGACACAACCGAACTAGAGCCCATAGCCGGGGTCGTTCTGCACAGTCCTGCGTCCTTCCTCCAGCGCGGACCTGGGCCGGACTTCGATTTCGAGCAGTCCTGGCGCACCGTCGATTCCGAGGACATCTGCCACGTCATCTACACATCGGGAACGACCGGCACTCCGAAAGGAGTCGAACTCTCGCATCGGTCTGCCCTCGCGTGCGCCGACGTCTACCGCACCGTCGCCCCGGTCGCCCCGGGCCGTCGTCTCCTGTCTGCGTTTCCACTGGCACATGCCGCCGAGCGAGTGGTCACGTATTTCCTCCCCATCGTGCAGGGGCACTGCGTGACGTTCTGTGACGACGTGCGTCAACTCTCCCGGTACTACATCGAGGTGCGACCGGCCTATGTGTTCATGACTCCCCGCAGCCTGGAACGGTTCAAGGCGACCATCGAACGCAACATCGCGCTGGAAGAGGACCCGACCCGCCGCGCACAGATGCGTCGGGCGGTCGAGTTGGGGAGCGAAGTGTTCGCTGCCGAGCAGAGTGGCACTCCGCTGACCGACGCGGTGCGCCGCGAGTGGCAGGCCACCGGTGAGACCCGGCGCGAGATCCTCGCCTCGGTCGGGCTGGACGGCGTCGAATACGCCGGCGTAGGCGCAGCACCCGTGACCGTGGATCTGATGGCCTTCTTCCTCGGCCTCGGACTCTCGGCGCGCGAAGGGTACGGGTTGACCGAAAGCGGAGGCCCCACCGCCCTGGGACGGCTGCAGCAGCCCTACCGAGTCGGCTACGCCGGGTGCGCCAGTCCCGGGATGGAAATCAAGCTGGCCGACGACGGCGAGGTTCTCCTGCGTGGCACCGGAATGATGACTCGTTATCGCAATGATCCCGGTGCCACGGACGCTGCGTTCGACGAAGACGGTTGGTACAAGACCGGTGACATCGGCGTGCTCAACGAACTCGGTCAACTACGGATGGTGGACCGCAAGAAGGAACTCATCATCAACTCCAACGGCAAGAACATGTCGCCCGTCAAGATCGAGTCGAGGATCAAGAACTCCGGAACCCTCGTCGGACAGGTGGTCGCCTTCGGTGATTCCAGACCGTTCGTGACCGCATTGATCACTCTGGACCCAGAAGGACTGGAGGTCCTCCAGAAGAACAACGACATCGAACCGGGCACCTCCGTCCACGAGCTTGCCGACAACGCAGCTGTTCGTGCGGCGCTGCAGGCCCAGATCGACCGCGCGAACGAGCAGCTGTCCGAGGTCGAACGGGTTCGCGCCTGGACGCTGCTCACCGAAGACTGGCCGGTCGGCGGTGACGAGCTCACTCCCACCATGAAGCTGCGTCGCCGGTCCATCACCACGAAGTACGCCGACCGGATCGACGGTCTGTACGCATGAGCGATCCGAATTCCAGTGGTCCACTGGCCGGCCTGCGGGTGGTCGAGCTCGCCGGGATCGGCCCCGGCCCGTTCGCGGCGATGATTCTCGCCGACATGGGAGCCGATGTCGTTCGGATCGACCGTCCAGTTCTGGACACCCCGATAGCTGCTCGTTACGACCTCCTTCGCCGTGGGCGACGCACACTGGCCATCGATCTGCGCACTCCGACAGGGCGTTCCGAGGCACTCGCCGTGATCGCACACGCCGACATACTCATCGAGGGCAACCGCCCCGGTGTCGCCGAACGACTGGGGGTTGGCCCCGAGGAGTGCTGGGCCGAGAACCCCAAGCTCGTGTACGGACGGATGACCGGTTGGGGACAGGACGGTCCACTGGCCCACACCGCCGGGCACGACATCACCTACTTGGCCCTGTCCGGGGCGCTTCACGCCATCGGCTCCGCGGACGGCCCGCCGGTCATGCCCGTGAATTTGCTGGGCGACTTCGGCGGCGGCTCGATGTACCTGGTGTCCGGACTTCTCGCTGCACTGTGGGAGACACAGAGATCAGGCAAAGGGCAGGTTGTCGACGCGGCCATCGTCGACGGTGCCGCCTCACTGACGACGCTGTTGCACGGCCTGGTCGCCGCGGGATCGTGGTCCACCGACCGAGGAACGAACCTTCTCGACGGTGGACGGCCCTGGTACGACATATACGAGACCAGTGATCATCGATGGATGGCGGTAGGTGCCCTCGAGCCGAAGTTCTTCGCCGAGTTCTGCCGGCTCTTACCGCTGGAGGCGGACGAGAGCGACCGCGCCGACCCGTCCAGATGGCCGAAAATGAAGCAGCGCATCGCGAACGCGTTCGCCACCCGCACCCGAGACGAGTGGGACGGCGTCTTCTCCGACACCGATGCGTGCGTGGCTCCGGTTCTCTCGCTCACCGAGGCGGGAGAGCATCCCCATTTGCGCTATCGCGCAACCTACCTCGACGTCGACGGCATCAGACAGCCTGCGCCGGCACCGCGGTTCGACCGAACTCCCACCGTCATCTCCTCGACCCCGGCGGCCGCGCTGACATCGGAGGACGTGTTGTCGACGTGGCGCTGATCGAACGAGTCGGTGTCGTCATGCCCCAGTACTGCGAGGATCCAGCCGACTACGCGGCGACACTCGAACGACTCGGATTCGGCCACGTCGTCGTCGACCCGACGATCGCCGTGCTGTTGGCTCTCGGGGCAACCAGATCACTGACCGTCGTGACACGACACGGCCGCGGCGACAGAATTCTCGACGGGCTGCCGGCCGCCGCCGCGCGACGACTGAACGCGTCCTCCCGGTACCCCGATGTCGACATCACAGCGGCCGATATCGACGATCCCGCAACCCTGCGCCACCGATTATCCCACGCCGCAAACACGTCACCGAGCCACCGCGTGACAGTCCGGTTGCCCGCCGACGGTCACCGGGGAATGCTCCTGACCCTCGCACTCGACGTGGTCACCGACGGCCACGCCTTTCGGCAGGGTCCGCGCCGCACCGCTGATGACCTCGAGATCGGCCAGATCATCGATCTCGGATCGGTGACTGCCACCGAAGACGATATGGTCGCTTTCGCGCAGCGGTGGGATCCTCTCGACTTCCATCTCGACAGGCCACGAGCAGAACGTTCTCCTCTCGGAATGCTGTGCGCCAGTGGCGTGTACACGCAGGCGATGATCCAGTCCATGACTGCACGCACCATGCTTCGCAACTTCGCTATAGTGGCGGGACGCGGCAGCACCGGATTGAGACTCTTCCGCCCCGTCACGCCGGGCATGACATTGCACGGGACGGTGGAGGTCGTCGCGGTCGAACCTCGATCGGAGGCGCAGTCGCTGGTCACGATCACATCGCGACTGGACAGCGACGGCGACAGAATCATGGAACAGACTGGGCAACTCGTCGCTCTGCGATCGGCCACCTGACCCGTTTCTCGCATATACGGCAACACTGGATCTCCGGAATCGGCGGATCACGAGCGGAAGTAAGGGCAGCAAGCCACATGGACATCGGAATAATCGGGGCCGGGCTCATCGGCGGAACCCTGGCCCGCGCGTTGGCGGGCACAGGAAACTCGGTGAGAATCGCACATTCTTCCGACCCCGATACATTGACGGATTTCGACGACGACTCGCGCATCAGACCGATGTGGGCGTCATCGGCGGCGAAAGACGTGGACCTCGTCGTGCTCACCATTCCGATGAAATCCGTCGATCGCCTGTCGCCGAATCTGCTGAAGACACTGGGGTCGGTACCGATCGTGATCGACACCTGTAACTACTACCCCGTTCGGGACGGCCGCATCGATGCATTGGATACCGGTACCGCAGACAGTGAGTGGGTGACATTCCGACTCGGTCGTCCGGTCTACAAGGTGTTCAACAACATTTCGGCACCCAGCCTGAAGTACAAAGGGTCGGCCGACCCGGCAAGCCGAGTCGGCCTGGCGGTGGCCGGTGCCGAATCCGAGGACAAGAAGATCGTGTTCGACCTGGTCGACCTACTCGGGTTCGATCCTGTCGACGGAGGAACGCTCGATCAGTCGTGGCGGCAACAGCCGGGCACGCCGACGTATTGTCGAGATCTGAACGCTGTCGAACTTCGAGACGGGTTGGCCGCCACCCTGCCCTCGAGAATCCCGGACTACCTGAAAGCACGAGATTCACTCACCGATATGGACGCAGCCGTGGCGAGGACCCGAAGCAGGATGTGACCCTACGGCCGATGGTGAATTCACTTCCAGCGCAGTGCATTTTGCACTGGCACCGAGATCGACAGGCAACGCGATACCGGTGACGACGACCGGTAGGCAGTGTCGAGTCATTTCGGCTGTACCGACGAGCTCTGTCAGGCGTTCCTCGTACGTCGCCGTCGTTCCCGGTGCGTGAGTCCGCCCCATATTCCATCCGGTTCGCCGTACGTCATAGCGTGTGCCAAACAATCCGCTCGGACAGGACACTGCACACACACAGCTTTGGCAGCCGATTCAGCACTGGCGAGATTGGTCCACTGACATTCGGCGTCCGGATAGAACATCGAGATCGGCATCGTTCGACATTGGGCTTTGAGTTGCCACCGCCAAGCCTCCAGAGTCGGAGACAATGTCGCATTTGCTGGCATGAAAATTCCATCTGTGTTGACGGCCGACAGAACGGCTCCGACTTCGGTCCACGTGGCGGACTGGGGCTGCGTGACTCCGTCGCGCGTCCAGCGCAGTTTATTTTGCGCTGGCACCGAGATCGACGGGCAGTGCGATACCGGTGACGTACCGGGCTTCGTCCGAGGCGAGATAGAGCACCGCGTTCGAGATATCGCTCGTTTCCACCCACGGAAGGGGCCAGATATTCGGAGCCGCATACACCTCTGCAGCATCGTCGAACGTCGGGTTCTCCAGATCGGGCCTGAAGGCCTTCCTGATCATCTCACTGTCGAGCATCGGAGTACGCACATTGGTCGGATGAATAGTGTTCACCCGCACCCGATGTGGCGCGAGTTCATGAGCGAGCGACTTCGCCAGGCCGGTGACGCCCCACTTGGCAGCCGCGTACGAGGCAGCTCCCGCCGCACCCTTCAAGCCCATCAACGAACTGGTGATGATGATCGAACCACCCGACCCCTGATCGATCAGATGAGAGGTCGCCGCCTTCGTGGTATGCCACACCCCGGTGAGATTGGTGCCGATCATGTTCTGCCACTCCTGCTCCGACTGTTCATGAGACGGACCCATCGTCAGGATGCCGGCATTCGCACAGACGATATCCACATGCCCCAGCTCCGAGACCCCGGCATCGACCGCCGCCTTCAACTGGTCGTAATCACGCACATCCGCACGAGTGGCATGGACACGCCGCCCGAGCCCTTCGATCTGACGCACCGTCTCAGCGAGATCCTCCGAAGTGGAAGGGACATAATCGATTCCGGTATTCGCACAAATATCCACCGCAATGATGTCAGCACCCTCCGCCGCCAACCGAAGCGCATGCGAACGCCCCTGTCCACGAGCAGCTCCGGTGATGAACGCAACTTTGCCTTCGACGCGACCAGCCATTGATCTTCTCCGTACTCCCAGCCCACACAAGGCATCGATTCGATGAATGAAGCAATCCGCCTCACACGACAACCCACCCCACAAAAGTGGCGTCGGTCACTACAACAACCAGTAGACCCCCCACCCACAACACTGTCCAATGCATTTTTCCGAAGTGGCATATACGGCAGACGTATTCAGATCATCCGTCGGTTCCACGACCCCGTTTGCTCGTCTCGAGCGGGGTCGGCTGCGAGGACCGACGGATGCCAACGAGCCAGGAAGGGCATCGATGGTTGATGGGGGTTCTCGACGGAAGCATGAAAATCCTCTGCACGACGCCCTCGAGTTGGCCTACCATGACAGACAGTGATTACTGCACTGAGTGCAACAATGCGTGAGGTCGTGCGGCCGAACGTGATCCAGAAGCCCGGATGGAGTCCGTGAAATGATCGTGTCCCGTCGACCTGCAGGTCTTGCAGATGACTCGCCTTCGCTCGCTGCGTTGAGCAATCGCGAGCATGACATCCTGAGGCAGATCGTGGCAGGCAGGAGCAATCCGGAAATAGCTGCGGAGTTTTTCATCAGCGTAAACACCGTGAAATTTCATGTAGCGAACATTCTCCGTAAACTCGAGGTTCGTTCGAGACTGGACGCTGCGGTATTGTTCACGGCAGCGGGTTCCGGCGGTTCCGAGTGAAGAACCCTCGAACTTTTCGATAGACATCGCGTCGCTGACGTGACGCAACATTCATACGCGCAACGAATAATTCGTGCTCGTAATTATCATTTGAGTTCCCCGCGCAGCTGCGGCAGGATTGGTCGAGCGAGACCGTTAGGAAAATCAACAAAAAGCCGAACTTTGCAATATTTGTGCAGCAAACATCATAGGCATACGGTGCGGCCAGGATCAGAGAGCGAACACTGTGCACATGAGAAAGAGCAGCATGTTTGTCTCCGCGCAGTTTACCGGAGTGTGCTTTGTCGGCGGTACCGGGTTCTTCTTCATCTCCGTCGCATTGACGGGACTCTCCTTTGGTCAAGTTTCATGGTTTCGGATTCTTCTCGGTTGTGTCGCAATGCTTCTCGTGGTACCACTTGCGTCGAGGTTCGACATTCCGAAGCAGGCGTATGTTTGGTTTCAAATATCGATTCTGGCGATGCTGAATTTGGTTGTCCCCTTCTTTCTCTTATCATGGTCTCAGCAGAGCATTCCTACCGGCCTGGCAACGATGTACATGTCATTCGTACCGATTGCGGCCGTTCTCTTCTCCACCATCCTGTTTCGCGTCGAGAAGTTGTCAGTCGTCCAAATCATCGGACTATTGGTTGGAATCGCGGGCATAGCGACCCTGCTCGCGCCATGGAACGGCAGTGGCGGTGCGGATTTGTGGGGAAGTGTCGCATGCCTTTCAGCCGCCGTGTCCATCGGCTTCAGCTTCGCATATACACGCAGACTGTTGAACCAGATCTCGATCTCGGCATCATTTCTGGCATTGTTGGAGTTCTGCGTAGCGACAGTTGTCATGTTGGCCGCGACACCTTGGATTTCGCTGGGCGAGGCCCGATTCAGCCTCAGCGTCGTGGCAAGCCTCGTGATATTGGGTTTGATCGGGACCGGTTTCGGTGTGATGTGGAGTCTGAACGTGGTCCAGGCATGGGGGCCATCGCGAGCATCGATGTCGACATTGCTGTCCCCCGCGATCGGACTTTCCATCGGCATCGTCTTCCTCGGCGAGTCGCTGCACTGGTATCAGGCACTCGGAGGTACGGCGTTGGTTCTCACCGTTCCCCTCATGAATTCAGCACGCCATCCGCGGCCCGACAGTGATCAGTGAATTCGGAATCGAGAGAAATATCGTTCGATCGTTGCTGCAGTGCCTGGCGTCTCGACCCGGTACCACCGGTCGACCGGCACGGACAGACGGCACAGGGCCGGTTCGAATATAGTGGCTACCTGGGTATTTCGAGTTTGCGTCGACACAACTCCAGGAGCTCGAGCCGAACTCGAGGTGGACACCGATAGTGGCCCTCCCGCAAGATGAGTTCGAGTCTTGTGAAGTACTGAGCGGAGGAGATTCCGAACTGGACGAAAATCTCCTCCGCATGCCCACCACCCCAGTGCCGCCACGTCATCGCGTACTCGAGTAACTCACCACCCCGATACACGTCCTTGCTGGTACGTGCCCCCGGCGGTGGAGGACCTGCACTTGGTTTCTGCGAGCGGCGCATCGGGATCTCACTTGCTGATAGTCATGGTCGCAGTGCGACCTTCACCGGTCGGGTATCGAGCAGGTAGGCGGCGGCCCGAATTGCGGTGTCCGCTTCTTCGAGCGGATACACGTCGGTTACCCAGGTGCCGATGTCGATGCCCTCTTCGAGAAGCTCGACTGCCAAGGCGAACGCGTCGTCTACGGCATTCGGGTGGGACAACGGGTTCACCAGAGTGATCTCACGCTGCAGAAGCGACGGCCAGTCCACGGGTTGCTCGGCCGGCGTCGTGACGGAAACATTGACGACGGTCCCCATGGGGCGAACAAGAGTCAGGGCAAGCTGTTTGGCGCTTCCGGAACCCGCCGTTTCCACTACGACGTCGACTTCACCGCCGGCGTCGCGAATTCTGTGCACGGTGGTCTCGACGGCTTCGCCGCGGGCGATCGCCACCGTGCTCGTGACGCCGAACTCGCGGGCCTTCGCCAAACGGTCGGCGTCGGATTCCAATCCGACCAGTGTGACCGTTGCACCCTTCCGCACAGCCGCAAGGGCACAGGCCAGGCCTTGTGTACCTGGGCCGATGACCGTGACATGATCCCCGCTGCGAGTGTTTCCGCACTCGACCCATCTCAGGCCGTTCGCGAGCGGGGAGCATGCGATGAGGGCAGTGCGCTCAGACAGTGCCGCCGGCACGCGGTACACCAAGGCGTGAGCGGGAACGAAGACGTGGGTCGCGTAGCCACCCCACAGGCCCGGCTTCTCGGACATGGGCAATGTTCCGTAGCCGCTGAAGACGTTACGTCGTTCGCACAGGTAATACTGGCCCCGGTCGCAGGTGCGACAACCATCGCACGGCCACCGAGATTCCACGGTGACCAGGTCGCCGACTTCGAGGTCTCGATCGGCTGCAGCCTTGTTGCCGATCTTCTGGACCCGGCCGATGATCTCGTCGCCGAAGACAACCGGGGCGAGCTCGTTGAGCCAGGAGAATTCGCCCTTGTACATATGCAGCTCTGAACCATCGACACCGCACAGAACGACCTCGACGATCATCTCGTCCTCGGCGAGATCAGGCAGAGGAATCTCCTGAATGGCGAACGTCTCGGGTGCCAGATAGGCGACGACGCGAGCGGTATTTGTCACGGAGTACTCCTGTTGTCTTTCGGTGGTTGGTTGAACCGAGTGGCATCGGCGGTGAATGTCAGAGGGGCGAGACGGTGCCCTGTTCGATAGACGTTCCCGAACAGGTACGTCCCCTCGAATGTGAGTTCGGGCGCGAGCGAGGTTCCGTGAGTGCTGGTTCCTTCCACGGACGTGACGAGATCTGGAAGCCAGGCCAATGGCGATCTGACCGAGATACGAGACGGGTCGGCCGGTTCGATGGCCGTCAGAACCCACCTGCCGTCTTGTTTCTGAACAGCAGGTTCGGCGATCACGAGATCGAGCAGACCGTCGTGTCCCGTGAACCGAATTCCTCCGGCGAAAAAGTACTCTCCCGCAACCGTATTCGACTCCTGTCGCTGCGGAAATGTGAACTCTCCACCGACCGGGGTGCACCCGTCGAAACACTGCTGCGAACCGTGTGGGAGACCGCCGATGTACTGGAGAAATCCGGCGTCGACACCCCATACAAGTTCGGTGCGATCACTCGCCGGGCTCATCTCAGGGCACCGGCTGGGCGGCCGCGACGCACTCTGCGAGTTTGAGGCGTTCGTTGGCGATTCGTTCCGGGTCCATCCGAATCTCGGCACCGGTGCCCAGCAGAGTCTTGGCACCGAGGAAGTCCCCCGTGTGGTTGACGGCATCTACGCCGAGCAACCGGTTTCCGTGCAGATAGACGACGCTGAACTTGCCGCTGTCCACGTCGCCGCGCACAATCCGACCGTCGTATCCGTGAATCAATCCGGCGGTTTGAAGTTTCGTTTCGTACTGATGAGACCAGAACCACGGCACTGGCTGTGCTGGCGCAGGCGAGTTCATGATGTCCGCAACCGCGATTCTTGCGTGGGCTGAGGTATTGGGTACCGACTCGAGCCTGACTCGTGATGGGACGGCCGAGTACGGGGAAACGAAGTTGGCGACATCGCCGATCGCGTACACGTCGGGGAGCGAGGTTCGACAGCGTTCGTCGACATCGACGCCGTTCGACACTCGAGCGCCCGCACGCTCGAGCACGTCAGAATTCGGGATCAGTCCGATTCCCACGAGCATGACCGATGCGGACACCATGTGGCCGGAAGTAAGTGTGACCGAACGTAATCGACCGTCCTCGGACGTGATCTTCTCGACGCTGGTAGCAACGTGCAGTTCGACGCCTTCGCAACGGTGGAGGTTCGAGAAGTAGGTCGATACCGGCTCGCTCGTCACCCGCGCAAGTAGTCGTGGTTGAGCCTCGACAACGGTGACGTCGGCTCCCGCGCGCCGAAAGGAGGCTGCGGCTTCGAGGCCGATGAAGCCACCACCGACGATGACTGTCGGAGGGGCCGACCGCATGATGTCTCTGAGGGCGACTGCGTCGTCGAGAGTGCGGAATGTGTGCACTCCGGGCGTGCTCTCGGTTCCAGGAAGCAATCGTGGAGTGCCTCCTGTAGCCCAGATCATCGTGCGATAGCCCAGGCGACACCCGTCGTCGAGGGTGACCGATCGACCGATCGAGTCCACACGTGTCACGCTGCGCGAATCGAGCAGCGACACTTCGTGATCGCGCCAGTACCGAGGCGAACGTAGGGCGATGTCATCCCCTGTGCGCTCGCCCACGAGGAACGCCTTGGACAGCGGCGGGCGTTCGTACGGGTAGCCGCTCTCGGCCGAGACGATCGCCAGGCTCCCGTCGAACCCCCGTTCCCGAAGAAGTGATGCGGCCTGGGCTCCTGCGTGTCCACCTCCCACGATCAGTACGTCGTAGGTGTCGGTCATTTCGCGACCTCGACGACGATCTCGTCGAGTCCCGCGCGGCATTTGAGTTGGCAGGCGAGTCTGGACTCGGAATCGGAGCCCTCGATCATGTCGAGCAGTTCTCGTTCGTCCACGGACGGTGCCACCAGTAGCTCTTTCCATGGAGCTCGCACATGCACATGGCAGGTACCGCAGGACATTTCGCCACCACATTCACCGATGATGCGGTCTACTCCTGCGTCGAGCGCCAGGTGCATGAGGTCACGGCCGGGGTCACCGTCGACCACGATCTCTCGATCGTCTACCGAGAATCGAATCTTGGTCATGCGTAGGCCTTTCCACTGATCGTCGTTGCGTCGACGGGTGCATATCGAACAGGCATGGATGTGAAGCCGGTGACACTGGTGTCTGCGATCCACGTGGGTTCTGCTGTGGTTTCGAGATCGGGAAATGCGCGGAGCACCTTCGGAATCAACGCTGACAACTCCAGGCGGGCCAGCGCCCGGCCCAGGCACAGGTGAATACCCTCACCCAGCGAGAGGTGCCGGTTCGGGCTGCGGAGTATGTCGAATCGATGGGGGTCGACAAATTCCCGCTCGTCTTTGTTGGCCGCGGCGAGAAACCCCACAACCCAATCTCCGGTTCGGATGGTCTTGCCGTGCAGTTCTATGTCCTGGGTGGCTATACGCAGGCGATTCTTTGCCGGCGTGCCCCATCTGAGCACCTCTTCGACGGCACCTTTGACACGTGTCGGATCGGCCAGCAGTAGCTCACGTTGACCGGGGTTTTTCAAGAACTGCCAGATTCCGACAGCGGCCGCGTTGCGAGTGGTTTCGAGGCCGCCGCCGATCATGGTGACGAACCAGGTCTTCATCTCGTGCACGCTGAGCTTGTCGCCGTCGATCTCCACATTCCCGATCACCGTGGCGAAATCGTCGCGGGGGTGTCGCCTGCGCTCCAGCGCGAGTTCGGTGCAGTACTCCTGGAGTCTGCGTAGCCCGACGAGGGAGGTTTTCACCTGGTCGTTGTCGATGATGAACCGCGGATCCGCAGCAGCCAGCCACTGCCAGCACGCTTCGCGCAGCATCGGCCAGTCGTTCTCCGGAACACCCAGCATCCTCAGAATGACTTTCACGGGCAGCTCGGCGGCGATGTCCTCGACGAAATCGCAACTGCCACGTTCGGCTACTTCGATCAGTATCTCGTCGACGATGGAGTGGACGTCGTGGCCCAGTTTTCCGATCGCAGGAACGCTGAAGTGCTTGTTGATCGGGCGACGGTACATATCGTGAATTGGATTGTCGTTGAACGCCACTCCGATGTCGAAGCCGCGTTCGTGACGTTCTTCGGGGGTCAGTCGTTTCGGAGTTCGGGGGACTCTGGTGTCCCATCTGGAGCTCAATCGCTCGTGGTCCAGAAGGTAATTCTTGACATCGTCGTACCTGGTCAGCGACCAGTAGTGCTTCCCATATCGATCGTCCTGGGTCCAGTGCAGCGGATCCTCGTCTCGCATCCGAGCGAAGGCCTCGTGATATCCCGGCGAGGTGTACCAGTTCGGGTCGAGCAGGCTGTTGTCGACTGTCGTCCAGTCCATCGAAAGCTCCTAACGGTGTGTTCCCGGACACAAGTCCGAGCGCTGTTACGAGTAGACCGACATCGCTGAAGTCTGTCCAATGAACATTTGAGGTGTTATATATGCATCACATGAATGTTCAGCAGAGGGAGTCGCCATGTTCGACATGCACAAACTGCATCACTTCAGAACGCTGGCACGAACCGGAAGCTTCAACAGCGCCGCGGCGGAGTTGAATCTGACGCAACCCTCGCTGAGTCGAAGCATCCAGGCACTCGAGAAGCAATACGGCGTCCAATTGCTGGAACGGCAGCGAGGCAGACTTGGAATTCAGCTGACTCAGAGCGGGCATCAGGTGCTGCGGTTCGCCGACCAGCTTCTCAACATGGGCGACTCGATGGAGCGAGAACTGACCGGCCGGACTCACGAACGGCATCCGACCTTGGCCTTCGGACTGGGGCCGATGCTGGCAAGTGCGACACTCGATCGTCTGCTCGATCATCTGCACGCACAATATCCGGGGCTCGATGCGACGGTCGTGATCGACGCGACGTCGGTGATGTATCCACGGCTGCTCAACGGCGAGCTCGAGTTCTACATCGGACAGTCGTTCGGTCAACGAACTTCGAGCCGGGTCCTACACACCCCGTTCGCGTACACTCCCCCTCGGTTCTACGTTCGGCAAGGACACCCGCTGATCGAACGCAGTTCGATTCCAATCGAAGATCTGAAGTCCTATCCCCGCATCGCCGGTACTGCGTGGAACGACTCGTTGTCACGACTGCCCTCCGACCAGGTTGCGGCTGTGCGCGCGACGCTGCGGCTGGACAACTACGACATTCTCGCGCGCATCGCCGCGTCCAGCGATGCTGTTCTCATCTCTCCTCATGTTCGCGAGAGCACTGGATTGACAGCCATCCCCGTGGAGTTTGCGCCCCAGCACGAGCTACATCAGGTCGACATGTACTGCCTCGAGGGAATCGGCATGTCCCCCGTGGCGCGTTCGGCTCTGCAACGCCTGAAAGAGCTGGTGGACGAATTGATGGCGGGCATCCATTAGGACTTACCAATATGCACCGTTGCTATACGTAGCGGCCGAGAGATGCATTGGACATTTGATCGAGCGCGTCGTGTACTGAAGCAGTAGAACGTGATCGTGGTCACTATCCACCTGCGGTGTCTCCACGAACCCGGGCTGACGTTTTACATCCCGAAACGCCCACACACCGCCTCAAGGACCCCAATGCCTCGTATACAAGCACGCAGTCGTTTGATCTCGATGATCGACAATGGCGAACTGCCAGTGGGCGCTTTCGTCATGTCCACAGACGCAGCAACGACCGCAATTTTCGGCAATGTCGGTTACGACTTCGTCATCATCGACCGCGAGCACGGCCCCAACGACGTGACGTCGACGCTCAATCACATACGCGCGGCCGAAGCGAACGGAGTGATACCGATCGTTCGGGTTCTCGAAAACTCGGCGACGCTGATCCAGTCCACCCTGGACATCGGTGCCCACGGAATCGTGGTGCCCAAGATCGCCACAGCCGACGACGCCCGCCGCGCTGTGCTCGCAAGCCGATACGTCGCCGGCGGACGGGGCATGTGCCAGGCAACCGAAGCCGCTCGATGGGCACACGATGGCTGGCACGCACACAAAGCTTCGTCCAATGAAAACGTATTGATCATTCCATTGGTCGAGACGGCCGAGGGCATCGAAAACCTCGACGAGATAGCAGCTGTCGACGGCATCGACTTCATCTTCTTCGGACTGGCCGACCTGTCTCAGGATCTCGGAATCGACATGTACGCCGACGCCGACCAATTGATCAGAATCTGGGACGAATCAGTGGTGCGAGCCCGCCGGGCCGATGTCCATCTGGGATCGCCTCTCGGGTACGGATTCGATCACGGCGACTACGGGACCGTCGACGGAGATCTGATGATGCTTCGCGCCGGTGCCGAGTCGGCACTGGCACCGTTGAGAAAGATCGCTCCCGGTTCTGCGGCGAACCGATCGGATCCGCTTCTCACGGCGCAACGTTGACCGTCGCGGCCGACCCGTTCGGCTCACGCTCTCCAGCAGCAACGCAGCAGCCACACAGTGTGAGCTGCCCGCACGTAATCACTCGAAGGGAACCCACATGGCCTCGCAGTACAAACTGACTATCGCTGGTGAACAGGTATCTGTCCCAAGTGAATTCGACGTGGTCGATCCCAGCACCGGTGCAGTCTTCGCGCAGGCCCCGGCGGCTGGATCGGCGGAGGTCGATTTCGCCTTCTCGTCCGCCGAGGCCGCGTTCCCTGCGTGGAGCGCTGACTCGAAAGCCAGGCGGGCCGCTTTACATGCGATCGCCGACGTGACCGAGAGCGCCGCGGACGAACTCGGGCGCATCCTGTCTCTCGAGACAGGTAAACCACACGAGGATTCGCGATGGGAATTTCGGTTGGGTGCGCTGTGGATGCGGTACTACGCGGACCTCGATGTCGAGGTGCAGGAGACCTCCGATTCCGAGGGGTACCGAGCGACCGTGGCACGGCGTCCGCTCGGAGTCGTCGCCGCGATCAAGCCGTGGAACACTCCCATCATTCAATTGGCCTGGGCGATTTCACCCGCACTGCGCGCGGGAAACACAGTTGTTCTCAAGCCATCCCCGTTCACCCCACTGTCTTCGTTGGCTCTGGCGAGCCGGATCTCGCCGCTACTTCCCCCCGGCGTACTCAATGTCGTGACCGGCCCCGACCCTCTCGGTGAACTCCTGACCTCGCATCGCACACCCCGCAAGATCACCTTCACCGGGTCGACGCGCGCAGGAACCCAGATCGCGACAGCGGCCGCGGGCGGGCTCAAACACTTCACCCTGGAGATGGGCGGCAACGACCCAGCGCTCATCCTCCCCGGTGCGGACATCGCGGCCATTGCGTCGCCGCTCTTCTGGGCAAGTTTGATGAACAACGGTCAGATCTGTGGCGACGTCAAACGGATATACGTACATCGCAGCCAGCACGCTGATCTGGTGGATGCCCTCGCCTCGATTGCCACGTCGACGAAAGTTGGAGGACCTTTCGAGGACGACGTTCAACTCGGTCCGGTATCGACTAGGCCGCAATACGACCGTGTCGTGGGGCTGTTGAACCGAGCACTGTCGGAAGGCGCACGCGCTGCCTCGGGCGGCGCACCGATCGACGGGCCCGGATTCTTCGTACCGCCCACTGTCCTCGACAACGTCGACGACGGTTCGGCGATCGTCGACGAGGAACAGTTCGGGCCACTCATACCGGTCGTTGCGTACGACGACATCGAAGACGGCATCAGGCGGGCGAATCGAACGAACTTCGGCCTGAGCGCATCCGTTTGGGGTCCGGACCTCGAACAGAATTCCGCGATCGTGACCCGTCTTCAGGCCGGGATGGTGAGCGTGAACCAGCACGGGTTCGGTGCACGACCCGATCTTCCCTTCCTCGGCCACAAGTCGAGTGGGTTCGGAGTCGAGAACGGACTGTGGGGACTCGAGGAGTACACCCAACTGCAGGTAATCGGGACACCTGGGGCCGGGCCACGGCCCGACGTCGAATTCTGCTAGCCCCGATCGCCGGATCCACCAACGGCCCCAACTGAACTCACCGGGAGTTCCTGAACCTGATCCGTCGATCGTGGTTCAGGAACTCCTCGATCGAAGACGAATCGCCCGGCCGCCGCTCCAGGTGTCGATGCCCTGCCAGCGTCCGCCCGCGCCGTGCCCTCTGCACGCATTCATCGCCCAGGCGCACACCGCTGCCTATCCATCACCATCCACCGTTCCTTGAGTAGATCACCGGGAGAATCCGTGAGCTCGAAGTCAATAAATGTGACACAAGAAATCGAACGTTCGAGTTTTTCGAATGTTCAGAAACGAATTGTTGTTCTGTGCCTAGCTCTTGCGATATCCGATGGTCTCAATTCTCTTTCCGTCGGGTATGCGATTCCGGGACTGTCGGAACTCTGGGACGTGTCACCAGGTTCTTTTTCGGTCGTGATCGTAGCTGCGATCATCGGTGAGATCATCGCCTCCGTCCTGATCGCCCCGATGGCCGACAGGTTCGGCAGGAAAGCGTTGATCACCGTTGGCATCATCCTTTTCGGAGCATCGACAGTGGCCGCTGGATTTGCACCAGGACTGCTGGCTCTGGTGATATGTCGCTTCATTTCCGGAGTGGGAATTGGAACTGCATCCCCCAATCTATTCGCATTGGGATCCGAGTTCGCCCCCGGGAAGTTCAAAGCAACCGTCGTCACGGTCATCGCCACCGGCATGGCACTGGGAGGGGCGATCTGCGGAATTATCGCAGGCGTACTCGTACCAGGATTCGGAGTCAGGTCGATCTTCATAGTCGCCGGTGCGATCCCACTGCTGGTTCTCATTGCAGTGTGGGCATTCCTGCCAGACTCGCTGGAAATGTATGCAGCACGAGGCAAAACGCACGACATCGCGCGCATCCTGAACAAGATCAAGCCCGACGGCGGCTACACCGCGTCCGACGTGTACGCCGCCCGATCGCCCGAACAAGACTCGTTGACCGGCGTACGGAACCTGTTTCGCGATGGTCGACGAACATCGACAATCTTGGTGTGGGCGATGCTGCTACTGAGCATCACCGGTTCGTATTTCGTGTTCAGTTGGTTGACGACTCTTCTCGTACTCTCCGGAATCGCCGAATCCACTGCGATCTTTGCCACCTCGGTCACGACTTTCGGCGGCATCGCCGGCGGCATACTTCTCGGGCTCACCATGGACAGGAGCCGACTGGGCATCGGCGCGCTCCTTCTGGGGATCCTGTTGCAGATCGGCGCCACGTACACTCTCATTGCCATTCTGGCAGGCGGGTCAACGGCATCCTCGAACACGGTAATCGCCGTCTGTTTGCTGCTCGGAGCCGGAATCATCGGCACTGGCACCGCCATAACGGCTGTGGTCGCCCAAACCTATCCACCGTCATTGCGGGCGACCGGCATCGGGTGGGCCGCAGGATTCAGTCGGATCGGCGCGATCATTGCACCACTCGTGGGCGGAGCACTGATCAACAAAGGCCTCTCTCCGTCCAGCGTCCTTCAGATTTCGCTCATACCAGCGGTACTGACTGGAACTATGGTCGTACTGTTCCATCGATACGGCAAATATCATGTCTCTGATTTCGCACCCACCACGCATGCAGAAAGTGCACCCGTCAGACTCGAACCTCAGGCGACCAGCGACTGAACCACCGAGCTCTGCTCGGACAGTGGAGCTGACCGTGCACTCCACTGAATCCTCGACTGCCGTCGGAGCCGACCACTTCGGCCTCGAGAAACCCGATCCGCTATCGAGAAGCTCGCACATGACGGGGTAACGGCCGACAACCCGATCCGCGCCACGTCGTCGAAGGGACGCGGCCACGGAACCTGCTCGATATGGGAGACGTCCCCGCGTTGCACCAACGCGGGGACGTCTCCATTTCCGACGTTCACCGACCGCCTCGCACTGTAAGGTGACCGCGGGGATCGGTACGGCTGGAGAAGAATATCGGGGGATCATGACTCTGTTCGGTGTGCTCGATCGCGTATTGACTCGACGACTGCCCCTGGAGCCTCCGGACGATCCCCATGCCGCGATCCTTCCGACCCCGATCGACAACGACGATTTCTTCCTCACCCCTCCCGGCATCGAGGACCTCGATCCCGGTGCGGTGATCCGGCAGCGCACGACCCGCGGTCTGGTGCCCCGGCCGCGAACCACCCTGCAGCAGTTCATGGTGCGATCGACCGACGCGCGCGGTCTCCCCGCCGGCGTCACCGCCTCGCTGCTGATCCCGAAGCGGCCGTGGACCGGGCGCGGACCGCGGCCCGTCGTCGCCCACAACGTGGCCATCGATTCTCTCGGAGCCAAGAGCACGCCGTCGTACCGACTCGTGCACGGTGTCGGTGCCGACCTCCCGCCGGTGATGCCGCTCTGGCTCGCCCGCGGATACGCCGTCCTCGTCGCCGATCACCAAGGCCCGAGGATGTCGTACTCCGAAGGCACGATGGCCGGGCATGCCGTCCTGGACTCGCTGCGCGGGATGACGGTCGTCGCCCCTGAACTCGCCGACAGTCCGGTAGTGGCCTACGGCTACAGCGGCGGCGCGATCGCCACCACGTGGACCGCGCAACTGCAGCCGAGGTACGCACCGGACGTGAGGTTGGCAGGTGCCGTCGCCGGTGGAACACCCACCGACTTCTCGATGCTGCTGGACACCATGAACGGCACTGTCGCAGCCGGCCTGCTGGGCGCGGCGAGCATGGGTCTCGCGCGTGAGCACCCCGAGATGGTGGAGTTGTTCGGCCCGAAGGCGCTGCTGTTGGCGTCCTGGGTGAAGGACATGTCCGTCCTCCCCCTCGCCTTGGGCGGGTTGGCCCGCATGCGAATCGAGGACTTGGCGTCCGAGCCCGACCCGTTCGACTCCGACATCGCGCGGCGGGTGATCGCCGCGAACCTCCCAGGGACCGACGCGCCGTCGGCACCGGTCGCGTTCTTCCACGGTTCCGCGAGCAAGATGATCGGCGACCGCTTCATCCCCGAAGCCGGGGTCACAGCCCTGATCGAGCAGTGGCGCAGCAAGGGCGCCGACGTTCACTACGAGCCCGTGGCAGGCGACCACTTCATCGGAGCCATGACTGGCCTGCCATTCGTGTTGCGTTGGACCGCACAGCAATTCGCTGCCAACGGGTCGGGTTAGCTCGACGCCCACCGAGGTCGGCGGGATAGGACGGCATCGTGCGGTCCGATAGTTCCAGGGGCACGGACCAACCCATCCTGTTCGACAAGAAGGCTTTTCACGCGGGTCAACGACTGTGTGCGATGGGCCCCGGCGTGTGGGACGGTCCAGCTAACGGAAGGCCGCTTCGCCGGTCATCGCCTTGCCGATCGTGAGCTGATGCATTTCCGATGTTCCCTCGTAGGTCAGGACGGATTCGAGGTTGTTGGCATGCCGCATGACCGGATATTCGAGCGTGATGCCGTTTGCACCGAGGATCGTCCGGCACGTCCGGGCCACCTCGATCGCCTCGCGAACATTGTTGAGCTTTCCCGCGCTGACCTGTTCCGGAGTGAGCCCGACGCTGTCCTTCAGACGACCCAGCTGATAGGCGAGGAGGTGGCCTTTCCCAACTTCGAGAGCCATGTCCGCGATCTTGGCCTGAGTCAACTGATAGCCGGCCAGGGGCTTGTCGAATACCTCCCTCGTGAGCGAGTACTCGACGGCCGAGTCCAGGCAGTCTCGCGCCGCTCCGATCGCACCGAACACGATCCCGAACCTCGCCTCGTTCAGACACGTGAGTGGTCCACGCAGGCCTTCCGCGAGAGGAAGCATCGCCGACGCCGGCAGCCGCACATCATCGAGCACGAGCTCGGAGGTCACCGAGGCACGAAGTGACACCTTGTTCTTGATCTCGGGTGCCGAGAACCCCGGGGTGTTGGTTGGCACCACGAACCCGCGAATGCCGTCATCTGTCCGAGCCCAGATCACCGCTACGTCAGCGATGGACCCATTCGTGATCCACATCTTCGTACCGTTGAGTACCCAGTCTTCGCCGTCGTTCTTCGCGGTGGTCCGCATGCCTGCGGGGTTGGACCCGAAGTCCGCCTCGGTGAGACCGAAGCACCCGATCGCGTCACCGCGGGCCATCGACGGTAACCACGTGTGCTTCTGTTCTTCGCTTCCCCACCGGTGGATGGCGAACATCGCCAGCGAACCCTGCACCGACACCAGGCTCCGGATGCCGGAATCGACGGCTTCGAGTTCCAGGCACGCAAGACCGTAGGCCGTGGCGCTCATGCCAGCGCATTCGTAACCGTCGAGGTGCATTCCGAGCACACCGAGGGAGCCGAGCTCCTTGGCGAGCTTCCGGGCAGGCAGTGTTCCGTCCTCGAACCATTGAGCTATGAACGGACGAATCCGCTCGGACGCAAATTTCCTTACGGTATTACGGATCTCGATCTCGTCGGGCTGTAGGAGCGAATCGAGACCGAACATCTTTTCGGCCGAGACAAGAGCAGACAACAGTTCCTCCGGGAGGTCAAAGGGATTTGCGTTGGTTGGTGAATCGAGCCATCACTTCATCTGTGTCCGCGCCGAGTTCAGGAGGTGCACTGGTGATTGTGGGCCGCACCCCGCCGAAGCTGATCGGCGACGGAATTTGTTCGAGCGGCCCTATCGACGGGTGGCGAACGGTCTCCACCATCCCCAGCGCCGCGGTGTGCGGGTGCGCGTAGATCTCATCCAGGTGCCGAATCGGCGAGACGGGAACCGAGTTGCTGTTGAGCAACGAACACCAATGCTCGACGGTGTCTCCGGCGAACACCGAGGTCAGTTCCTTCTCGAGAGCGTCACGATTGTCGACGCGGTTGCGGTTCTGGACGAATCTGGGATCCTCACCCAGATCGTCACGACCGATGGCCCCGCACAGGTCTCGCCACTGCGCATCATTGCCGACTGCAACGACGAAGTGCCCGTCGACGGCAGGGAACGCCTGATAGGGAACAAGATTGAGGTGCGCAGACCCCATCGCGACGGGCCGCTCCCGGGTAGCGAAGTAACTCGTCGCCCAGTTGACGTGCAGCGCGAGTTGGCACTCGTAGAGCGAGGTTGTGACGTACTGCCCTCTGCCTGTACGAGTGCGCTCGTACAGCGCAGCGAGAATGCCGATGATGCCGAACAACGCCGCACCGAGATCGCCCATCGCGAAGCCCGCTTTCAGTGGCGCACCGCCCGGTTCACCGGTGAGAGACATCAGCCCACCTGCCGCTTGAGCAAGAATGTCGTAGCCAGGTTCGTCGCGCAGTGGCCCTTCGTCCCCGAACGCCGAAATATGCAAGACAATGAGATGCGGGTGACGTTCCGATAGCGCACGGTAATCGAAAATCTTCTGTAACCCACTGCCTGGCTTGAAGTTTTCGACGACGATGTCCGACTCGGCCAGCATACGATGGATCAGCGCCTGACCCTCGTCGGACTTGAGATCCACCGTCACCGACTTCTTGCCACGGTTGATCGCGAGGTAGTAGGCAGCATCATCGCCGACGAACGGTGGACCCCAGGACCGGGTCGGGTCGCCGCCCTCGGGGTGCTCGATCTTGGTCACGTCGGCACCCAGATCGCCCAACGACATGGTTGCGTACGGGCCGGCAAGAATCTTCGAGAGATCGAGCACCTTGAGGCCTGCCAGCGGCGACGGTCCCCGATTGGCGGATTCGCTCATCGCGTTGCACCTACCGTCGAATCGGCCAGAGGACTGGCAAGAAGTGCGGATTCGCGATCGACGGCCGTTCCGTCGACGACCGCCCCGAGATGACTCAGCGCCTCGGCGGACACGTCGTCCGAACGGTCGAGGTACGCGAATGCCACCAACAGTCCGCGGTAGTCGCCGGTCGAGTGTATGGAGTGATTCGCCAGATCGAACAGCAAGGTCTGCATGATCGTTTGTGCAAGTGCATTTGCGTAATGCGCACAACCCGACTCGGCTACGTCCGTCGAACTGATCAGAAGACGGTCGCCCCGCTCGGTCAGGTCTTCCCATGCGCGAACGAGAACGGAACGGCCGTCGGCGCAATCAGGGCCGAGGCCCGCCAATACGCCGATCATCGTAGTCGCAATGTGTCTATGCGCGTTGAACTTTCGCATGCACCGCAACACGTCAAGCGCGATGACGTTGCTGGAACCCTCCCAGATCGAACCGAGGTGGGCGTCGCGAACCAACCGAGCATGCGCCCATTCCTCGATATAGCCGTTACCGCCGCGCACCTCCATGGCCTCTCCGGTGACCACTCGCGCTCGCTTGCAGATGAAATGCTTGGCGAGGGGCGTCAGAACCCGGATCAGTTGTTTCGAATCGGGGTTACCGTCATCGGCGGCCTGAAGGCACTTCGCGCTGTAGGCGACCATCGCCAAGGACGCCTCTGATTCGAGGCAGAGCTCGAGCAGTGTCGCGCGCATCAGCGGCTGCTCGAACAGGGGCTTTCCGAACACGATTCGATCACGAGTGTGGTCGACTGCGTCCCGAACAGACCTGCGCATCAAAGCACTGGCGCGCATGGCATTCGACAGTCTCGACGTGTTGACCATCTCTGCCATCTGCACGAAGCCTCGGTCCAACTGCCCCACCTGAAGGGCATGTGCCCCGGAAAGAGTTACTTCACCGCTCGGCATCGACCTGGTGCCCATCTTGTCCTTGAGGCGGTCGATCGTGAAGTTGTTGGGCGAGCCGTCGGGCAGCTTCTTCGGCACCATGAACATGCCAACTCCCCTGGTGGAGCCGTCCTCGCCTCCAGGGAACCTGGCCAGTGTCACGATGACATCGGCGTCGGGGTTGGAGGCGAACCACTTCTTACCCGTGAGTCGCCAGCCGCCATCGCGCGGCTCTGCCACCGTCTCGGTCATGGCGATGTCGGTTCCGGCTTGCGGCTCGGTCATGAACATGGCACCGGTCATCGAAGTCGCCGGGTCCACCGAGGTGAGACCATCGATCCACGGGCCGAACACATCACTGTCTCCGAACAGCTCGAGAACACGTGCCGCTGCGTCCGTCATCGAGACCGGGCATGCGAGCCCGAACTCCGCTTGGACGAAAACATATGATGCCAGGTACTTCACCAGGTGCGGTGGAGTTTCCGCCCAGCCGTGCAGTCCCCGATGTGACAACGCAGACAGGCCGTACGTGCTGTAGGCCGCCTCGCACAGCTCCGAATAGGCAGGGTGATAGACGATTTCGTCGACACGGTTGCCGTCGCGATCGAACTGGCGAAGGACCGGCGGGTTCTTGTCCGCCGTGGCGGCGAGACCGTCGAGTCGACCGGCAGCATCCTCGCCCAGGGCATCCAGCAATGCGTCGAGCCTCTGGAGATCCTCACCGTCGGTCCAGCGTCGGACTACTGCATGGAGCGCGGGGTCGCGTCGCGCGTAATTCATGTTTCAGGCCTTTCCGGTGTTGCTGAGTGTGGACGCCGTCGTCGCGTCGTACACAGCGAGCGGTTCGAGCCGCTTACCTCTGCGCAGTAGGACCGACATACACACGACCGACAGCAGTACGTAGAACAGGCCGAGTCCGACGACGACCCAGATCGAGCCGGTGGCATTGAGGAGGAATTGAGACAGCAAGGGGGCGGTACCAGCGAAGATCGCCGTCGAGAACTGGTACGAGAGTGAGATTCCCGTGTAGCGGACATTGGTCGGGAAGACCTGCGCCAAAATACCTGCCAGCGCTGCGTAGTACATGGCGTGTGGGGCGGTAGCGAGAATCATGCCGAGCATCGCCCAGGCGACCGATCCGGTCTGGATGAGGAAGAACATCAGCGGAAGCAGAATCAGCTCCGGCAGCAGCATCCATTTGATGGCCCGCGACGGGTCGATTCTCGTGGCAAAGATCGCACCGAACGGCTGGATGATCACCTGTGCGACCAACGCGCAGGTGATGACAAGAAGAAAGTCTGCTCGTTCGAATCCGAGATCCGTCGTCGCCCACGATAACGCGAACGTGGTTTTGACGTAGGTGATCGCCACTCCGGCGACCACTGCGCCGACGCCGAGGAGCAGTTCTATCGGATGGGAACGAACGACCTGGACGAGGGGCAAGCGAGTGCGTTCTTGTTTTTCGACGGCCTGCCGCATTTCCGGCGTCTCGGAGATGTGCAGACGAATGTAGAGGGCGACGGCAACCAGCAGCGCCGACGCGACGAAAGGTATACGCCAACCCCAGGATTCGAAGACACTGTCCGACATCGCGGTCAATGCCAGGAAGGCGAGCGTGGCCATGAGGTTGCCGACGGGCGATCCTTGTTGTGCGAAGGCACCGTACAGGACCTTCTTCTTCGGTGGAGCGAATTCTGTGGCGATCAGGACGGCACCACCCCATTCCCCACCCATCGCGATGCCCTGCACCACACGAAGGGTGACCAGCAGGATCGGTGCCAAGATTCCGATCGACTCGTAGGTCGGCAGCAAACCGACTCCGACGGTCCCGATGCCCATCATCGCCAGGGTGATGACCACTGCGTTCTTACGGCCGAACTTGTCACCGAAGTGGCCGAAGATGATGCCGCCCAACGGACGTGCGAGGAACCCGACTGCGAACGTTGCGAACGCAGCGAGAGTCCCGACCGCAGGGGACGCGTCGGGGAAGAACAGTTTGCCCAGCACGAGCGCAGATGCGGTGCCATAGATGTAGAAGTCGAACCATTCGATGGTCGTGCCGGCGAACGCGGTGATGCCGGCTTTGCGCGCCTTCTTCACGTCGTGCATCGACTGTAAGTCGCCGTCTTGTGAAAGTGTCACCTGAAGTCCTGACTGTGTGATCCGCATGGAGATAACCATTGAGTGCGATGTAGATCACTATTCCTGAGCCTCCTTGTAGAGTCCAAGACGTAATTTGGCTTCATTGAGTGTCAGATTCACTTAACTGGGAGATCGCATGGAGTTACGGCATCTGGACGCTTTCCTCGCAGTCGCGGAGGAGTTGCATTTCGGACGCGCTGCCGAGAAGCTCCATGTGGCGCAGTCGCCGCTGAGTCAGACGGTTCGGGCACTCGAACGAGAACTGGGCACAGACCTGTTCATCCGCACCACACGCTCGGTACAGCTCACCGACGCTGGAACAGCACTGATGGAACCCGTCCGGATGATCAGGGCTCAGCTGAATGTCATCCACAGCGTTGCTCGGTCGAGCAAGACCGGCGAAATCGGTTCTGTTCGCATCGGATTCGGCGGGGCAAGCGGATACCAGGCGTTGTCGCGTCTGGCACGGTCGATCGCCGACGCCCACCCGGGCGTCGAACTGGTCCTTCGGCCTCAGCTGTACTCCGGGGAAGTGATAGACGCTCTGGCCGATGGCAGCATCGACATGGGGATCGTCGGATTGCCGGCTCCTCCCCATCTAGCCACAGTGACCGTCAGCGAGGAAACTCTGATCCTCGCGGTTCCTGCGGGACATCGCCTTGTCGGTGCATCTGAAGTCGACGCCACCGACCTCCGGCACGAGCGGTTCGTGTTCTATCCGGCCGAACACGGATCTGTAGTGCGCGAGACGACGCTCGCGCTGTGCGCGGATGCAGACTTCGCGCCCACCATTGCCCATGAAGCCCCCGACCCCTACAGTCTGCTCGCAATGGTGGGCGCGGGCGTCGGCATCGCCGTGGTCGTAGCGTCAACCCAACAACTCAGAATGGATGGCGTCCACTACCTCCCGCTCGCCGGGCCCACCCGGGTCCTACGCATCGCGATGGCATGGAACCCCGCCAACCCCTCTCCCGCACTCGCCGTCGCTGTCGACGTCCTGCGAACCTCCGTCGAAGAGCACAGGTCTCAGGTGGTTGCCCGAGACAGGGGATGATGCCTGAACCCGATTGAGATCCGGAACGCAGAATTGCCGTCCGAGAACGGACCAAACCACAAGGTACCAATCGGCCCTTGGGCTGAGGAGATGCACACCGAGTCACCGACTAGGTCGGGATGTTGCGATCTGAAATCAGCTGCACCGGTGACCCAGTCAGATCTGCGGGATTCCACCGACGTACACGGTGTTGCCCGAAATCCACTGCCCTGTTCCAGAAATCTGAAACCAGATGGACTCCTTTGGCCCCCAGCCGGGCTCGCAGCAGTGGTGTACAGATTCAACACTTGCACGCAACGATCGCTCGCCTCCCTGCGTGACTTTCGCCGCGGCGTCTGTTCTCATCGAGCAATAAAATACTTCCGAATTTTCTTGTGGTGGTGGGCAAGTCAGCATCAGCAGAGTCTCGCAGCTGCTCGAACAGTCTCTCGTCGAACAGTTCCGTTCTTCGCCGAGGCGGCTGGACAACCGCTCGAAGCAAGTCGCCCGTGTGAGCCCGAATGTGACGAAGATGTCTTCCTCAGGGCCACCACCGAACTCGGTCCGGCGCTCGGCGTGAACCTCTCGATGGTGCCCTCGGGGTCGCGTCCTCCAACCGGCTGAGCACATTCGTACCGGTGAGGGCCGAGACCCGGTGTGGATCACAGCCCTATGTCGACGTGGTTTTCGCTCAGGCAGTTGCGGCGACGATGCTATGTGCGAATTTCGAGGCATTCGCCGAAGATCATGCCTTGCTGTGTAACTGATGCGACGAGACGACCGGCCCGGTTGAAAATCGTTCCTCGGGCCAGTCCGGATCGTGCCGTGTGGAACGGCGAGTCCTGAACGTAGAGGTACCAATCGCCCGAGCGGACATCGGCATGGAACCACAGCGCATGATCGATGCTTGCACTGCGCATGGTGTGGGCACCCTCGATGTCCCCTCGTGCGTGTGCGATCACCGGGAGCAGTGATCGGTCGCTGGCGAACGCGAGCACAGCTCGATGCTCGTTCTGGTTCCCGCCGTCGGCGGCAGCGGTGCGAAACCAGAAGCGTCGTGAGTCGGCATTGTCTATATAGCGAATATCGACCGGACGCGACGCGGTCTGCCAGTGCTTGCCCGTCGGCAACTTGATGCCGTCGGGTGGCAGACCGAGCGTCCGACGACGGTAGAGCGGCTCCAACTCCTCCGGTGCCGGGACGGTGTGCACAGAAAGGAATTCGTCGACGACCAATCCGATCGCCGAAGGGAGACAGAACGAGGCCGACACACGCGCCAGCCGGCGTCCGTTCTGCACGATCGTGGTCTCACGGATGGAGAAGGACCCCCCGTCTCGAATCGTGTCGACCTCGTAGTCCAAGGGATGCTCATGTGTACCCGACGAGAGAAAGTAGACGTGCAGCGAATTTGCCACTCTCCGAGGGTCACTCACCGTTGCAGCGCTCGCCATCAATGCCTGAGCGACGAGATGGCCCCCGAATGTGCGTTGCACGAAGCCTCGGATCGGCTGCCCGACGAACTGCGCTCGATCGTCGCAGACAGTTCCTCCGTCCGGCTCGCTCGATGGGCGAACAATCAACCGATCGATCAAGGACTCGTCGTTGATCACCCCTGCCATCGATGTGTCGTCACCGAACTCGCCCCGATCCGGGCACTGCCGAGTAGTTCCCATGTCGATAGACAGTACTCTATAGAGTGTGTAATCTACATCATGCCGCTCCCGCCGAGTGGCACACACCACCATCCGGCGTTCTGTCCAGAACCACGATTCACACCGCTCCCAGGAGTTGAGCCCATGAACGAACATCGCAACGATCCCGACGGCACTCGGTCGTTCGCCCAGAGACTGATCGACCCGAAGTCGATTGCGATCGTGGGGGCCTCCAACGATCCGAAGAAGACGACTGCCCGGCCGCAGCAATTCTTGGCGCAGGCCGGATATACCGGGAATGCCTACTTCATCAACCCGACGAGGGAAACCGTCCAGGGCGAAAAAGCATGGCCCAGCCTATCCTCACTGCCCGAGGTTCCCGAGCACGTCTACATCATGACCGGTGCCGAAGCGGCGATCTCCGCCGTCGAAGAATGTGCTCGACTCGGCGTCACTGCCGCCACAGTTCTTTCGTCGGGTTTTGCCGAGGAAGGCCCTGAGGGCCTCGAACGCGAGGAGCGACTGCGTGCAGCCGCGGCCGAGGGCGAGGTGCGAGTCATCGGACCGAGCAGCTTGGGAGTGGTCAATCCGCGCACCGGAGTCATGCTCACCGGTAACGCGGCATTCGGCGAGCCGAACATACCCTCCGGCGGAATCTTCGTCGCGTCGCAGTCGGGCAGCGTCATCGGATCGCTCGTCAGCCGCGCTCGCGGTCGCGGAATCGGATTCGCCGGACTCGTCTCCACCGGTGGCGAAGCCGACCTGTCCCTCGGGGCACTGTGCGAGTCGATGGTTGCCGATCCCGGCGTCACCTCCTTTGCCCTCTTCATGGAATCGCTGCGGAATTCGGAGGACCTCGCGTCGTTCGCGCAGGCCGCCGCTGCCGCGGGCAAGCCGGTCGCAGTCTACAAGCTCGGTCGATCGGATGAAGCTGCGGCACTCTCGGTTTCGCATACCGGAGCACTGGCCGGCGAGGACAGTGAGTCCGAGGCATTCTTCCGGTCTTGCGGCTTCGCTCGGGTGTACAACTTCGAGTCCCTCGTCGAGGCACCCGGCCTGCTGCGTCGCGTCCCTGTCTCCCCCACTCCCGCCTCCCCACGCGTCGGCGTCGTGACGACCACCGGCGGAGGTGCCGCGATCATGGTCGACCAGCTGGCACTGCGCGGACTCACCATCGCAGGACCGAGCGAGGAACTCGTCGCAACGATGGCCGAGCGCGGAGCCCCCATCCCGCACAGCCTGATTGCCGATCTGGGCTTGGCGGGCGCGCGACACGACATCGTCACCGGCGCTCTCGACGCAATGCAGGACAGTGGCGAGTTCGATCTGATCGTGTTCGTCATCGGCTCCTCGGCGCGGCTGAATCCGGAACTCGCCGTGCAGGCCATCTCCGAGCGGGGCAACCACTCGGTGCCCATCGTCGCCTTCGCGCTGCCCGAAGCACCCGACGCCGCAGCACTTCTCAATACCTCGGGCGTCCCTGCCTTTCGCACCCCGGAGTCGTGCGCCGACGTCATCGCAGCCACATACGGCCGCGTACCGGCGTCCGTAGGCAACGGAGCTCGATTCGCCGTCGACGCGTCGGCATCGACCGCCGTACTGGACGAGAAGGCATCGAGCGAACTACTCGGGTCTCTGGGTGTTGAATTCTGTCCCGCCGTCGCACTGCACGTCGACTCTCTCGATGGGGAGCTGAACCTGCCCTTCGCCTACCCGGCCGTCGTGAAGGTGTTGTCGGACGAAGTCCCTCACAAGAGCGATGTCGGTGGGGTTGTCCTGAACGTGGTCGACGACCACGGTGTGCGCGACGCTGTTCGATCCATCGTCACCAGCGTCGGCGAGAACCAGCCCGATGTCGTCGTCGACCGTGTTCTCGTGCAGCAGATGGCACCTCGCGGCTTGGCCGACGCGTTGGTGGGATACCGCGTCAGCGCCGACGTCGGCCCGTTGGTCGTACTGTCCACAGGAGGTGTATTGGCCGAAATCTTCGCTGACTCCTCCGTTCGCCTGGCCCCTGTCGACACCAAAACCGCCCGCGAAATGATCGGCGAGGTCAAGGGTCTGTCGGTGGTCAGCGGTTACCGCGGACTTCCGGGAGGCGATCTGGATGCTCTCGCAGCCACCATCGTTGCGCTCTCAGAACTCGCCGTGTCCCACACAGATGTCCTGGAAGCCGAGATCAACCCGGTCTCCATCCGTCCAGCTGGTGCGGGCGTCGTCGCACTCGACGCGCTGGTGCGTCGAGTATCGAGCTCCGACGTAGGACAGTCGGTGACGGTGGGGTCTTCCGCTGCCGCAGGTCTCTGACCACACTCGACCAGAACCGAAGTGGCCCCGAACCGACAGGTTCGGGGCCACTTCTCGTCCGAATACGTTCTCCCCGAGGATCAGTCGCAGCGAGCCGACATGCCGCCGTCGACGACGACCTCGGTACCGGTCACGAAGCGAGCCTCATCGGATGCGAGGAACAATGCGACGTTCGCGGTGTCTCGGCCATCGCCCATGAACCCGATCGGAATCCGCGAGAGCCGTTGTTCGAGGAGCTTGTCGACGTCACCACCGGAGCGTTGACCGGCGAGCCGAACCTCGACCATCGGCGTGTGCAGCTGTCCCGGAATCACAGTGTTGGCACGAATACCGCACGGGGCGTGTTGGACCGCGACGGACCGGGTGAACGCGATCACGCCGGCCTTCGACGCGGAGTACGCCGCTTGTGCTGCTCCGGTCCAGCGGATGCCCGATGTGGACGCGGTGTTGACGATGGCACCCGTGCGAGCCTCCTTCATGTACGGCAGGACGTGCTTGCACGTGAGAAACGTTGTCGTGAGATTGAATTCGAGCTGCTTGTTCCACTCTTCCTCGGTTATCTCCACCGGCCCGCCGGCGCGAGACCCACCGACGTTGTTGACCAGTATGTCGACCCTGCCCGCCTGCTCGACACAACTGGCCACCACTGCCTGAACGGCGTCGGTGTCGGTGACATCGCACCGAAGGGGAACGATCGACCCGGCAGGCCCGTCGAAACGTGCCACGGTCTCGTCGAGTGCCTCCCGGTTCAGATCGATCGCGAAGACCGTCGCGCCTTCCTGGGCGAAGCGCACCGCGGACGCACGACCGTTACCCCAACCAGGTCCTACACTTCCTGCTCCCGTTACCAGGGCAACTTTGCCCGCCAATCGACCGGTCATGCCGTCACTTCGCTTTCCGTTGATTCGGAGGTGTCCGCCGACTCGCTGTGGCCGACGTGAAGTGCTACGAGAAATCGAGACACCATGTTGTACGCCGCGATGGTGCCGGTCAGCTCAACGAGTTGCTTTGTGCCCAAACGCTTGTGAACGGCCGCACTGAGCTCGCCCGGCACCGTGACCGACCGCGTCATCGCGTCTGTATAGGCGAGGATGAGCTGATGATCGTCCTCCAGCGACGCGGTGTCCGCGCCAAGTCTCAGGGCGGCCACCTGCTCGTCCGTCAGCCCCTCTGCGTGTGCGAGCGGGACGTGCGCACGCCACTCGTAGTCTGCACCGTTCAACGCGGCAACGCGACAGATCGCGAGCTCACGGAACACACCGGGCAACGCCATGCTGGACCTGACAGCACCGAGCAACGCATTCCATCCGTCTGCGAATGGCTCGCTGTGCAGCAGGGCCTCATCCAGCGGAGTCAAGTAACCGCCTCTGCGGGCTCTGACTCGGTCGGCTACCTCACCGGTACCCGGAGCGGAAGGAACTCTTGTCAATGGTTTGGTCCTCTCGTTGTGGGCTCCATGAGGTCTCGAACCCCATGGATTTCGTAGGTCGAAGGTTGGCCGGGATCGGCGTTGACCCCGAGTCGGACGATTCAACGATTACGGATGGTTCGACATCCCATTCATGCGCCGGCAGCCACCTCGACCGAGGTCGAGGTGGCCGTCATCGTGCATCGTTCTTCTAAGCCTGAATCCACCGATAGAACTTCCATTGACCGGAGTGTCTAACTGAAGAAAGTGCCCCCTGAACTGGGATGATTTGAGTTCTCACGCAACAAATCCACCAGCTCAGGAAAGGCACTTCCAGTGAAAGTGTCCCACA
>NZ_JBMIRQ010000088.1:0-361 GCF_049195265.1 Rhodococcus sp. MALMAid1271 | reverse complement strand
CGCCCTCGCCCGCGGACTGAAGAACTTCCCCGACATCGCCGACGCCGTCAACACCGGCGTCATGTCCATCGACCATGCCGCCCTCATCCTCGACTTCGCCGAAACCCCACCCCACGACCCCCTCCCGAGGGCCCCGACATGGCTCGAGCAGCGCTGATCACCGCCGCGACCGGACCCGAAGCCCGCACCGGACCCCTACGCGCAGCCATCACCCGCTTGCTCGACCTCTACGGCGGCACCACCCCACCCGCCGAGGACACCGACCGCAACGAACTCTTCGCCTCGAAAACCCTCAACGGACGAATGATCATGAAAGGTGGCTTCGATGCCGTCACCGGCGAAAAACTCCTCACCGCCCTCT
>NZ_JBMIRQ010000107.1:0-93107 GCF_049195265.1 Rhodococcus sp. MALMAid1271 | reverse complement strand
CGATGCGTAGCCCACCAACTGCTCTTCGGCGAGATCGCGGGTCTGCGGGTCCACACTCGAGGGCAGATGGCGGAAGAATTCGCGGATCATCTGCACATGCTTGGTATCGAGCAACCCGGCCCGTAATGCTTCGGCGGTGTGCGGCAGCAACGCAGGCAGGACCTCACCGGACAATGCAGTGCGATCCCCCAACTCCGCAGCCAGGCGAACCCGTGCCCCAGCCGCGCGTGGGGTGATCCGCAGCATCCACGCCACCGACGCCGGCACCGACCCCGGATACACATCGAGGCCATGTTGAGCGATGAGTTCGTTGAGCCAGGTGTACGAGTGCGCAGTCAGCGACCGGGTCACCGTTTCCATCCGCTGGATCACCGCGCGCCGGTCGGCGTTCGTCCACGACACCGACGCCTGTTCCGTCAATGCGGCGACCGCGGACTCGACACGATCGACCAACACCGATAGTTCGGGGTCGGACACCTCAGGGGCGGGCGGCACCGTCTCGATGCCGTCCGCCCCTGATCCGCCGTCCCCCGAAAGCATGCAGGAAATCTATCGCGACCCACCGACACCCTTTCGAACACACGTTCCTATACGGACCGGAAAGTCTCCTGGAGGCCTGTTCAGCGCCGCTTGCCGCTGCGCCGGGCGTTCGTTTTCGTCTTGGCCACGGGGCGAGCAGGTTTGGACGGGTGAGCCTTCTTCTTCTTGGCCGGAGGCGCATCTGCTGAACCGCGTGAACTGCGGGTCGATCGCCCGCGAACGATGCCGATGAATTCCTCGATGAGCTCGCTCTCACGATCTGCGACCCAGGCCAACGCGATCTGGGTGTGCTCGATGTCGGTCACCGGGCGGTACACGAGGTCCTTGCGGGCATTGATTCGGGCGACCGAATGCGGAACGATTGCCACCCCCAATCCGGCAGCGACGTACTCGAATGTCTCTGCGACGGAGTTCATCGGGGGTAGTTCGGGTCGATCCCCGGTGACGAGTTCGGTGGCCACCGCAGCCCATTCGGGTGCTGTCGCAGGATCGGCAAGCAGATGTTCGTCAGCGAGATCGGTTGCGGTGACGGAATCGAATGCGGCCACCGGGTGGTCTTTCGGGACCACCACGACTTGCACTTCCTGGTACAGGCCGATGGCGTTGAGCCCGTCGCGATCGAGGGGCGGACGGACGAAGCCGACATCGACCGTTCCGTCGCGCAGGCACGAGACCTGTGAGTTCGGTGTGGTGGCCACGACCGACAGCGCGATGTCGGGAAACCGATCTGCCCAGATGCGGGTCCACTTCGTCAGCGTCACCCCTTCGGCAAAGCCGATGGTGAACGTCGATGGCTCCGCCGCAGTGACCCGTTCGCGCTCGAGACGTCTATCGTCCTCGGCGATCTCCACCAGCGCCCGAGCCAGCAGGTCTCGGCCCTCGGCCGTGAGTTCGGTGGGCGAGGCTCCCGGTACGAACAGCTCGACGCCGAGCTGCTCCTCCAGTTCGACCACGGCCTTGCTCAGGCGGATTCGCGAGATTCCCAGCGACTGGGCAGCGCGGGCGAAATGCAGTTGCTGCGCCACCGCCGCGAACCAGCGCAGTGTCTGCACATCGATATTCACGTCCCGAGCCTATGGGACGAGCGGGGGCGCGAGCGACCGTGGCGTCGAGAGCGCGCAGTGCCGGATAAGCTGATGCGGTGAGCCCGGAGAACAAGCAACAGACCATGAAGCCATTGACCGCGGCGAACAAGCTCGGCATCTACCTTCCCGCAGCACCCGAAGAATTTCAGAACTCGATGGTGAGCCGGTCCGAGCTGGACGCCCTACGCAGCGATCCGCCGCAGTGGCTGACCGATTTGCAGACCAACGGACCATTTCCCCGCGACGTCATCGCGAAGAAGCTGGGTGTCTCGATCGCCGGTCTGGCCCGCGGCGGTGTCACCGAAGCGTTGACCATCGACGCCATCGACGAGCTCATCGCCAGCCCGCCGCAGTGGCTCGTTCGAGAGCGCCGCACTCAGATCCAGGTTCGCAAGGATGCCGAACGGATCAAAGAGAAGCAGCAGGCGCGTCGTGCTGCAGGGAACCGGCCGACCAAGCTGCGCAACCTCTAGCGCGAGAGCAGTCCGTCGAGGTAGAGCCAGCGGCCGCCGGTACGGACGAATCGACTTTCCTCGCTCATCGTCCCCGCCCCCTCGGGGTGCTTGTAGTGCGCTCGGAACTCGACGGTTCCCACGTCGTCGAACAGCCCGCCCGCCTCGATCGAGACGATATCGAGTCGATACCACCGCTGATCGGGGTCCAGTTCGAGCTCGTCCGGAACGGTATCGGGATGCCATGACGCGCGGAGGTAGGCCGCGTCACCGACGGCGAACGCAGTGAATCGAGACCTCATCAGCTTCTCGGCCGTCGGCGCGCTCGCATCGCCGCGCAGATACGGCGCGCAGCACGCGTCGAACGTGTCACCACTCGAACACGGGCACCGCCGACTCACTCGTCGACGACTTCCTGGTCGTCTGGCCGTTCCCCCGACTCCACTTCTACCGTGTAGGTGCCGAGTTCGTGCTCGTCCCGTTTGCCGACGTCCTGGATCCAGGTGTTGGCTTCGAGCAGAGTGTCGAACAGTCCCAGTGGAATCGGATCGCCGCCGAGGGCGTTCTTCATGATCACGCGGTACTTCTTCACGGGGTCACCCGCCGAACTGTGGCAAGGAACGTCGCGGCGGCGAAGAACATCCCGGCGAACGAGCGATTCATCATCTTCTGCTGACGGTGCGATCGCATCAGTCGCAGTACCCGAGACGCCAAAGAGGTATAGCCGGTCATCACCAGCATGTCCACCGCCACCATCGTGCCCGCGATCACGAGGTATTGGGGAACGAGTGGCTGCGCCGGCTCGAGGAACTGGGGCAGCACCGCCACCATGAACACGACGGCCTTGGGGTTGCTGGCATTGACGAGGAAGCCCCGTATCAGCATCGTCGTTCCGCGATCGGCCACCACGGGCGCGTCGGCGACGTCGGTGGGGCCTGCCCGCCACTGCCGAACTCCGAGATAGACCAGGTAAGCAACGCCGAACCATTTGATGGCGGTGAACGCCAGCGCGGAGTTGGCCAGAACAGCCCCGAGTCCGACGGCGACGATGCCGATCTGCACCAGCAGACCGATCTGCAGCCCGAGGATGTTCCAGTACCCGCGGCGGAGTCCGTAGCGAAGGCCGGTGGACATCGATGCGATGGCACCGGCGCCGGGGGAGAGACTGATGACGACGCTTGCACCGAGGAATGCGAGCCACACTGACCAGGACATGCGTTCATTGAACTACGTCGGTCAACTGGGATTCCGCTCGACCGGTGGTGTCGGATCGCTCGCAGTGGGTACGCGTACGAGATGGCAGAGATCAGAACCATCGATACCGGACATCAGCAGGTCAGCAAACAAGCCGAGGTTCAGGCCCCTGCAGCCGAACTGTTCGACATCGTTGCCGATCCCCGTCGGCACGGTGAACTCGACGGATCGGGAACCGTCAAGGACACCGTTCGGGGCCCCGAACGGCTCAGTACCGGAGCGAGGTTCTCCGTTGGCATGAAGCAGTACGGGGTGCCGTACAAGATCACCAGCACCGTCACCGAGTTCGTCGACGCGGACAAGCACAAGATCGTCGAGTGGCAGCACCCGATGGGTCACAGCTGGCGCTGGGAGTTCGACGAGAAGCAGCCGGGCGTGACGACGGTCACCGAGAGCTTCAAGTACGGCACGGCCAAGGCTCCGAAGGTATTGGAGTGGTTGAAGATGCCGCAGAAGAACGCACAGGGAATCACGAGCACCCTGCAGAAACTGGCTGCCCGCTACATGTGACTCCAGGCGGGCGTCGCGGGGTGGCCACAATCGGAGGTCCGCGGTGCAATCGCAGTACGACCGTGCCGATTGTGGACACTCGGCGCGGTCGTTCCTGATCTATTGTTCCCACCATGCCGATCGATCCCGATACGAAGAACTGGACGTGGGTACTCGAGCGAGCCTGCCCGGATTGCGGGTTCGACTCGAGCGCCGTCCGGTACGAGGACATCCCCGAGCTGATCCGCGCCGACATCGAGCGCTGGGTCGCGGTTCTGGACCGAGACGACGTGGCCGTTCGACCCGATGATTCGACGTGGTCTGCACTCGAATACGCCGCGCATGTGCGCGACGTACATCGGATCTTCCGCACCCGGTTGGCGCTGGTCCTCGCCGAGCACGACCCCGAGTTCGCCAACTGGGATCAGGACGCGACCGCGTTGGCCGAGAACTACAACGAGCAGAATGCCGCGGTGGTGGCGGCAGAGCTCGCTGACGCTGCCGCTGCGCTCGCGGACGCCTTCGCCGCCGTTCCTCCCGGGGACAGACAGCGGACGGGTAGGCGCAGCGACGGATCGAACTTCTCCGTCGAGTCACTGGCCGCGTACTACATTCACGATCCGATTCATCATCTGTGGGACGTGCGAGGCTGAGGCATATTCGGTGGAACTATCCTGGTGGTTCGGACAACACTGATCCGACCGAACCCCGGCACCGACACGACTTCACGAAGGGGCCCATTATGCCTGCCCGCATCGAGCTCGCCCGCGTCGATCTACGCGGACGAACTCCATCCACCGCCGAACTACGTGGCGCACTTCCCCGAGGCGGAGTGGATGTCGATTCGGTGCTGCATCAGGTTCGCCCCGTCGTCGACGCCGTCCGCGAACGCGGCGCCGAGGCTGCGCTCGAGTTCAGTGAGAAGTTCGACGGAGTCCGGCCGGATCGTATTCGAGTGCCGCAGGAAGATGTGGACCGCGCCCTGTCCGAACTGGACCCCGATGTACGCGCAGCGCTCGAGGTGGCGATCGAACGCACTCGTCTGGTGCACTCCGATCAGCGCAGAACCGACCACACCACGCAGGTGGTACCCGGCGGAACCGTGACCGAACGCTGGGTCCCCGTCGATCGAGTGGGGCTCTACGTACCAGGCGGCAACGCGGTGTACCCGTCCTCGGTGGTGATGAATGTGGTGCCGGCGCAGATCGCCGGCGTCGGTTCGCTGGTGGTGGCCTCGCCGCCGCAGAAGGATTTCGGCGGTCTGCCCCACCCGACAATTCTGGCCGCAGCGGCGCTTCTCGGCGTCGACGAGGTGTGGGCAGTCGGCGGCGGTCAGGGGGTCGCGCTGCTCACGTACGGCGGAACAGACACCGACGGCGGCGAGCTGGCACCGGTCGATCTGATCACCGGTCCGGGAAACATCTACGTCACGGCCGCCAAGCGACTGTGCCGCTCACTCATCGGAATCGACTCCGAGGCCGGACCTACCGAGATCGCGATTCTCGCCGACGCCACCGCGGACGCGATCCACGTGGCAGCCGATCTGATCAGCCAGGCCGAGCACGACGTCATGGCCGCCAGTGTGCTGGTCACCGACAGCGTAGAACTGGCCGACGCAGTGGACGAGGCCGTCAACGCGCAGATGCCGTCCACGCGGCATGCAGAGCGGGTGGCCACGGCCCTGAACGGCAGCCAGTCCGGGATCGTGCTGGTCGACGACGTCGCCCAGGGGTTGGCCGTGGTCAACGCCTACGCGGCCGAGCACCTCGAGATCCAGACCGAGGACGCGTCCGAGGTCGCGGCGCGGGTGCGCAGCGCCGGTGCGGTATTCGTCGGCGCGTGGTCCCCGGTGAGCCTCGGTGACTACTGCGCGGGTTCGAATCACGTTCTTCCGACGGCCGGATGCGCCCGTCACTCCTCGGGGTTGAGTGTGCAGACGTTCCTGCGTGGGATCCATGTGGTGGACTACAGTGAAGCGGCGCTGAAAGACGTTGCTGCGCACGTGATTGCGCTGGCCAACGCCGAGGACCTGCCGGCGCACGGGGAAGCGGTGCGGTTGCGGTTCGAGGGCCTGCGGCCGGCAGCCGAGGTGACATCGTGAACAACGCACTGGGACAGTCGGTATCGCTCGAAGATCTGCCACTGCGTGCGGCTCTGGTCGGCAAGTCTGCGTACGGCGCACCGCAGCTGACCGTGCCGGTTCAGCTGAACACCAACGAGAATCCGCATCCGCCGACGAAGGCGTTGGTCGACGACGTGACCGAGTCGGTCCGTGTTGCCGCAACGCAACTGCACCGGTATCCCGATCGCGATGCCGTCGAGCTGCGGACGGACCTCGCACGCTACCTCTCCACCTCGACAGGATTCTCGGTCGAGGCGGCAAACGTGTGGGCCGCCAACGGTTCCAACGAAATTCTCCAGCAATTGCTGCAGGCGTTCGGTGGGCCGGAGCGCACCGCACTCGGCTTTGTGCCCTCGTACTCGATGCACCCGATCATCTCCTCGGGAACGCAGACCGAATGGATCCCGGCCAAGCGTCGCGCAGATTTCTCGCTCGACGTCGATTACGCCGTGCAGGCAATCGAGGAGCGTCGTCCCGACGTCGTGTTCGTCACCAGCCCCAACAATCCGACGGGGCACAGCATCGATGAGGCGGATCTGCGTCGCATTCTCGATGCCGCGCCGGGCATCGTGGTGGTCGACGAGGCCTACGCGGAATTTTCCTCGGCCGTGAGTGCAATCGGACTGATCGAGAGTTACCCCAGCAAGATCGTGGTCAGTCGCACGATGAGCAAAGCGTTCGCCTTCGCGGGAGGTCGGCTGGGATATTTGATTGCGGCTCCGGCCGTGGTCGACGCAATGTTGTTGGTGCGCTTGCCTTATCACCTCTCGGTAGTCACGCAGGCCGCTGCTCGAGCTGCGTTGCGGCACGCCTCGGACACCCTCGGCAGCGTTGCCGAGCTCGCCGCCGAGCGCGACCGAGTGGCCCGTGCATTGAGCAGCCAGGGCTACGAGGTGGTGCCGTCCGACGCAAACTTCCTGCTCTTCGGCCGATTCACCGATGCGGCTGCGACCTGGCAGCGGTACCTCGACGAAGGCGTACTGATCCGGGACGTCGGAATCGCAGGATATCTGCGCGTCACCATCGGCCTGGTGTACGAGAACGACAGATTCCTCACCGTCAGCGCAGAACTTGCTTCGACCGAAAGAGCAGAGGCTCAGCAGTGACCACACCAGCTCCCCGTATCGCCAAGATCGAGCGCACCACCAAAGAGTCCGACATCTCCGTCGAGCTGAACCTCGATGGCACCGGTGTCGTCGACATCTCCACCGGTGTCCCGTTCTACGACCACATGCTCACCGCGCTGGGTACCCACGCACGCTTCGACCTGACAGTTCGAGCGAAGGGCGATGTCGAGATCGAGGCGCATCACACTGTCGAGGACACCGCGATCGTGCTCGGGCAGGCGCTCGGGCAGGCGCTCGGTGACAAGGCCGGCATCACCCGGTTCGGTGATTCGTTCATTCCGATGGACGAGACGCTGGTGCACGCGGCTGTCGATGTGTCCGGGCGTCCGTACTGCGTGCACACCGGTGAACCCGAGTACATGGTGCACTCGGTCATCGGCGGTTACCCGGGCGTTCCGTATTCCACGGTGATCAACAAGCATGTGTTCGAGACCTTGGCGTCCAATGCTCGAATCGCGCTGCACGTCCGGGTGATCTACGGCCGGGACCAACACCACATCACCGAGGCCGAGTTCAAGGCGGTTGCTCGCGCGCTGCGGCAGGCCACCGAGTACGACCCTCGCGTGACCGGAATTCTCTCCACCAAGGGAAGTCTGTGATCGAACGACCCGCGCTCGTAGGTTGAGCGGTCTGTTTTCCATTCGCGGACTTCCGGCCGCGATGGGGATGGGGGCAGCGGCGTTCGGCGGCTGGGGCTTGCTGCTTCCGGTGATACCGCTGGCGGTGTCCGAGTCCGGGGCCTCCGATGCAGTGGCTGCGGCCAGTACCGCGATTTTCATGGCAACCACCGTGATCACGCAGCTCTTCGTACCTCGAATGCTGCAGCGAGCAGGTCACCGCGCGGTGCTCGCCGCCGGGTGCCTTCTGCTGGGCGTTCCGGCGTTGCTGTTCATCGTGTCGGTCGAGGCCGTCCCGGCACTGGCCGTGTCCGCGGTGCGGGGGACGGGTTTCGGCATGTTGACCGTGGCAGGTGCGGCCATCGTGGCCGAACTGGCCCCGATTGCTCAGCTCGGCCGCGCCACGGGCGCACAGGGAATTGCCGTCGCATTGGCGCAGGTGCTCACGTTGCCGCTCGGGTTGGTGATCTTCGCGGTGAGTCCGACGGCGGTGTTCGTGCTCGGGGCCGTAGTGCCCGCTGCGGGACTGGTAGGTGTGGCGCTGTTGCCTCCCACCAGGCCTGCGGCAAGGCCGCCCACCGCCGAACGAGTTCGGCTCGAGGTGCGTTGTTTCCTCGTTCCTTGTCTCGCGGTGGCCACGGTGTCGGCAGCGTACGGGGGAATCACCAGTCTGCTGCCGATCGCCAAATCGGACCGGGCTGCGATGATCGGCCTTTCGTTGGCGGTGGTGAGTGCAGCGATGCTCGTCGGCCGGTACGTCGCCGGATCGGTTGCGGATCGCGTCGGCATCGGTCGCTCGGTAGTTCCCGCGCTGGTCTCGGCAGCGGTCGGGGTCGCCGTGTTCGCGATCGCCGCGCTCGGTGCCATGCCTGCGGCCCTGTTCTTCGTCGCCGCCGTTGTGTTCGGGATCGGTTACGGCGCTTGCCAGAACGACAGTCTGGTGATGGCCTTCGACGCGGCAGGCCCAGCTCGGTACAGCAATGCCAGCGCCGTCTGGAATATCAGCTTCGACGCGGGCACCGGCGCGGGCGCGCTCGCACTGGGCGTACTGGCCACGAGCGTCGGGTACACCGCGGGATTCACCGCAGCTGCGGCCGCGGTTGTCGCGGTCGCGGTGGTGGCGCTGATCGCCCGGCGCACCCCCGATAGACTTTCCCCATGACTTCTGTGGTGTTGCTCGATTACGGCTCGGGCAATCTGCACTCGGCGAAGCGGGCCTTGGCCCGGGTCGGTGCCGACGTGACCGTGACCTCGAACTTCGACGAGGCTCTCGACGCGCAGGCGCTGGTCGTTCCTGGTGTCGGCGCGTTTGCCGCATGTATGGAGGGCCTGCTGGCCGTGGGGGGTGACCGGATCATCGGGCGCCGCCTGGCCGGGGGACGCCCGGTATTGGGAATCTGCGTCGGAATGCAGATCCTGTTCGATCGAGGAGTCGAGTTCGGCGTCGAAGCCGAGGGCTGCGGGCAGTGGCCGGGCACCGTCGAAAGACTGCACGCCGACGTGCTGCCCCACATGGGCTGGAACACCGTCGAGGCACCCGAGAAGAGTGTGCTGTTCGACGGCATCGACCCCCAGACCCGGTTCTATTTCGTTCATTCCTACGCCGCCCAGCAATGGGAGCTCGAACCCAGCGAGATCCTCGCTGCGCCGATGCTCACCTGGGCCGATCACGGCGGCCGATTTCTCGCCGCAGTGGAGAACGGGGTTCTGTCCGCCACTCAGTTCCACCCGGAGAAGTCCGGGGATGCCGGTGCGGCGCTGTTGGAGAACTGGGTCCGGTCGGTGTGAGCGAGCGCGAGTTCTCGCTCGGCCGATTGGCTTTCCGGGCACTCGGCGCGGCGGTGGCGGTACTGGCCCTTGCCACCGCACTGATCGTGATACTGCAACCGAGCGCAGGCATTGCTCTGGTCATCGCGCTGGCCGGGGTCGTCGGAGCGATCGTGGCCATGGGCGTGGTGTCCACGCGCATGACGCGCAAGGAACTCGGGTAGGTGCGCGTGCACCGCCAGATGCGGTGCGACCGCCGAACCCAGGGACGACCCGTTTTGAGTTCGTTGCTGTTCGGCCAGTAGCATAATCGCACGTGAGCCTGGTCTTATTGCCTGCTGTCGATGTCGCAGGCGGCGAAGCTGTCCGTCTCGTTCAAGGAGAAGCCGGAAGCGAAACGAAGTACGGGTCGCCTCGCGACGCCGCGCTCGCTTGGCAGAACGACGGCGCTGAATGGGTCCATCTGGTCGACTTGGACGCGGCGTTCGGGCGAGGGTCCAATCGTGAACTGCTCGCGTCGGTCGTCGGTGAGCTCGATGTGCAGGTGGAACTGTCGGGCGGTATTCGTGACGACGAGTCGCTGCGTGCGGCGCTGGCGACCGGTTGCGCCCGCGTCAATCTCGGTACCGCGGCCCTCGAGGATCCCCAGTGGTGTTCCCGCGCGATCGGCGAGTTCGGCGATCGAGTTGCGGTCGGTTTGGACGTGTTGATCGTCGACGGCGCACCCCGACTGCGTGGCCGAGGTTGGGTCAGCGACGGCGGTGATCTGTGGGAGGTTCTCGACCGACTCGAGCGCGATGGCTGCTCGCGTTACGTGGTGACCGACGTGACCAAGGACGGCACGTTGACCGGACCCAACCTCGAATTGCTCGCCGACGTCTGCGCCAAGACCGACAAGCCCGTCATCGCATCGGGAGGCGTGTCCACGATTGCAGATCTCGAGGCGATAGCCGGGTTGGTCGATCGCGGGGTGGAAGGCTCCATCGTCGGAAAGGCGCTGTACGCCGGACGTTTCACCCTCCCGGACGCCCTCGCAGCGGTGTCCCGGTAACGCAAGAATGACCCTTCCCGAGGAACCGACTCGCCTACTGGAGATCGCCGGTGGGTTGCTCGACGGTATCCACGATCGGTTCGTCGCCGGTGTCGGCGCGCCGAGCGCGCTGCAGAAGGGCCCCGACGATTTTGCCACCGCGGTCGATCTCGAACTCGAACGCCGCCTGAGCGCGGAGTTGCACGAGGCCACCGGAATTGCTGTTCACGGTGAGGAATTCGGTGGACCGGATCTGAACTCGGGTCTGGTCTGGGTGCTCGACCCGATAGACGGCACATTCAACTACTCGTCGGGATTGCCCTCGGCCGGAACATTGTTGGCGTTGCTCGACGACGGCGCTCCGGTCCTGGGACTGACCTGGTTGCCGTTGGTGGATCAGCGCTTCGCTGCCGTGGCCGAGGGCCCGCTGATGCTCAACGGGGTCGCCCTGCCGAGCCTACGACCGAAAGAGTTGCGCGAGTCCATGATCGGGTTCGGTGCGTTCAACGTCGCCAGTCGGGGCCCGCTACCCGGCCGATTCAGATTCCGCATCCTCGAACAATTGTCGATGCATTCCTCGCGGCTGCGTATGCACGGCGCCACTGGAGTGGATCTGGCCTACACGGCCGGCGGTGTCCTGGGCGGTGCCGTGGTGTTCGGCCATCGGGCCTGGGACAACGCAGCCGGTGCGTTGCTGGTGCGCGCCGCAGGCGGAGTGGTGACCGATCTGGCCGGCGAGCCGTGGACGGTCGATTCGACATCGGTGCTCGCGGGCGCGCCAGGGGTGCACGCCGAACTGCTGAAGGTGATCACCGAACTCGGTGACCCCGTCGACTATCTGGAAGGACCGGTGCGATGAGCGTCGCGGTCAGAGTGATTCCGTGCCTGGACGTCGATGCAGGACGCGTCGTGAAGGGCGTCAACTTCGAAAACCTCCGAGACGCAGGCGATCCCGTCGAACTGGCGGCTGCCTACGACGCGCAGGGGGCAGACGAGCTGACGTTCCTCGATGTCACCGCATCGACCTCGGACCGAGGCACGATGCTCGACGTCGTCAGCCGCACCGCCGAGCAGGTGTTCATCCCACTCACTGTGGGCGGGGGAGTGCGGACCGTCACCGATGTCGATCGTCTGTTGCGAGCCGGAGCGGACAAGGTCAGCGTCAACACCGCCGCCATCGCCCGACCAGAGCTGCTTCGCGAGCTCAGCGAACGCTTCGGCTCGCAATGCATAGTGCTCTCGGTCGACGCACGCACCGTTCCACAGGGGCAGCAGGACACCCCGTCGGGCTGGGAGGTCACCACGCACGGCGGCAAACGTGGCACCGGAATCGACGCCGTGCAGTGGGCGGTGCGTGGTGCCGAATTGGGCGTCGGGGAGATTCTGCTCAATTCGATGGACGCCGACGGCACGAAAGCCGGGTTCGATCTACCGATGATCGCGGCCGTCCGCTCGGCCGTGCATGTACCGGTGATTGCCAGTGGGGGTGCAGGTCGCGTCGAGCATTTCTCACCCGCTGTGCACGCCGGAGCCGACGCCGTGCTCGCCGCGAGCGTGTTTCATTTCGGCGATCTCACCATCGGCGAGGTCAAGGACGCGATGCGCGCCGAGCGCATCGTTGTCCGATAGCGAAGAGGTTCTCCGATGACACTCGATCCGAGCTTGTCCGCGAGGCTCAAACGCAACGATGCCGGACTGTTCAGTGCCGTGGTGCAGGAACGGTCGACCGGTCAGGTGTTGATGGTCGCGTGGATGGATGACCAGGCGCTGGCCCGCACGATCGAAACCCGTAAGGGCACTTACTATTCGAGGTCCAGGCAGCAGTACTGGATCAAGGGGGAGACGTCGGGGCACACACAGTACGTGCACGAGGTCCGGCTCGATTGCGACGGTGACGCCGTGCTCGTGATCGTCGATCAGGTCGGTGCGGCCTGTCACACCGGCGCGCACACCTGCTTCGACGCCGACGTTCTGTTGGGTCCCGATTCTCAGGCCTGACCGGTTCCTGCTGCGATTGCCTTGTCCAACTGCGCGAGCAGCGTCGAACTGAGCGTCGTGAGATCACTGACCTCGGAATCGGTGAGCCCGTCGAAGATCAGGGCCTGCACGGTAGCGACATGGCCCGGTGCCGATGCGACGACCTTGTCCATTCCGGCGTCGGTCAGGACGGCATGAGATCCGCGGCTCCCCGGAATGCTTTCGCGCCGAATCCATCCGGCTTTCTCCAGCTTGGTGACGACATGCGACAGCCGCGAGAGTGACGCGTTGGCGTATTCGGCCAAGTCTCGGAGCTGAATGCGGCGCTGTGGGTGCTCGCTGACGACTGCGAGAACGAAGTAGTCGAAGTGTGTCAGTTGCGAATCTCGTTGGAGCTGAGTGTCCAGTGCTGCCGGGAGCCGAGTGACCAAGGCGACCAACGACCGCCAGGCCTTCTGCTGTTCCTCGGTGAGCCAACGGGATTCCGCCGTGTCCTTCGATGTCTCCGACGCTTCCATCGCGGGGGAACCTCTCGATCAAGATGGTTGTGATCTGCACATGATGCCTCGAGCTTCCCCCCGCTCGGGCATCACCTCGTTCGGCACCCTAAGAACTGTGTGCGCGCAGGTACTCCAGAGCCTTGTCGGCATGGGCTTCGAATCGAACTTCGCTCGAGAAGGTTTCGAGCACCTTCCGGTCGGTGCCGATGACGAAGGTTGCGCGCTTGACCGGAGAGAGCTTGGCGAGCAGTCCGCGTTTGACCCCGAACGCGGCGGCGACGGTGCCGTCCTCGTCGGAGAGCAGGGGGTAGTCGAACGATTTCGACGCGGCGAATTCTGCCTGCTTGGCGACGGCGTCGGCACTGATTCCGACCCTGGTGGCTCCGACCTCGGCGAACTCGGAGGCCAAGTCCCGGAAGTGGCACGCTTCGGCGGTGCAGCCGGGGGTGAATGCGGCCGGGTAGAAGAACAGCACGATCGGGCCGTCGGTCAAGAGTTCGGTGAGCGTTCGAGTCTGCCCGGTCTGGTCCGGAAGGGAAAAATCGGGAACGAGCTCGCCTGGTTTCATGTGCTGCACGTTACCGCGACCGGCAAGAGGTGGGGGGCAGGAGCGGAGCCTGCGGAGTGACCGGGGGCAGGAGCGGAGCCGCGGAGTGACCCGTTGGGTCGAACCTGGGAGGATGGAACGATGCACGGCGAGACGACCACCGACCCCAGCCCCACCCGCGAGACCGATCCTTCGGACTCGACCACCTCCCGCGAGGTGTTTCGGCAGCTCGCCGCCGAGCATCGAGTGGTGCCGGTGACGAGAAAGGTGCTCGCAGACTCCGAGACTCCGCTGTCGGCGTATCAGAAGCTCGGGGCGGATCGGCCCGGCACATTCTTGCTCGAGTCCGCTGAGAACGGACGTTCGTGGTCGAGGTGGTCGTTCATCGGTGCCGGTGCTCCGGCAGCGTTGACCGTGGTCGACGGCGAGGCGGTGTGGCGAGGCAATGTTCCTGCCGGGGTGCCGAACGGCGGCGATCCTCTCGAGGTGTTGGCGCGGACGTTGGAGTTGTTGCATTCGGAGCGGGTGCCTGGTCTGCCTCCGTTGACCGGTGGCATGGTCGGCTACCTCGGCTACGACTCGGTCCGGCGGATCGAGAAGCTGCCCGAGCACGCTCAGGACGATCTCGGTGTTCCGGAGATGGTGATGTTGCTCGCCACCGATCTTGCGGCCGTCGACCATCACGAGGGCGCGATCACTCTGATCGCAAACGCGGTGAACTGGGACGGCTCCGACGAACATGTCGACCGTGCGTACGACGATGCTGTTCGGCGGCTGGACCGGATGTGTGCGGACCTGTCGAAGCCCGCTGCCTCCACCGTTTCCACGTTCGCCAAGCCCGCCCCGAAGTTTCGCAGGCAACGGACTTCCGAGGGCTTCGGCACCGATGTCGACCGCCTGGTGAAGGAGATCGAAGCCGGGGAGGCGTTCCAGGTGGTGCTGTCGCAACGTTTCGAGATGGACACCGAGGCTTCTCCGCTCGACATCTATCGGATGCTGCGGGCGTCGAATCCCAGCCCGTACATGTATTTGATGCACGTTCCCGGCGCTGACGACGAGACGGCGTTTTCCATTGTGGGATCCAGCCCGGAGGCCTTGGTGACGGTGGTCGACGGCCTCGCGACCACTCACCCGATCGCCGGTACGCGCTGGCGCGGCAGGTCGGAGGAGGAGGACGTGTTGCTCGAGAAGGATCTGCTTGCGGACGAGAAGGAGAACGCCGAGCACCTGATGCTCGTGGATCTCGGCCGAAACGATCTCGGACGTGTCTGTGCTCCCGGCACGGTTCGGGTGAGCGACTATCGACATATCGAGCGTTACAGCCACGTCATGCATCTGGTGTCGACGGTCACAGGCCGCTTGGCGGAGGGCAAGCGCGCCCTCGACGCGGTCAAGGCGTGTTTCCCGGCCGGCACATTGTCGGGTGCTCCGAAGGTGCGCGCGATGGAACTGATCGACGAGTTGGAGCCGACCCGGCGCGGCATCTACGGCGGCATCGTCGGGTATCTCGATTTTGCGGGTGACGCAGACACGGCCATCTCGATTCGCACGGCCCTGGTCAAGGATGGCACCGCGTACGTTCAGGCCGGTGCGGGCGTCGTGGCCGACTCGGTCGCGGAGTACGAAGACGACGAAGCGCGAAACAAGGCGATGGCAGTGTTGGGAGCCGTTGCGGCAGCGGAGTCGCTGCGCGAGGTCGGTGGCCGATGACCGAAGGATCCGGGCGTCGCAGTTCCGCCGCAGTTCCCGTAGCGCTGCTGGTCGTGGCGGCGGCGTGCCTGTGGGGTGCGTCGCGGATGACGTGGGTGCGGGTGACGTCCGCCGACGGTCTGGGAGAGGGCCGAACGGACTCACTTCTGGGTAGTACCTGGGCCGCTGCCACCACTCCGTTGGCGCTGGTGCTGTTGGCCGCAGTTGCGGCGTCGTTCGCGGTGCGAGGGTGGGCCCTGCGGGTTCTGGCCCTGCTGATTGCAGCGGTAGCCGTCGCGGCCGCGATCCCGGCTGTTCGATTGCTGACCGCCGGTGCCTCCGATGCCCAGTCTGCGGCGCTGGCCGAACTGCCGGCCAGGGCCGAGGTGTCGTCGACGGATGTCTCGGTTCTGCCTGCGATCGTCACGCTGATCGGGGCGCTCTGTGCCTTGGCTGCGGCCGTGGTGTCGATTCGGAGAACATCTGCCTCGCAGGTACTCTCGTCCAAGTACGACGCTCCGGCAGTGCGCCGTGACGAGGTGGCGCGGCGCTCCCGCATTTCCTCGGCGGAGAACAGTGCACGGGACGAGGGCGAGGACCTCACCGAACGCATGATGTGGGACGCACTCGACGCCGGGGAAGACCCTACCGACGAGTCCGGCACCCCGCGTTCGTCGGATCGACACGGCCCTCTACGCTAGGTCCGACGGCGATGAGATTCCTCACATCGAATGTCGACGCTCAGAAAGGACTGGGGCACATGACTGTTCTCGACTCGATTCTCGACGGAGTCCGGGCCGATGTGGCCGCTCGTGAATCGGTGGTCGATTTCGCCGCCGTGAAAGCAGCAGCGAAGGCAGCCCCGGCACCGCTCGACGCGGCAGCAGCCCTGCGTGAGGACGGTATCGGTGTCATCGCCGAGGTCAAGCGCGCCAGTCCGTCCAAAGGTGCGTTGGCCGACATCGGGGATCCGGCAGTGCTGGCTCGCGCCTACGAGCAGGGCGGTGCCCGCGTCATCAGCGTCCTGACCGAGGAGCGCCGTTTCCACGGTTCCCTCGCAGACCTCGACGCGGTGCGTGCTGCCGTCTCGATCCCGGTGCTGCGCAAAGACTTCATCGTCGGTCCGTACCAGATCCACGAGGCGCGAGCCCACGGTGCCGACGTCATTCTGCTGATCGTCGCGGCACTCGAGCAGGATGCACTGACCTCACTGCTCGATCGCACCGAGTCCCTGGGAATGACGGCGTTGGTCGAGGTCCACACCGAGGCCGAGGCGGACCGTGCGCTCGAAGCGGGTGCCACGGTCATCGGAATCAACGCGCGCAACCTCAAGACCCTCGAGATCGACCGTGACAGTTTCAGTCGCATTGCGCCTGGTCTGCCCAGCGAGATCATTCGTATTGCAGAGTCCGGTGTGCGGGGCACAGCCGATTTGCTCGCATACGCCGGTGCCGGGGCGGACGCAGTACTGGTCGGCGAGGGCTTGGTGACTTCGGGCGATCCACGCACCGCTGTCTCGGACCTGGTGACGGCGGGAACCCACCCGTCGTGCCCCAAGCCCGCGCGCTGACCATGTCCAGGTGAACCGGCACCCGACCCGAGCGCGGCGATAGTCCGCCTCTGGGGCACACTGGACCGGTGAGCACCAGCAATTCTTCAGGCACCGTGGACGCCGCGCAGGCAGTCCGCTTCAAGGGCGCTGATCTGCCGCAGAGCAGCATCGGCCTCACCGAACGCAGCCCGCACGAGCCCGATGTGGGCGGCCATTTCGGTGTCTATGGCGGCAGATTTGTGCCCGAGGCGCTGATGGGCGTCATCGAGGAAGTCACCGCCGAGTACGAGAAAGTCCGTAGCGACAACGAGTTCCTCGGTGAACTCGATCGGCTGCAACGCGACTACACCGGGCGTCCGTCCCCCGTATTCGAAGCGAGCCGACTGTCCGAGCACGCCGGCGGCGCTCGGATTCTCCTCAAGCGAGAAGACCTCAATCACACCGGTTCTCACAAGATCAACAACGTTCTGGGCCAGGTTCTCCTGGCGAAGCGGATGGGCAAGACTCGGATCATCGCCGAGACCGGGGCCGGCCAGCACGGCGTGGCAACCGCCACCGCCTGTGCGCTCCTCGGGCTCGAATGTGTCGTGTACATGGGTGAGGTCGATACCGAGCGCCAGGCGCTCAACGTTGCCCGGATGCGTCTGCTCGGATCGAGCGTCGTGGCCGTCAAATCGGGATCGCGCACGCTCAAGGATGCGATCAACGAGGCCCTGCGCGACTGGGTCACCAACGCGCACAACACGTATTACTGTTTCGGGACCGTCGCAGGGCCACATCCGTTCCCGGTCATGGTGCGTGACTTCCAGCGCATCATCGGCCTCGAAGCGCGTCAGCAAGTGCTCGCGTCCACGGGGCGACTGCCCGACGCCATCGCGGCCTGTGTCGGTGGCGGGTCCAACGCGATCGGAATCTTCCATGCGTTCATCGACGACGCCGACGTCCGCCTGATCGGCCTCGAAGCGGCGGGCGATGGTGTCGATACCGGCAGGCATGCTGCGACCATCAGTGGTGGCTCACCGGGTGCGTTGCACGGTGCGTACTCGTACCTCCTGCAGGACGAGGACGGCCAGACCATCGAATCTCATTCCATCTCGGCCGGTTTGGACTATCCGGGTGTCGGTCCGGAGCATTCGTACCTGCACGACATAGGGCGGGCCGAGTATCGCGGCATCACCGATACCGAAGCGATGAACGCGTTCGAGTTGTTGTGCCGCACCGAGGGCATCATTCCGGCCATCGAGTCCGCGCATGCCGTCGCAGGCGCGTTGACCCTCGGCAAGGAACTCGGCCAGGATGCGATCATCCTGGTCAACCTGTCCGGACGCGGCGACAAAGACGTCGACACCGCGGCCGAATGGTTCGGTCTGATGGACCGGAACGGCGAAGCGAACGTCGACGACGAAGCAGGTGTCAAGCCATGAGCAACAACGACTCTCGCCTTTCCGAGACTTTCGCGCAGTGCCGGGCCGAGGGGCGCGCAGCTCTCGTCGGCTACCTCCCTGCGGGTTTCCCGACCGTGCAGCGCTCGATCGAGGTGGTCGAGACGATGGTCGACGCCGGATGCGACATCGTCGAGGTGGGCATTCCGTACTCCGATCCCGTGATGGACGGCCCCACGATTCAAGCGGCAGCAGATGTTGCGATGCGTGCCGGTGCGCGGGTCAAGGACGTGTTCACGGTCGCCGAGAAGGTCGCGGCCGCAGGTGGAAAACCTGTTGTCATGACCTACTGGAACCTGGTGCTCAAATACGGCATCGAGAACTTCGCGCGAGACTTGGCCGGTGCCGGTGGGCTTGGAATCATCACCCCGGACCTCATTCCGGACGAGGCACAGGAGTGGATCGAAGTCTCCGACGCCTACGGACTCGATCGCATCTTCCTCGTGGCCCCCTCGTCCACCGAGGAGAGGCTCGTCAGCACAGTCGAGGCCAGTAGCGGTTTCGTCTATGCCGCGTCGACCATGGGCGTCACCGGTGCCCGGGACGCAGTGTCCTCGATGGCCCCGGCGCTGTCGGCCCGTATTCGTCAGCATTCCGACATTCCCATCGGGGTCGGCCTCGGGGTTCGCTCCGGAGCGCAGGCGGCCGAGATCGCACGCTATGCCGACGCGGTCATCGTCGGTTCGGCGTTGGTCAGTGCCGTGGACAAGGGACTCGACGCGGTCCGTGAGCTGACGACGGAACTGGCCGAGGGTGTCCGTTCCGCTAACGTAGCGTCGTGACTTCGACCGCAGTCCTGGCCTACATTCCCAGCCCGCCGCAGGGGGTGTGGCACGTCGGACCGCTGGCACTACGGGCCTACGCCCTGTTCATCATCATCGGCATCGTCATTTCGGTGGTGTGGGGTGATCGCCGCTGGGTTGCGCGAGGTGGAACCAAGGGGACCGTCCTCGACGTCGCAGTGTGGGCCGTCCCGTTCGGCTTGCTCGGCGGACGTCTGTATCACGTGGCCACGGACTGGAAGACCTACTTCGGACCCGGCGGACGGCCGATCGAGGCTCTGTACGTCTGGAACGGCGGTCTCGGAATCTGGGGAGCAGTGTTCCTCGGCGGCGTCGGTGCCTGGATTGCGTGCCGTCGACGCGGCATTCCGCTACCTGCGTTCGGTGACGCGGTCGGACCGCCGATTCTGCTGGCTCAGGCGATCGGGCGCATCGGCAACTACTTCAACCAGGAACTGTACGGACGCGCTACGACGCAGCCGTGGGGTCTGGAAATCTACGAGCGCGTCGACGCGAACGGTCGGCTAGATCCGCTGAACGGCGTCTCGACCGGGTTCGTGGAGAGGGTCGTTCATCCGACGTTCCTGTACGAGCTGCTCTGGAGCGTCGCGATCGTCGCACTGCTGGTGCTGGTCGACCGCAAATACACGATCGGTCACGGACGACTGTTCGCGCTCTACGTAGCCGGATACTGCGCCGGACGGTTCTGGGTGGAACTGATGCGTGACGACTTCGCCACGAAGATAGCCGGAATCCGCATCAACAGTTTCACCTCGGCCATCGTCTTCGTTCTTGCCGTCGCATACTTCTTGATCGCCACGAAGGGCCGTGAAGACCCCGCCACGCTGAAGTCCAACGACGACCAGGACCTCGACGGGGGCGAGGCACGCGCCGATGCGTCCGCGCAGTCGGTGGAGAACTCGAACGCGGCTGACCCGAGCGCGACCGAACCCGGCACCGATGAGGCCGGCACCGAAGTGGGCCGAGCCGATGCGCAGGACACGCAGGCGTCTGACAAGAAAGCAGAGGAAGAAGGCAGTACCCGTGGTTGATTTCGACAAGACCCCCGGCACAGATCCGCAGCGCGACTCCAGCGCGGGTGACTCGAAGGACAACGAGGTGACGCCGACGAGCTCGTTCGGCACGCCGTTCGACTACGATGCCACCGCCGAAGCGTCTCTCTCGGAACCGCCCGCCACCTCGGAGTCTGCGCCATCGCACGGTCCTACCGGGTCCACTGGGCCAGGTTGGGACACCTACTCGGGCATCGGAAACGGGCCGGGTTGGTCGAGCACACCGAGTTACCCTGCGCCCAGCTCGGACGGCAGCGCAGACCAATCGTTCAGCGATTTTCCTCCCACCTCTGGCTATCCGCAGCAGGGTTACCCACAACAGGGTTACCCACAACAGGGCTACCCACAACAGGGCTACGGTCAGCAACAGAATCTCGGTCAACCCCAGGGTTACGGGCCGCAGGGATACGGACCCCAGGGTTACGGTCCGCAGGGTTACGGGCCGCAGGGCTATGCACAACAAGGCTTCGGCGGACCGTCGGGCTACCCGGGTGGGCCGGTGTTCGGTGCCGGTCCCGACGCGCCGTACGGCCGCGACCCGGTGACCGGTCTGCCGCTGTCGGACAAGTCCAAGGTCGTCGCTGGCTTGCTGCAGTTGCTCCTCGGCTGGTTGGGAGTGGGCCGCTTCTACCTCGGTAGTACCGGAATCGGCGTCGCACAAGTGCTGCTGTTCTTCTCCGGCGTGCTGCTCCTCGCGGTGTTCGGCCTCGGTCTGATAGTGCTGTTGGGCCTGTTCGTGTGGCACGTGACAGACGGAGTTCTGATACTGGTGGGCAATGTAACCGACCCTCAGGGGCGAAAACTGCGAGACTGATGCCCTCGTTCGTATCGCACCGTCGTAAGGGAGCTCGAAGTGAGTGAGGCAGACCCATCGTCATCGGACGGATCGTCGAAGGACGAATCGAATCCGTCCGAGCCGAGAATTTCATTCGAGAAGCGCACTCCCTCGGACTCCGGTCCTGTGTACGGCGCACCCGACCCCAAGTTCGCCACACCCCAGTACGGCACTTCCGAAGATGGCGCGTCCGATGGGCAATTCGGACCGTCACCCGGAGCCGGCTATCCGCCCCCCACCGATGGTTCCGGTCAGTTCGCGCCGCCGCCCCCGCCCTACGGCGGTCCGCAGTACGGGGAACCGCAGTACCCGGGTCCGCAGTACGGGGAACCGCAGTACGCGGGTCCTCAGTACGGTGGTCCTCAGTATGCGGGCGGACCCGGCTTCATGGACCCGATGGCCCCGTACGGCAGGCACCCCATGACCGGCGAGCCGTACTCGGACAAGCAGAAGCTGACGGCTGGGCTGCTCAACATCCTGCTGGGAGCATTCGGGGCCGGACGGTTCTACCTGAACCAACCGGGTATCGCCGTGGCGCAGATAGCCGTCACGTGGCTCACCTGTGGCATCGGGGGTATCTGGCCCCTGATCGACGGAATAATGATGCTCACCGGTAGCGTCCGAGATCAGCACGGTCGACCACTTCGCGACTGACAGCGCAGAAGCATCGAGGGAATCAAGCACTGACGCAATGCAGTGCCCCGGTATTCGCGAGTGCCACTGCGGCGACGTCAGCTGCTAGGATTTCGCCATCCGGGAGCGATCCCGGATTCTTTCGCGGGCCAGAGTTGTCCCGGTCAAAACCCGACAGGCATTTGTAGTTCGGCTCGTTCGACCACGTCGGTCGAGATGAGTCGAGGAGTCGGCGGGGTTGCCGAGACTTACGGTGCAGCACATAGATCACTGCACTGCCGTCGCGACCCTCCGGCCTATGTGGAGGTGAGCGTAGTGCTGTTTTCTCGGATGCCTGCAGAGCAGGGCCTGTACGACCCGAGTGCGGAGAAGGATTCCTGCGGCGTTGCGATGATCGCCGACATCGCAGGTCGACGTTCCCACGACATCGTGGCGGATGGTGTTCTCGCATTGGAGAATCTCGAACACCGTGGAGCGGCCGGAGCCGAGCCCAACAGCGGCGACGGTGCGGGCATCCTGATTCAGCTGCCGGTCGAACTCCTCGCCTCACTTGCACCCTTCGATCTCCCTGCCCCCGATGCCGATGGCGACAACACGTTCGCGGCCGGAGTGTGCTTTCTGCCGCAGGGATTCCGTGAGCGTGCGATCGCTGTGGATCGCGTCGAAACCGTTGCGGCAGAAGAAGGTCTGGAGGTCCTCGGCTGGGTTCCGGTCGAGGTCGATCCGGATCGAGCCGACGTCGGAGTCACGGCACTGGGCTGCATGCCGTACATGAGCTACCTGTTCGTCACCGCTCCCGAGGTCGACGGCGCGCGTCCGGCCGGTCTTGCGCTCGATCGGTTGGTGTACGGACTGCGTAAGCGATCCGAGCGGGTCACCCCCGAGATCGAGTCCGACGGATCGGGACTGTTCTTTCCGTCGCTGTCCTCGCGGACCATCGTCTACAAGGGCATGCTCACCACCATGCAGTTGCCGCTGTACTTCCCGGAACTGCGTAATCCGTTGTGCAAGAGTGCAATTGCCATTGTTCACAGTCGATTCTCGACGAATACGTTCCCGTCGTGGCCGCTGGCGCACCCGCATCGTTACGTCGCCCACAACGGTGAGATCAATACCGTCAAAGGCAATCGCAATCGCATGCGTGCCCGAGAAGCGTTGCTGTCGAGCGATCTGATCCCTGGTGACCTCGAGCGGTTGTTCCCGATCTGCAATCCCGATGCATCGGATTCGGTGTCCCTGGACGAAGTACTCGAACTACTGCATCTGGGTGGGCGCAGTGTGCCCCACGTGGTCATGATGATGGTGCCCGAACCGTGGGAGAACCACCGCACGATGGACCCGCGGGTGCGAGCGTTCTACCAGTTCCACTCCTCGATGATGGAGGCATGGGACGGGCCGGCCTGTGTGACGTTCACCGACGGTAGCTACGTCGGAGCGGTTCTGGACCGCAACGGTCTTCGGCCAGGGCGGTGGTGGCAGACGGTCGACGGGCGAGTGATTCTCGCAAGCGAAGCCGGTGTACTCGATGTGCCGCAATCCGAGGTCGTGGCCAAGGGACGCCTCGAGCCCGGAAAGATGTTCCTGATAGATACCGCCGCGGGCCGATTGGTTCCCGATGACGAGATCAAGCTCCAATTGGCAACCGAACACCCCTACCAGGAGTGGCTGCATGCCGGCCTGCTGGAGATCAAGAGCTTGCCCGAGCGCGCACACGTCCAGTACAACCACGAGTCCGTGGTTCGTAGGCAGGTCGCATTCGGATACACCGAGGAAGACCTTCGCGTCGTACTGACGCCGATGGCCGCTTCCGGGGGAGAACCACTGGGTTCGATGGGTACCGACACACCTTCTGCGGTGATGTCGCAGCGCTCACGCCAGCTCTACGACTACTTCATCGAACTGTTCGCCCAGGTCACCAATCCACCGCTCGATTCGATCCGTGAGGAGATCGTGACCTCGCTCTCGCGGGTAATGGGTCCGGAGCAGAACTTGCTCGAGCCCACCGCGGCATCGTGCAGGCAGATCGTGTTGCCGTGGCCGGTGCTCGACAACGACGAGCTCAACAAGATCATTCACATCAACGAGGACGGGGACCATCCCGGACTGTCGGCGACGGTACTGCGCGGCCTGTACGAGGTCGAACGCGGCGGTGAAGGTCTCGCCGAGGCGATCGAGGAGCTGCGCGCCGGGGCATCGGAGGCGATCGCCGCCGGATACCGGACGCTGATCATCTCCGACCGCGATTCGGACCACACTCGGGCACCGATCCCGTCACTGCTTGCCACCTCGGCGGTGCACCATCATCTCGTTCGCACCAAGGAGCGCACCAAGGTCGCCCTCGTCGTCGAGTCCGGGGACGCGCGCGAAGTCCATCACCTGGCGCTGCTCATCGGATTCGGTGCCGCAGCAGTCAACCCGTATCTGGCGATGGAGTCGATCGAGGATCTGGTGGGTGAGGGCGAACTGACCGGGGTCGAGCGGACCGTCGCAGTGCGCAACTACCTGTACGGGCTCGGCAAGGGTGTGCTGAAGGTGATGTCCAAGATGGGCATCTCGACTGTCGGTTCGTACACCGGAGCCCAGGTTTTCGAGGCCGTCGGTCTCGACCGCGAGGTGGTGCGCGAGTACTTCAAAGGAACTGCGTCCAAGCTCGGCGGCGTCGGTCTCGACGTGCTCGCCGAGGAGGTCAAGGTGCGCCATCGGCGGGCATACCCCGAGAATCCGACCGACCGTGTGCACCGTCGGCTCGAGATCGGCGGCGAGTATCAGTTCCGGCGCGAGGGAGAGCTGCATCTGTTCACACCCGAGACGGTGTTCCTGTTGCAGCACGCCACGCGAACCGGCCGATACGACGTATTTCAGAAGTACACCGACGAGGTGGATCGGCTCGCCCGTGAAGGAGGTGCCCTGCGCGGCCTGTTCGAGTTCAAAGACGGTGTGCGGCCTCCGGTGCCACTCGACGAGGTGGAGTCCGTCGAGTCGATCGTCACCCGGTTCAACACCGGTGCGATGAGCTACGGATCGATCTCCGCCGAAGCGCACGAGACGATGGCCGTTGCGATGAACAACCTCGGCGCGCGATCCAACTCGGGCGAAGGCGGAGAGGACATCGATCGCCTCTACGACTCGAGTCGTCGCAGCGCCGTCAAACAGGTCGCCAGTGGTCGGTTCGGTGTCACCAGCGACTATCTCGTCAATGCCACGGATATTCAGATCAAGATGGCGCAGGGTGCCAAGCCCGGTGAGGGCGGTCAGTTGCCCGGCTACAAGGTGTATCCGTGGGTGGCGAAGACCCGGCATTCGACGCCGGGCGTCGGGCTGATTTCGCCGCCTCCGCACCATGACATCTATTCCATCGAGGATCTCGCACAGCTGATTCACGATCTCAAGAACGCCAACGAGAACGCACGCGTGCACGTCAAGCTCGTCAGTTCCGTCGGCGTCGGGACCGTGGCGACCGGTGTCAGTAAGGCGCACGCCGATGTCGTGCTGATCTCCGGATACGACGGTGGAACCGGAGCGGCTCCGTTGACCTCGCTCAAACATGCCGGTGCTCCGTGGGAGATCGGGCTTGCCGACGCCCAGCAGACGCTGGTCCTCAACGGCTTGCGTGATCGCATCACCGTGCAGTGCGACGGAGGACTGCGGACCGGTCGAGACGTCATCGTGGCGGCACTGCTCGGTGCGGAAGAGTTCGGCTTCTCGACGGCTCCACTGATCGTGGCGGGTTGCATCATGATGCGCGTCTGTCATCTCGACACGTGCCCGGTGGGCGTTGCGACGCAGAACCCGGAACTACGCAAGCGGTTCACCGGCAAACCCGAGTTCCTCGAGGACTTCTTCAAGTTCATCGCCGAGGACGTGCGAAAGTACCTCGCGCAGCTCGGATTCCGCAGTATCGACGAAGCAGTCGGCCACGCCGATGTGCTCGAGACTGCGGCAGGGGTTGCGCACTGGAAGAGCAAGGGGCTCGATCTGGCTCCGATCTTCGCGATGCCCGTCGACCGACAGGGCGCACCGATGACGCAGCGTCGACGCCTACGCGAGCAGGACCACGGCCTCGATCTCGCGCTCGATCGGACGCTGATCCAGTTGGCCGAGGGAGCGCTGGAGGACTCGCATCCGGTTCGCCTCGAGCTTCCGGTACGTAACGTCAATCGCACCGTGGGCACACTTCTGGGCTCCGAGGTCACTCGACGCTACGGTGCGGGTGGTCTGCCGGACGACACGATTCACATCGCGTTCACCGGATCGGCCGGACAGTCGCTGGGAGCATTCCTGCCGCCGGGCATCACCTTGGATCTGGTCGGCGACGCGAACGATTATGTGGGCAAGGGCTTGTCCGGGGGCCGGATCGTCGTGCGACCCGCTCCGGATGCGCTGTTCGTCGCCGAGGACAACGTGATCGCAGGCAACACCATTCTGTACGGAGCGACGTCGGGCGAGGTGTACCTGCGGGGCAAAGCAGGGGAGCGGTTCGCGGTCCGGAACTCGGGAGCGGTGGCGGTGAACGAGGGGGTGGGCGACCACGCTTTCGAGTACATGACCGGCGGCAGGGTCGTCGTACTCGGACCGACCGGCCGCAACATGGCGGCGGGGATGTCGGGCGGCATCGCGTTCGTCCTCGGTCTGGATCCGGCCGACGTGAACATGGCGATGGTCGAACTGCAGGTCCCCGACCCGGACGATCTGATGTGGCTGCGCGAGACCGTCGACAAGCATCGACGGTGGACGGGCTCGACTGTCGCGACGTCGTTGTTGGCCGACTGGCCCCGCCGGTCTGCTCTGTTCACCAAAATCATGCCCGTCGACTACCAGCGGGTGCTGGAAGCGACTCGAATGGCGCGTGCCGAAGGGCGCGACGTCGATGCTGCGATCATGGAGGCTGCACGTGGCTGATCCACAAGGATTTCTCAAAGTCGTCAAACGCGATGCTGCCAAGCGTCCGATCAGTGAGCGGGTCAAGGACTGGAACGAGGTGTACTCGCACCAGCCGACGAGCGAACGTGCAGCGGAGGTCTCCGATCAGGCGCGTCGGTGTATGGATTGCGGAATTCCGTTCTGTCACTCGGGAACTGCAGGTTGCCCACTGGGAAATCTGATTCCCGAATGGAATGATCTGGTGCGCCGTGGTCGCTGGGATGCGGCGAGCGATCGACTGCATGCGACGAACAATTTCCCGGAATTCACCGGCCGGGTCTGCCCCGCACCGTGCGAATCAGCGTGTGTGCTCTCGATCTCCGAGGCGGCCACCGGGGGCAGCGTCACCATCAAGCGGGTCGAGCAGACGATCGCAGATCTGGCATGGGAAGAGGGCAGTGTCGTCCCACAGCCGCCGACGATCTCGACCGGTAAGCGGGTTGCTGTCGTCGGATCGGGGCCGGCGGGATTGGCTGCGGCGCAACAACTCACGCGCGCGGGCCATGACGTCACCGTGTACGAGCGGGACGATCGCCTCGGCGGACTGCTCCGATACGGCATTCCGGAATTCAAGCTCGAAAAATCGGTACTCGACCAGCGTCTGATGCAGATGCGAGCCGAGGGAACGCATTTCGTCACCGATTGCGAGGTGGGTATCGACTTCACGGTCGAACAGCTGCGCACATCGTTCGACGCGGTGGTGCTCGCCGTCGGAGCTCTCCGGGCCCGCGACAATACCGAGGTGATCGGTCGCGGCCTGGACGGAATTCACCTGGCGATGGAGCACCTGGTGCCGTCGAACAAGGAGTGCGAAGGCGACGGACCCACGACGATCTCCGCTGCGGACAAGCACGTGGTGATCATCGGCGGCGGTGACACCGGAGCCGACTGCTTGGGTACCGCTCACCGGCAAGGCGCGGCGTCGGTCACCCAACTCGACTACAACCCGGCGCTACCGGGGGCGCGAGACGACAGTCTCTCACCGTGGCCCTCGTGGCCCCTGGTGCTGCGCACGTCACCCGCGCACGCCGAGGGCGGCGTCGTACGTCATCAGGTTGCGGTTCAGCGATTTCTCGGCGACGAGCGCGGGCATGTTCGCGCCATGGTGCTCGCCGAGGTCGAGGTGCAGCGCGACGCGGACGGTCGACGGATCGTCACGCCCATCGGTGAGGAGGTCGAATTGCCCTGTGATCTGGCGTTGTTCGCCATCGGATTCGAGGGTGTCGAGCACGGTCCGCTGCTCGAGGAGTACGGCCTGACGCCGACCAAGCGGGGTGCGCTCTCGTGTGGTCCCGATTGGCAGACCACGGCACCCGGGGTGTTCGTCTGTGGAGATGCGCATCGCGGCGCTTCGTTGGTCGTGTGGGCGATCGCAGAAGGTCGATCGGCGGCCCACGGTGTCGATGCTTTTCTCACCGGGCACTCGGAATTGCCGTCGCCGGTGCACCCGACTGCCCTGCCTCTCGCGGTGGTGTGACTCCCGTCTCTGAACCGGTACAGGCGGCTTCAGCAGCATCGCAGCGAGGCTACCGATCGGTAGTATTCAGCTGGACGTGTCTGCGATAGAGAACGCGGCCTCCAGCGGCTAGGCTCGCTTTCGTGAGCCGACGTACGAAGATTGTCTGCACCCTTGGACCCGCAACCGCAACCACAGAGCGCATCCGCGAACTCGTCGAGAGTGGAATGGATGTCGCACGACTGAATTTCAGCCATGGCGATCACCCCGATCACCAAGCCAACTACGAGAGGGTCCGGGCCGCCTCGGACTCCACCGGCAAAGCGGTGGGCATTCTTGCCGACCTGCAGGGACCGAAAATTCGTCTCGGCCGCTTCGCCGAGGGCTCGACCACGTGGGCGAGCGGTGAACTCGTCCGCATCACCGTCGAGGACTGCGAAGGCACTCACGACCGGGTGTCGACCACGTACAAGGAGCTGGCCCAGGACGCCAAGGAAGGCGATCGCCTTCTCGTCGACGACGGCAAGGTGGGCCTCGTGGTCACCGGCGTCGAGGGCAACGACGTGCTGTGCCGTGTCACCGAAGGCGGACCGGTCAGCAACAACAAGGGCGTTTCTCTGCCCGGTATGGACGTATCCGTTCCAGCCATGAGCGAGAAGGACATCGCGGATCTCGAGTTCGCGCTCGCTCTCGGTGTCGATTTCATCGCGCTGTCGTTCGTGCGTTCGCCCGCGGATGTCGAACTCGTGCACGCCGTGATGGATCGCGTGGGTCGTCGAGTTCCCGTCATCGCCAAGCTGGAGAAGCCCGAAGCGGTCGACAATCTCGAAGCGATCGTGCTCGCGTTCGATGCGATCATGGTCGCTCGTGGGGACCTCGGCGTCGAGTTGCCACTCGAACAGGTGCCGCTGGTGCAGAAGCGCGCGATCCAGATCGCCCGCGCCAATGCCAAGCCCGTCATCGTCGCGACTCAGATGCTCGAATCGATGATCGAGAACTCTCGTCCCACGCGCGCCGAGGCGTCCGATGTCGCCAACGCGGTGCTCGACGGCACCGACGCGGTCATGCTCTCCGGTGAGACCTCGGTCGGCAAGTACGTCATGGACACGGTGCGGACCATGGCCCGCATCGTCGAGACAGTCGAGACCGAGGGCGACAGTGTGCCGCCGTTGACGCACGTCCCGCGCACCAAGCGTGGAGTGATCTCCTACGCTGCCCGCGATATCGGTGAGCGCCTGGACGCGAAGGCACTCGTGGCCTTCACCCAGTCCGGTGACACCGTTCGACGGTTGGCTCGCTTGCACACCAAGCTGCCGTTGCTTGCGTTCACCTCCATCTCCGAGGTACGCAGCCAGCTGTCGCTGAGCTGGGGAACCGAAACGTTCCTCGTTCCCGACGTCGGATCGACCGATGCGATGGTCAAAGAGGTCGACAAGGCGCTTCTCGAGCTCGGTCGATACAACAAGGGCGATCAGGTCGTGATCGTGGCCGGTGCGCCTCCCGGCACAGTAGGCTCGACCAACTTGATCCATGTGCACCGAATCGGAGAAGAGGACCGGTAAGTGGTCGAAGCGGGGGGAAACGGCGGCAGCGAGAGCGCGCCGAGCAGTACAGCGGTGAAGACTGATCTCGAGACACTCCTCGATCTCCTCGCACTCGAGGAGATCGAGGAGGACGTGTTCGTCGGTGTTCACCCGGAGCAGGTGGGGAGCCGAACGTTCGGGGGGCAACTGGTCGCTCAGGCCCTGATCGCGGCAGGCCGCACCGTGTCCGGCACCTCGCGCGACGTCCACGCGATCAACGCGCACTTCATTCGCGGTGGTGACGTCCACAAGCCGATCGAGTACCGCGTCGGTCGTCAACGCGACGGCCGCGCCTTCGCCAACCGTCAGGTCACCGCAGTGCAGGACGGTAACGAGCTGTTCGTGATGCTTGCTGCCTTCCAGGACTTCGGGAAAGGCCTGGAGCACAGTGTCGAGGTTCCCGAGGTTCCGTACCCCGACGCGCTGCCACCCCTGGGCGATCATTTCGTCGGCTACGAGGATCGACTGCAGATGTTCGTCGACGCCCTCAAGCCGATCGACATGCGATACGCGAATGATCCGGCGTGGATCATGCACGGCACCGGGGAGAAGCTCAATCACAATCGGGTGTGGATGAAGGCCGACGGGGCTCTACCCGACGACCCGATCTTTCACGCCGCGACCATGGGCTACGCGTCGGACACCACGGTGCTCGATTCGATCATCACCACCCACGGACTGTCATGGGGACTCGATCGCATCGTCGCGGCGACGGTCAACCACTCCATCTGGTTCCACCGGCCCTTCAGATTCGACGAGTGGGCTCTCTACGCCACCGAATCACCGGTCGCTGCCGGTTCTCGTGGCCTGGCCACGGGTCGATTCTTCTCGATGGACGGTCAGTTGCTGGCCACCGTCGTGCAGGAAGGGCTCATCCGGCACTTCCCGAAGCGGGTGCGGGCCTGAGCGCAGCCGACCATGCGCGGATTTTCGCATCGCCGCTCAGTGCGGCATGCGCAGGACTGGTCGACGGCAGGCGGGTGAAGCTCACGTGGGGAAGCGTTTCCGGTTTCCCCACGTACCGGCGGTAGCTCTCGGCCGCTTTGGCCCCGTTGAAGAACACCCTGTCGATACTCGCGTACTCCGCGAACAATCCATCGAAATCGTTGGTGACGATGGACGATTCGACTATCGCCGAGTCGAGACTGCCCTGGCGCGTGCACAGCTTCAGCACGTCCCAGACGGCGATCCCGTGGCTTCGAAGTCGCGCGGTGCGCGCGTCGTACGGGAGATCTAGGCCGGCACCGAACAGGCTTCCCATGATCGGCCAGAACGCATTTCGCGGATGGGCGTAGTACTGCTGCGCCTCCAGCGACGCGACACCGGGCATGGAGCCCAGAATCAGGGTTGTGGCGTTCCGGTCGACGATGGGCGCGAAACTGTGCACGACGTTCATGGCGCGATTACAGCAAACCCCTGGCGAGGCATCGGAGAGGGGGCCACAATGGAGGTCATGTTGGATCCACGTGTACTCGACAACAACGAACTCGAAGCCGAACTCGCTGCATTGCGCCGCGGGCGTGACGCGTCGATGGACGAAGGTGCCCGGAACGTCTCGACCGCCGACACCGATCACCTCATCGCGCGGTTCGAGGAAGAAATCCGTAAGCGGCACCAGGATTCGGAATCGGATCAGCCCAACGCCGATCTGCCCTGACCCAGGATCAGCGCGGCGCAGGCCCCCGCCGCGGCGACGGTGCGGACGTTGTTCCACAGAACCCACTTCGTGGTGAACGCTTCCCACGTCGCCACTGCTGCTGCACTGGACGAATCGGCGGCAGCCAAGGCGTCGTTCAGCGGCACGTTCAGCGTGACCGTCACCGCGAAGCAGCCCACCACGTACAAGACGGCACCGGCGACGATCAATGCCCACCGGCCGCTGTCGGTGAACGGACTCAGCACGGCTGCCACCACGCAGGACAGCGCGGTGCCCATGAAGAGGATCAGAAAGAGCGGATTGAGGATCGCGGAATTGGCGCTCTGCATCGACGCCATTGCGATCGGAACCGGAAGGGTTTTCAATCCGGGCAGCACACTGATCGAGAACGCCAGCAGTACTCCCGCCATCAACGCTGATCCAAGTGCGCCGAGAAGTGTTGTTGCCGAGGCTATTCGGTCGATCATGGCACGGGAACCGGTGCCGGGATCGAGTTCGCGAACTCGTCGAAGGAGGGCTCGGCGCTGTTTTGTGTCTCGGCGACGTGAGATCCAACCCGATCGGTCGCTCCCGGAATCGTGATCATGACGGCGTTCCTTCCGTTCGGCTCCTGTGGTGACTCCATCCACTCTGAACGTGCGCAGCTGGATGAACAATGATCTTTCGGCTCGAAAAGATGTCCAATCGTCCAGGCTGTGGGACGATCGATACATGCGAGGACTCGACCCGTGGAAGTCGCCCGATCCTCTCGGGGAAGCGCTGCACTTTCTGCGAATGACCGGATCGTTCTACTGCAGATCCGAACTGGCCGGGTCGTGGGGCTTGGAATTGCCGGCCATGGAGGACGCGCTCTGGTTTCACACCGTCGTCAGCGGTCGTTGTCGGTTGTCGGTGCCCGGCAATCCCACTCGCGATCTCGTTCCCGGTGACTTCGCGCTGGTTCCGCACGGCCGCGGGCACGTGCTCGCCAGCGATGACGATGCTGCGGAGAGTGCACCTGTCGTCTACGACCTTCCGCACGACCATGTCAGCGATCGATATGCGGTCATCCGCAGCGGCACCGGCGAACCGAGTGCGACGCTCATGTGCGGCGCAGTGCGACTGGACCACCCGGCGGCGCAGCAACTGATCGGAGTGTTGCCTGCGCTTGTCGTCATCGAGGCGGATTCGGGCCCGCGGCAGTCGCGGATGCAGTCGCTGCTGGCCATGGTTGCCGACGAGGCGACCTCGCTCGAGCCCGGGGGAGAAGCGATCATCACCAGGCTGTCCGATGTGCTGGTGATCCAGGCTCTGCGGTCGTGGATGGCGGACGACGAGCGGGCACGGTCCGGATGGCTCGGCGCACTCACGGATTCTCGGATCGGGGCCGCGCTCGCCCTCATTCATCGAAACCCCGACGCGCAGTGGACGGTTGCCGCGCTGGCTGCCGAGGTGAAGATGTCTCGTTCGGCCTTCTCTGCTCGATTCACCGAGCTGGTCGGTGAATCGGTGATGCGCTACCTGTCGATGTGGCGGATGCAGATCGCCCAGGACAGCCTTCGGTCGGGCGATGTTTCGGTGGCCGAATTGGCACGGCGTAGCGGATATCTCTCGGAGGCGGCGTTCAGCAAGGCATTCAAACGCGAAACCGGGGTCTCCCCGGGGAGTGTGCGTCGTCGTCGGGAGGGCTCGCTGACGGCAGGCTGACCGACGGGCTGTGGTCAGTCGAACAAGTGGCGTAGGTAGCTGTTCGGATCATCGAGATAGCGTCGCCAATGCTGCACCAATTCCAGCTCGTCCCAGGTGCTTCGGCGTAGTCCGTGCTCGCCCACTTCGACGATGTCCGCGCCCGGTGTGGACGCCAGGATCGGGGAATGAGTGGCACACACGATCTGTGCGCCTTCCTCGCCGAGCTCGGACATCAACGCAATCAACTGCAGGCAAGCAGTGAAGGACAGCGCTGATTCGGGTTCGTCCAGAACGTAGAAACCGGGCTCGGCCAACATGGCACCGAACATGGCCAGAAAGCCTTCGCCGTGACTCATCTCGGCCGTGTTCTCGTCCCAGAATCCCGGCACTCCGCCGAGGTGTTCAGCCATGTCGAATGCGGTCTCGGCGCGGAGAAAGAAGCCGCGCTTGTGCAGTCGTGGGCCGCGTAGCATTCGCGAACCCCGCGGCGTCGTCTCCAGCTCGAGTACCTCGCCGAGGGCGCTGGTCACCTCATCCGGTCGACGCGATTGCTGCGCCGCCCGTCCGCCTCTGGCATCGATTCCGAAACCCTCGGCGATCGCCTCGACGAGGGTCGATTTACCGGAACCGTTGTCGCCGACCACAATCGTGACCGGTGCCAGGAATTCGAGTCCGTTGCGAGCAAGGTCGGCAACGGCAGGCACAGTGAAGGGCCAGCCCGACCCGATGTCCTCGGCGTCGACATAGGCGCGTTCGACGAACATGATTCAGGCGGTGACCAGGCGGTCGACGTAACCGGTCTCATGGCTGCTGTCGGCGCTGCAGGTGTAGAACACCCACTGGGCGGACTGGTCCGCCGAGTCACCGAAGCGATGGTCGACTTTCTGCGCGCACAAGCTGCCCGCGCTGGTGTCATGGCATCGGAGACTGCTGGGTATGTACATCACCCCACTGTAGGCGCGATCGAGGGCGGCGATGACCGCTCTCCGGCCTTCCGAGTTGTCGTGGTGCCCTCGGTGAGACTCGAACTCACACTGGACGGGTTTTGAATCCGTTTCCTCTGCCAATTGGGATACGAGGGCTGGCGTCTTTCAAGCAACGATTGACGAGTTTAGAAGATGCGCTTTCGGAGCCGTGCACCGGTACCCTTCAGATGCTCGACGGCCCTGATGGGCAACGACTGTCAAAGGAGACCGATACAGATGAATGCTCCTGGTGCGCACGGTACTGGCAAGCCCCCGCTTCGCGTGGTGGTTGCGGAGGACGAATCCCTGATCCGGCTCGACCTGGTGGAGATGCTCCGCGAGGAGGGCTACGACGTGGTGGGTGAAGCGGCGGACGGTGAGCAGGCGGTGGAGTTGACTGTCGAGTTGCGCCCCGATCTGGTCATCATGGACGTCAAGATGCCGCGCCGCGACGGCATCGACGCGGCGTCGGAGATCGCCGAGAAGCGCATCGCGCCGGTCGTCATTCTGACCGCGTTCAGTCAACGAGAACTCGTGGAGAAGGCCCGTGATGCCGGGGCTATGGCGTATCTGGTCAAGCCGTTCACCAAGGCCGATCTGATGCCTGCGGTGGAGCTTGCAGCCAGTCGTTTCAGCGAGATCTCGGCTCTCGAATCCGAGATTGCGGATCTGCAGGATCGGCTCGAGACACGGAAGCTGATCGAGAAGGCCAAGGGCATTCTCATGGTTTCGCACTCGCTCACAGAACCGCAGGCGTTCAAGTGGATTCAGCGCGCGGCGATGGATCGGCGAACGACGATGAAGGCCGTTGCCGAGGTCGTGATCGAGACACTCGGTACTCCTGCGAACAAGCCTGCGGCAGAGGGCTGATTCGACGCCCAAAGCTACGGCCACGTAAAACTTCGCCTCGGTAGGTCACAGTCAGGTCACGAGCGTCGTTCTAGGCCTTACAGATCGGCTTCGAGCACTACCGTCTGATCCACACGTGAGCCACATGTACCTCAGGTGAGCTTCATCGAAGAGCGATTTCAAGGAGAACCTAGATGGCAATTCGGACCTATGTCCGCACGGCTGCGGTGCTGAGCGTCACCTCGCTCGCCCTGTTCGGCTGTTCGTCGAGCGATGACTCCAGCTCGACCGACTCCGCCGGGGGCGGCGACACGTCGGCCGCCGAGACCGTATCCACCGACTGCACGCCCGAACAGGCGACAGCGGGGTCCACACCGGACACCTCGCCGCTGGTGGTCGGGACCTTGCTGCCCGAGACGGGAACACTTGCCTTCCTCGGCCCGCCCGAAATCGCAGGCGTCCAGCTCGCCATCAACGATGTGAACGGTGCCGGTGGCGTCCTCGATCAGCCCGTCACCCTCATCCCGGGTGACTCGGGCGACACGACGACCGACACCGCGAACACCACGGTGGACCGCCTGCTCGCCGGCGGCGCGGACGTCATCGTCGGCGCAGCGTCGTCGTCGGTCTCGCTGAAGGTCATCGACAAGATCGCCAGTGCAGGCGTCGTCGAGTTCTCCCCGGCCAACACCTCCGATCAGTTTGTCTGCTATCCGGACAAGGGGATGTACTTCCGTACCGCACCCACCGACGTACTGCAGGCGCAGGCGCTGTCGCAGTTGATCGCCAACGATGGTGCCCAGCGCGTGGCAATCCTCGCGCTCAACGATCCGTACGGCACCGGCTTGGCAGCGAACACCGCCAAGAACCTCGAAGAAGCAGGCATCCCGGCGGACCAGATTCAGACGACCATCTACGACCCCAACGCGCAGTCGTTCAACGCGGAGGTCGATGGCGTGAAGACCTTCAATCCCGACGCTGTGGCCGTGATCGGCTTCGAGGAGTCGGCGAAGATCCTCACCCGCATGCACGCGGTCGGCATCGGTCCGTCCGACGGCATGCTCGTCTATGGCGTCGACGGCAACATGGGTAACGCTCTCGGTGAAGCGATGGCTCCGGGTCTGCTGGACACCATGCGTGGCACGACTCCGCTGACCGACGTCGGCACTGCGTTCCAGGACCGGCTCAAGGCTGTCGATCCGGCGTTGGTGGACTTCAACTACGCCGGTGAGTCCTACGACGCGGTGGTCATCTCGGCGCTCGCTGCCGAGCAGGCCAAGTCGACGGCAGGTACCGACATCGCTGCCAACATCAACAGCGTCACCAAGGACGGCACCAAGTGCACCAGCTACGCCGAGTGCCTGCCGCTCGTCAAGGCCGGCACCGACATCGACTACGACGGCATCACCGGCGCACTGAACTTCAGTGATGCAGGCGAGCCCGCTACCGGGTCGTACGGCAACCTGGTCTTCGGACCGGACAACACGCTGACCACGGACGGATACATCGTCGTCGGTCAGTAACAATCGATATCCACTGGGCTCGGGTCCTCGTAGGGGACTCGAGCCCAGTGCTCTGCCAAGAGCCGGACAGCCCAGTGCTCTGCCAAGCGCTGACACGTTCCGTCTGCTCGGGTGAGAAGTCCAAAGACAACGGCCCCGGTTCGATGTGAAGTCGAACCGGGGCCGTTGTCGCTGTCGTGGAGGCTCTCAGGCCTTTTTCTTCTCTTTGTTTCCCGCCAGAGTTCCGAGGTACAACTCGATCACCTTCGGGTCGTTCATCAGTGCAGGACCGGTATCGGTATAGGCGTTGCGGCCCTGGTCGAGCACATATCCGCGATCGCAGATCTGCAGGCACCGACGAGCGTTCTGCTCGACCATGATGATCGAGACTCCTGTCGCGTTGATCTTCTTGCAGCGGATGAACACCTCGTCCTGGAACATCGGTGACAATCCGGCCGAGGGCTCGTCGAGAAGAAGTACCGAGGGCTCCATCATCAGCGCCCGTCCCATGGCGACCATCTGGCGTTCGCCGCCGGACAGCGCCCCCGCCTTGACTTTTCGGCGTTCCGACAGCAGCGGGAAGAGTTCGCTGACGAACTCGAAACGCTCACCGAACTTCTTGGGTCGCAGATAGATACCCATCTCGAGGTTTTCCTCGATCGTCAAGGACGGGAACACGTTCTGAGTCTGTGGCACATATCCGACACCCTTGGTGACCAGCACGTGCGCCTCGGCGGACGTGATGTTGTCGCCACGTAGACTCACGCTGCCCTCACGGACCGCGACCAGCCCGAATAGAGTTTTGAGCAGTGTGGACTTGCCGGCTCCGTTGGGGCCGATGATGCCGACGATCTCACCGTCTTCGAGGAAGAAGTTGCATTCGCTCAGGATGTTGACGCCGGGAATGTACCCGGCGACCAAGCCGTCGGCGCGTAGCAGGGCACCCTCGGCCAGGCGTGCGTGCTCGGCGGGTGTCGCGGCGAATTCCGCGGGTGTCAGTGTCTGTTCGCTCATCAGTTGTCCTCCTTGGCTCGGTGTGAGCCACCCTCGGCGACATCGGAATTCACCGGGCTGGTGAACTCCGGTTCCGAGAGAGTGCCCCCCGCTTCGAGCTCCTCGACTTCGGCCTTCTTCAGGGTCTCCGCCAATTCGGCTGTGGCACCGACCGGGTTTCCGTCGGCATCGAATTCGAGAGCTTGATCGTGATGGCTGCCGAGATAGGCGTCGACGACGGCACCGTTGTTGGACAGTTCCTCCGGTGTGGACTCGGCGATGATGCTGCCCTGCGCCATCACCACCACCCAGTCGCTGATGTCGCGTATCACGTCCATGTCGTGCTCGACGAACACGACCGTCATGCCGTCGTCGCGGAGCGACTTGATGTGTCCGAGAAGTGACTGTGTCAGAGCGGGATTCACTCCGGCCATCGGCTCGTCGAGCATCACGACCGACGGATCGGTCATCAGCGCCCGCGCCATCTCCAGCAGCTTGCGCTGACCGCCGGACAGCGACCCCGCCAGATCATCTGCCTTGGCGTCGAGCTTGAAACGAGCGAGCAGCTCGTACGCACGCGCCGTGATGTCTCGCTCCTGGGCCTTCCACATCCACGGCATGAACGTATTGAGCATGCGTTCACCGCGCTGGTTCGTCGCTCCGAGTCGAACATTGTCCAGCACAGTGAGTTTGGACAGAGCCTTGGTCAGTTGGAAAGTACGCACCACGCCTTTGCGTGCCACCTGGTGCGGGTGCATCTTCCCCAGCTCTTGACCATCCATCGACCATGTGCCGGTGTCGGGTCGATCGAACCCCGTGAGCAGGTTGAACAGGGTTGTCTTACCGGCACCGTTGGGGCCGATCAGGCCGGTGATACAACCGCGCTGAATTTCCAGGTGTGCTACATCGACGGCTTTGAGTCCTCCGAAGGTGCGCGAGACACCGTCGACCACCAGGGTGGCGTCGGGTTTCGCCGAGCCGGGTTCGCCTGCAACGCCGGCGAACAGAGTCGCACGTTGCTCGCTCGACAATGCCTGCGCTGCGCGGGCTTCGAGCGTACTGGCCTTCTTGCTCGGTGCTGCCTTCACGGCCGCATCGTTGTCCGGGTCAGGCATTGAGTTGAACCTCTCGCTTGTTGCCGAGAATGCCCTGGGGTCTGAACACCATCAGTACGGCGATCAGGATTCCCAGGAGTACGAACCGCGTGGCACCGACCTGAGCGCCGCTGAGGCTGAGCACCGGGTCGTCTCCGGAGATCAATTGGCGCAGGATCGCATCGGGAATGGACAGCAGGAACCAGAACAGCATGGCGCCGAGCACAGGGCCGAACACCGTTGCGGCACCACCGAGAATGAGGGCACCGAAGGCGAAGAACGTCTGCGCTGTCGAGTAGAAGTCCGGGTTGATGGATTGGGTCTGCAGTGCGTTGAATACACCGCCCATGCCGCCGATGACGCCGCCGAGAACCAGCGCCTGCAATTTGTAGACGAACACGTTCTTACCCAGGGAGCGGGCCGCGTCCTCGTCTTCACGGACGGCCTTGAGAACACGTCCCCATGGGCTGTGGGTCAGCAGGTATACGACCCCGCACAGCAGGAGCACAATGGTCCAGCCGACGAGCATGGCCCACAGGTCGTTGCCGAGGAAGCGCACGCCGAGGAAGCTGTAGGACTTACCCCCCTCGAATGGATTCATACTGGTGAACGGGCCGGCGAAGCCGGTGATCCCGTTGGTCGACTTGGTCACCGAGTCCGTTGCCGTGGAACGAAACACCAACCGCAGGATTTCCGAGGCAGCGATGGTCACGATCGCCAGATAGTCCGCACGTAATCGAAGAGTGGGGATTCCGAGAACCACGGCGAGAAGGCCTGCCGCACCGAGACCGACCAGCACACCGAGCCACAGCGGCTGTTGGTAGGTGATCGTCATGATGCCGACGCCGTAGCCGCCGAGCAGCGCGAATCCGATCTGTCCGAAGTTGAGCAACCCGGCGTAGCCGAAATGCAGGTTCAGGCCGATGGCGAGCATGGCGTAGAAGATCGCAGACGGTCCGACCAACTGCGCGAGGGAAATCTGAAGTGCGCCGATGATATCCATTGCGTGGTCACCCGACCCTTTGTCGCGAGCCGAGGATGCCCTGAGGACGAACGACCAGGATGAGAATCAAGACGAGCAGGCCTCCGATGTATTTGAGATCGGGATTGATGATCAGGGTGGACCACTGGACGAGTAGGCCGACGATGACGCAGCCGAGGAACGCGCCGTATGCCGTTCCGAGTCCGCCGAGCGTGATGCCGGCGAACATGAGCAGCAGCAGCTTGAAGCCCATTTCCCACTGGACGCGGCCGCCGAGTTCGGACATTCCGAACAGCACGCCTCCGAGGGCCGCGAGCCCGCCACCCAGGCACCAGACGAAGGTCACCACACGCTCGACGTTGATTCCGGACGAGGCCGCGAGATCACGGTTGTCCGCCACTGCGCGCATGGCCTTGCCGATCTTCGTGCGCTGCAACATCAATGCCACACCGATCAGCACGACGACACTGATGATGATGCAGGCGAGATTGACATTGGTGATCGCCAGCGGACCCCACTCGTTCTGGGTCTGCGCCTGGTAGTCGTTGTACGGCTCGGAACGGTCCGAGAAGAAAATGAGTATCAGGTAGCGCAGCGCGATCGCGAGGCCGATGGTCACCACCAGCTGGGCTATCAGACCCGTTCGACGTTTTCGTAGCGGTCTCCAGATCAGGGTGTTGTTGAGCCAGCCGATCGCCACGCCGACGATGATCGCCAATACGGTGGCAGGAATCAGCTGAATGCCCATGGTGACGTTGAAGATCCAGGCCGCCACCGCACCGAGAGTGACGAGTTCGCCGTGCGCGAAGTTGGTCAAGCCGGTGGTGCCGAAGATCAGGCTGAGGCCGATTGCCGAGATGGCGATCACGAGTCCGAAGCGAATGCCGTCGACCGTCGTCCGAATGAACTGCTCGTAGAACGGGTTGTCCACTGAGGTCCTGGCTTCGCCGAAGGAGAAGATGACGGTGTTGGATCGCCCCGCCTGCACGTCGCGTTCCACCTCACCCTGCACGCTCACTCCATCGGGAAGGGTTTCCTGGACCACCTGAAATGTGTATGTGCCAGGAGACAATTCGAGGGTCCACCGGCCCCCGGCCTCGGAGGTGGTGCGGGCGACCTCGGACCCGCTCGAATCCAGTGCCTGGACGTCGACGCCGACCAACCGCTCGCCGCCGTTGTTCAACGATCCGGCCACACTGACCGCGTCGGCGGGAGGGGGTGCCTGTTCGGTGCTGGTCACGGGACCCGCGCTCGGGGTGGGTTCCTGAGCCATGGCCTGCGCTCCGAACATCAGAGCAGCGATCGAAGCGAGGATGGTGAGAAGGAGTGTTCGCTGGAGGAGCCGAACGGCAGATCTTGCGCGCACCCCTGGCGGTTGCGCCTTTCTGGTCCATCGAACATTTGGAGCCACGCACGTCCTCCGGACGGTTGTCGTTGAGCCACTGAAATGTGGGCTTCCTGCAATTGTCGGACTCTATCGGTTGAAGCGACGCAAAATCGGCGACTGAGATTTCCGGAAAGTATCGGTTGTGTTTCGCGGCTCGAAGTTGTGGCGCGACGGTGATCACCGGGCGCGACGAGCATCCGGCTACGCGTTGTCGGACCCGCTACCTAGACTGGTCAACCGTGAGCCCAGTAACCGAGAACAGTGCAGCGCCCGCCGCCGAGACCGATGCGAAAGTGGGCGAGCAACGGCCCACGTTGCTGCTCATCGATGGTCATTCGATGGCGTTTCGTGCCTTCTTTGCGCTGCCGGCGGACAACTTCAAGACCACAAGTGGTCAGTCGACCAATGCCGTCTACGGATTCACCTCGATGTTGATCAATTTGCTCAGGGACGAGAAGCCGACGCACATCGCCGCAGCCTTCGACGTCTCGCGGCAGACCTTTCGTGCCGAGCGGTTTCCCGAGTACAAGGCCAACCGCAGCAAGACCCCGGACGAGTTCGCCGGCCAGGTCGACATCACCAAGGATGTCCTCGGGGCCATGGGGATCCCGGTGATGGCAGAGGCGGGGTTCGAAGCGGACGACATCATCGCCACTCTGGTGACACAAGCCGAGGCGCTCGGCTTTCGCGTTCTCGTGGTCACCGGCGACCGAGATGCTCTGCAGTTGGTCACCGACAACGTCACGGTGCTCTACCCCCGCAAGGGTGTCTCGGATCTCACCCGGTTCACCCCCGACGAAGTCACCGGCAAATATGGTTTGACGCCGGCCCAGTACCCGGATTTCGCGGCCCTGCGCGGGGACCCGAGCGACAATCTTCCCGGCATCCCGGGCGTCGGCGAGAAGACGGCCACCAAGTGGATCATCGAATACGGATCCCTCGCCGCGCTGGTAGACAACGTGGACAAGGTCAAGGGCAAAGTGGGAGATGCCCTGCGCGCCAATCTGTCGAGCGTGGTGCTCAATCGTGAACTCACCGAAATGGTGCGAGACGTTCCGTTGCCGTACACGCCGGACCAGCTCGAACTCGCGCCCTGGGATCGCGAAAAGATCCATGCCCTGTTCGACGACCTCGAGTTCCGGATCCTGCGCGATCGACTCTTCGAGACTCTCGCCTCGGTCGAACCCGAGGCGGAGGAGGGCTTCGACGTGCGGGGCGGGATCGTCGCGCCGGGCGAACTGGGCGCATGGTTGGACGAACATGCCTCCGACGGCCGACGTAGCGGAGTGTCCATTCTCGGGCCGCGCAGGCCTTTCGAGAGCGATGCGACGTCGGTGGCGATCGCTGCGGCCGACGGGGAGGGCGCATTCGTCACGACGACGGCCCTCGACGAATCCGACGAGCGAGCACTCGCCGCGTGGCTCGAGGATCCGGCGCAGCCCAAGGCACTGCACGAGGCGAAGTGGGCTCTGCATGCCGTGCGTGGTCGGGGCTGGACTCTCGGCGGATTGACCACCGACACCGCCTTGGCCGCGTACCTCGTTCGGCCCGGTCAACGATCGTTCAATCTCGACGATCTGTCGCTGCGGTACCTCAAGCGCGAACTCCGAGTCGAGGATTCGGGCGAGGGCCAGATGTCACTGCTCGATGCCGAGGATACTGCCGACGCCGCGTTCGCCGAGGGCGAGATTCTCAAGGCCCGGGCGGTGATCGATCTGGCCGATGCACTCGACGCCGAGCTCGCCGCCATCGAGTCGACCACGCTGCTGTCCGAGATGGAGTTGCCTTTGCTGACGGTGTTGGCAGAGGTCGAGGGAACCGGTATCGCCGTCGACGGTGATCACCTGCGCGCCTTGCAGTCCGGGTTCGCCGCACAGGTCGAGGAGGCCGCGAACTCCGCATACGGTGTGATCGACAAGCAGATCAACCTCGGGTCGCCGAAGCAGTTGCAGGTGGTGCTGTTCGAGGAACTCGACATGCCCAAGACGAAGAAGACCAAGACCGGCTACACCACCGATGCCGATGCGCTGCAAGGTTTGTTCGAGAAGACCGAGCACCCGTTCTTGAAGTTTCTGCTCGATCATCGCGACGCGACGCGGATGAAGGTGACTGTCGACGGTCTGCTCAAGTCCGTTGCCGACGACGGTCGCATCCACACCACGTTCAATCAGACCGTTGCGGCTACCGGTCGACTGTCGTCCACCGAGCCGAACCTGCAGAACATCCCGGTGCGCAACGAGGCGGGCCGGCATATTCGCGACGGGTTCGTCGTCGGAGCGGGCTACGACATGCTGCTCACCGCCGACTACAGCCAGATCGAGATGCGCATCATGGCGCACGTGTCCGGTGACGAGGGTCTGATCGAGGCGTTCAACACCGGTGAAGATCTGCACAGTTTCGTCGGATCGCGCGCCTTCGGCGTGCCGATCGAGGAGGTCACCCCCGAGCTGCGCCGTCGGGTCAAGGCCATGTCGTACGGATTGGCCTACGGACTGAGTGCGTTCGGCCTCGCCGCGCAGCTCAAGATCTCCACCGACGAAGCCAAGCAACAGATGGAGGCATACTTCGCCCGGTTCGGTGGGGTCCGTGACTACCTGCGCAATGCAGTGGAAGAAGCGCGCAAGGTGGGGTACACCTCGACGCTGTACGGCAGGCGTCGCTACCTACCGGATCTCAACAGCGACAACCGGCAGCGCCGCGAGGTCGCTGAGCGAGCAGCGCTCAATGCCCCGATTCAGGGAACCGCCGCGGACATCATCAAGGTGGCGATGATCGACGTGCAGAGGTCGTTGGCGGAGTCGACATTGAAGTCGCGAATGTTGCTGCAGGTGCACGACGAATTGGTACTCGAGGTCGTCGAGTCGGAGCGCGAGGAAGTCGAGGCCCTGGTGCGCGAGAAGATGTCGTCGGCGATCGAATTGTCGGTGCCGTTGGAAGTCTCCGTAGGCACCGGTCGTAGCTGGGATGCCGCAGCGCATTGACGCCCTACGCCGGCCGAAACCGGTGCGCACCACGCGGCGCGCACCGGTTTCATCGGCGAATCGTCACTCGGCTTCGGAAGTCTGTTCGGCGATCTGCTGGCGTACGACGTCCATGTCGAGTGCCTTGATCTGACCGACGAGGTCTTCCAGGGCCGGGGCGGGAAGAGCGCCCGGCTGCGCGTAGACGAGGATGCCCTCGCGGAAGGCCATGATCGTCGGGATCGACTGGATCTGAGCTGCGGCCGCGAGTCCCTGCTCGGCCTCGGTGTCGACCTTGGCGTGTACGACGTCGGGATGCGCGTCGGACGACTTCTCGAAGGTCGGAGCGAACTGACGGCACGGGCCGCACCAGGAGGCCCAGAAATCGACCAACACCACGTCGTTGTTGGTGACGATGTCGTCGAAGTTCTGCTGAGTCAAGGTCTGAGTGGCCATGCGCTTCCTTTCGTTGATTGCGCTTCTGGACGGTGTCAACGCAGCTGTCGGCCCAAATCATCCCCGCCCGTCAGACAGGCTGGGGTGCCGCCCGGAACGTCCGACGGTACGAGTTCGGAGTGGTGCATCGCAATCTCACGAAATGCTGCCGCAGAGCAGCGGCGTTTCCGAAGCCGACCACCTCGGCGATCGAATCCATCGACAGATCGGAGTTCTCGAGCAACTGCTGAGCCGCGAGGACCCGCTGATCGTTGAGCCATCGCGCGGGCGTGGTGCCTGTCTCGGCCACGAACTTTCGGGCGAACGTACGCGCTGACATGTTCACCCGAGCCGCCAAACGGCCGATCGTCAGCTCGGAATCGAGGTTCTCGGTCATCCAGTCCAGGAGCGGTGCCAAGGTCTCCGTGCGCGTGGTGGGAAGTGGACTGGTGACGAACTGGGCCTGGCCGCCGTCGCGATGCGGCGGGACGACCATTCTGCGGGCGATCCCGTTGGCCACGATGCTGCCTTGATACTTGCGCACGATGTGTAGGCACAGATCGATTCCCGCAGCCGTACCCGCACTGGTCAGAACGTTCCCCGCGTCCACGTACAGCACGTTCGGATCCACTTGTGCCAGAGGGTATTTTCGCAGCCAGCGAGGCCGAGTGACGCCAATGCGTCGTGCACGGACGGCCGTCGAGCAAACCGGCTTTGCCGAGGACGAAGGCGCCGTTGCACAGGCTGGCGACCAGCGCGCCGCGGTCCACCGCCGCGCGAAGTTTGGCCAACAGTGGCTCGACGGAGGCGTCGTAGTCGGTACCGCACACGTAGCTGCCGTCGATCGCCGCTTCGGTGCCACCGGCCGGGATGATGATCAGATCGGCGGTGTCGAGTCGGTCAAGATCGTGGGGTACGTCGATGGTGTAGCCCACGCGTGTGCGGATCGGTTGGGGGACGGCCGCTATCAGGGAGAAGTCGTAGGTGGGCAGACCCTCGTCCGAGCGGTCGAACCCGAACACCTCGCACGCGACGCCGAGTTCGAACTGCTCGGTCAACGGCATCAGTGCGACGACCACTCGTTTCAGCATGCACACGAGTATGGCAGAAATTCGCGGACACGTGACGTTACTGCCACTCGCGGTCGATCGGCGCAGGTAGGACGCTGATGACATGACATTCGTACTGGTAGTTGTGCTGCTGTTTCTGGCCCTCGATGTTCTCGTACTCGCCGGCTTCACCCCCGACACCCACGCGGAGACGACCCAGTTCGGCGATTTTCGATTCTGACCCGCTGTTCAGCCGATTCGCCACTCCCGCTTGGCTTCTCCGTCCCAACGGCGCAGTGTCAACGCAGATCCGACGAGATCCTCGGTGGTCCCGGACAGCAAGCGCACAGCGTTGCCCGCTTCCTCGGGTGTCAATCGACGGGCCAGCGTCACGTGCGGTGTCCATCGACCGAGACCGAGATGATCGAGCGAATGTTCCCCGACGGCCTCGAGCATCCGTGCGTGCAGGTCGAGTAACTCGCACGTCGGGACGACCAAGCGCGCGAGGGTGATCGTGCGACCACCGAACACGACGAGACCCCCGAGACGCACATCGAACGGGTCGAAGCGCACGGCCGCACCGTCGTTCACGTCCTCGGGCATCGAGGACGCCACCGCGACGGTGATGTGCGGGCGATTGGACTCACCCCGATGACGGTTCTGGCTCGGAAGATCGGCGTCGGACAGCGTCGCCCACTCACGGCGAACCGCGGAGTCCAGGCCGGAGTCGAGAAGAAGTTCTGCAGACTGCACCATGGAGGCCATGATTGCGCAGAAGGACGACCGGAACGCATCGACGCTACGGATCGGGGCGCTGACCGGCGACGGCATCGGCCACGAGATCGTGCCGGCGACGATCAGAGTTGTCGACGCTGCACTGGCGTCCGTCGGTGGACCGGCTGTCGAGTGGGTGCACCTTCCGCTGGGTCTGAGCGCGATGGACCAACACGGAACGCCGATCCCCGAGAGCACGCTCGCTGCTGTGGCCGAACTCGAATGCTGGATTCTGGGACCACACGACAGCGCGTCGTATCCCGAGCCGTTCCGCTCGCAACTGACGCCCGGCGGACGGATCCGCAAGGACTTCGATTTGTTCGCCAATATTCGACCGGCGAAGGCGCTCACGGGCGTGCTGGCGCTGTCGCCGCAGATGGACCTGGTGGTGGTGCGGGAGAACACCGAGGGTTTCTACGCCGACCGCAACATGAGCCTCGGCAGTGGCGAGTTCATGCCGACCCCCGATGTGGCGCTGGCAGTGGCGGTGTTCACTCGCCGAGCATGCGAGCGCATTGCTCACGAGGCGTTCACGCTGGCCGACCGACGCCGAAGAAAGTTGACGATCGTGCACAAGACCAACGTGCTGTCCATGACCACGGGTCTGTTCCGCGATGCGTGCCGAGCGGTGGGGGAGCAATTCCCGCAGGTCGAGATCACCGAGGAGCATGTGGACGCACTCGCAGCACATCTGGTCCGGCGGGGACAGGACTACGACGTGATCGTGGCCGAGAACATGTTCGGCGACATACTTTCCGATCTGACGGGCGAGCTGTCCGGGTCGTTGGGCACGGCACCGTCGATCAATTCCTCGGAATCGAAGGCCATGGCCCAGGCCTCGCACGGCTCGGCACCGGATATCGCGGGCAAAAACCGTGCCAACCCCACCGCGCTGTTTCTCTCGGCTGCGATGCTGCTCGAATGGCTCGCCCCACGGCATCGGGACGAACGGCTGGCAGCGGCAGCCGGCAGGATCAGACATGCCGTTGACGCCACGGTCGAATCCGGCGTCGCGACGGCCGACCTGGGTGGGCAGGCATCGACCAGCGCGTTCACCGAGACCGTCGAGGCCCGCGTGCATCGGCGCTGATCGACCACAGGCTCAGGGCGATTTGCGACTGCAGAAGATCGCGGTGCCGGGAAAGAGTTGTCCACGAAGCGGGCTCCATTGCCCCCACTCGCGGTCGAGCCATTCCGGCCAGTCCGGCTCGACGATGTCGCGCACCTCGAGGCCCGCGGCGACCAGTTCGCGCACCCGGTCACCGATGGTGCGGTGATGTTCGACGTAGTTCGGGATGCCGTCCGCGTCGTATTCGACGTACGGAGTTCGGTCGAAGTACGGAATCGTGGCGGTGAGCCCGCCGACCCCGGGATCGTCGGGAAATACCCAGCGCATCGGATGGTTGACGGCGAAGACCCAGATTCCACCCGGTCGCAGCACACGTGCCACTTCGCGCATCACGTTGGCCGAGTCCGCGACGAACGGAACGGCACCGAAGGCCGAGCACACGATGTCGAACCGCTCATTGCCGAACGGCAACGACTCGGCACTGGCCTGGACGAGTGGAACCGTCGACCCTCCGGCATGCATGGCGTCGAGCCCGCGCTGCAACATGCCCATCGAGATGTCCAGGCCGATCGCTCGTGCTCCCTGAGTGGCGAGCCAACGGGCACACGGAGCGCTGCCGCAGCCGACTTCGAGAACATCCTTGTCGGCAACCTCACCCAACAGGTGCACGTCGCCCTCGTGCAATCCCTCCGGGCACCAGACGAACTCCCCGGACGCGGTCGATGCACCCAGAAACGCACCGTGCGTACGGTGGTAGTTGTCGGCGTCGAAGTCCCACCAGAGCCGACTGGCGCGGTCGCTCGTAGCCGAATCGAGTCTGCCGCGGCCGGGGGTGGACGTCGGGACGGAAGGATCGTTCACGCGTCGACTCTAACCAGGTTTGTGCTGGTACTGCGGCATCGCGTACCCTGTTCAACGCGAGTGTGTTCATGCTGCGCCCAGGTCGGGTTCACCCCGGCGTCGGTGCTGCGGAATCGGCAGCGACGTTGCCGACAATGCTCGTGCTGCACATGTTCTACAGGTCCGACCGAACATCCATCAACCGATACCCAACCCGTCCGGAGCAACTCAACACATGCCCTCAACCACAACCTCACCGCAGGTAGCCGTCAACGATATCGGCTCCGCAGAGGATTTTCTCGCCGCCATCGACGCCACGATCAAGTACTTCAACGATGGTGACATCGTCGAGGGCACCATCGTCAAGGTCGATCGTGACGAGGTTCTGCTCGACATCGGTTACAAGACCGAAGGCGTCATCCCTTCCCGTGAGCTCTCCATCAAGCACGACGTCGACCCCAACGAGGTCGTCTCCGTGGGCGATGAGGTCGAAGCTCTCGTCCTCACCAAGGAGGACAAGGAAGGCCGCCTGATCCTGTCCAAGAAGCGAGCTCAGTACGAGCGCGCCTGGGGCACCATCGAAGAGCTCAAGGAGAAGGACGAGGCCGTCAAGGGCACCGTCATCGAGGTCGTCAAGGGTGGACTCATCCTCGACATCGGTCTCCGTGGCTTCCTTCCCGCCTCGCTCGTCGAGATGCGTCGTGTCCGCGACCTCCAGCCGTACGTCGGCAAGGAGATCGAGGCCAAGATCATCGAGCTCGACAAGAACCGCAACAACGTGGTCCTGTCGCGTCGCGCATGGCTCGAGCAGACTCAGTCCGAGGTTCGCAGCGAGTTCCTGCACCAGCTGCAGAAGGGCCAGGTCCGTAAGGGCGTCGTGTCCTCCATCGTCAACTTCGGTGCCTTCGTGGACCTGGGTGGCGTCGACGGCCTCGTGCACGTCTCCGAGCTGTCCTGGAAGCACATCGATCACCCGTCCGAGGTTGTCGAGGTCGGCACCGAGGTCACCGTCGAGGTGCTCGACGTCGATCTGGACCGCGAGCGTGTTTCGCTCTCGCTCAAGGCAACTCAGGAAGATCCGTGGCGCCAGTTCGCTCGCACCCACGCGATCGGCCAGATCGTGCCCGGCAAGGTCACCAAGCTCGTTCCCTTCGGTGCATTCGTGCGCGTCGAAGAGGGCATCGAGGGCCTCGTGCACATCTCCGAGCTGGCCGAGCGCCATGTGGAGGTTCCGGACCAGGTCGTGGGTGTCGGCGACGACGCACTCGTCAAGGTCATCGACATCGATCTCGAGCGTCGTCGTATTTCGTTGAGCCTCAAGCAGGCCAACGAGGACTACGCGGAAGAGTTCGATCCGTCCAAGTACGGCATGGCCGATTCCTACGACGAGGGTGGCAACTACATCTTCCCCGAGGGCTTCGACTCCGAGACCAACGAATGGCTCGAAGGCTACGAGAAGCAGCGTGAAGAGTGGGAAGGTCGCTACGCCGAGGCGGAGCGTCGCCACAAGATGCACACCGCTCAGATGGAGAAGACGGCCAAGGACGAAGCTGCCGAAGCTGCCAACGCCAACTACTCCTCCGAGTCGGGCCAGGCTCCCGCTGATGCAGAAGGCGATGCTCCCGCAGCGTCGGCTCCCGCGTCGACCGGTGGATCGCTGGCCAGCGATGCGCAGCTCGCTGCACTTCGTGAGAAGCTGTCGGGCAACGCCTGATAGATGTCGTCCGCCCGTGAGGGTGTGACTGCAGCCCCGGTTCTCGTCACGAGAACCGGGGCTTTCTCGTTCGAACACCTGGTCCGGCGGAACGTCCCGGTACAGGAGCCGGCGAAACGACGATGGACCCGGTTCGAGTGAACCGGGCCCATGGTGTGAGGGGGAGTGCGAACTACGCGGCGGTGGCTGGACTCCACTGGCCGACGCTCGCTGTGCGCTTGCGCATGGTGGCGAAGCTGTGGCGAGCGGGAGTCAGAAGATTGGTGAACCAGTTACGCCGGTGGTCGGCCAACGCCGAGGCAACTTCCGGAATGAGAACGCAATGAACGCCTGCATCCATGCCAAGGCGGTGCCGACCCGGTTGGATCTGATTGCTTCGCATGGGTGTCCTTTTCGATAGCAGTGGGTCGGCACATCGTGGTCGCGCTCGTCGAAGATAACCGACACACCTCCGAAAACGGTGCATTTGAGGCTGGTGTGCTTCGGCGTGTTCGAGTGACAGACTGGGTGCATGCTGAGACTGGGACTGACAGGTGGAATAGGCGCCGGAAAATCGACTGTCGCGAAAGTGCTGACCGAACAGGGGGCCGTTCTCGTCGATTCCGATGTTCTCGCCCGCGAAGTCGTGGAGCCGGGAACGCCTGGGCTGCAACAACTGACGGACACGTTCGGCCCCGACATACTCGAACCCGACGGCACCCTCGACCGGCCGGCCCTGGCGGCCAAAGTCTTCGGCGACGAACAATCGCGTCGGAAACTCAACGCGATCGTGCACCCCTTGGTCGGCGCACGTACGACCGAGATCATCGACGGTGCGGCCGCGGATGCCATAGTGGTGCAGGACGTTCCGCTCTTGGTCGAAGGATCGATGGGCCCGTTCTTCCAGCTGGTGGTCATCGTCTGGGTCGACGCCGAAGAACGGGTACGCAGACTCACCGGTCAACGAAACATGGTGGAGGCGGACGCACGAGCCCGAATCGCAGCCCAGGCCACCGACGACGCGCGTCGAGCGGCAGCGGACGTGTGGATCGACAACACCGGAGCTCCGGGCAGTATCGACGAGCAGGTACGTGCGCTGTGGAACGAACGCTTGATTCCGTTCGAGCGCAACATCAGAGAGGGCGTCGTTGCCCGGATACATCCGGAACTGGTGACCGCCGACCCGGCATGGGAATCGCAGGCCCGCCGAATCATCGGTCGCCTTGCCCTCGCCTGCGGCGACAAGGCCGTGCGGATCGACCACGTCGGCTCCACTGCTGTGCCCGGGCTCGATGCCAAGAACGTCATCGATATTCAGGTCACGGTCCGCGCACTGGAGGATGCCGATGCGGTAGGCGACCAGTTGCGCTCGGCAGGATTTCCCGGTGTCGAGGCCAGCAACTACGACGATCCGAAACCCGCATACGGCATCGGTGGTGAAGCCGATCCAGCGGTGTGGGGCAAACGTTTTCACGGCAGCGCCGATCCCGGTCGACCCGTGAACGTTCATCTTCGAGTGGACGGTTGGCCGAATCAGAAGTTCGCTCTGCTGTTTCGTGACTGGCTCCGTGCCGAGGCGGGAGCAGCCACTGAGTACGAGGCAATCAAGCGACGTGCCTCCGAGGCGGCTGCCGGAATCGCGGACTATTCAGCGGCCATCGTGGCCTACGAGGACGCGAAGGCCCCATGGTTCGACGTGGCATACCGTCGAGCATGGCAATGGGCGGCGGACACCGAATGGTCGGCATGACGGCTCGGCCTCTGGCTCGGCGGCGATTGAAGTAGCCGCTCCCCGGGGTATGCGCACAGCCATGACCGCGAAGAAGTCCACCGCAGACACGAAGAAGCCGCGCCCAGATACGAAGAAGTCGCCCGCAGATTCCCAGCCCTCCGATGCGGGAGACGGGTTGGGCGGCGGCACAACGGCGTCTCGGTTCGAGGCTTTCCGCGATCTCGCTCAGGCCAGAGCCCGGGGCCAGATGGTGTTTCTTCCGCGTCACCTCACTGGTCACGAACGGCGCAGGCATGTGCGTCAGACCATTCGCGAGGATCATGAGAAGCGGATTGCCAACAAGGACGAAGGGGCCGTCGCCAAGTTCGACAAGCTACACAAGAGCGTCTTTTCGTTCTTCCGCGGAACGTGCCTGCTGTTCTACCGCGATATCGCGGGCGAGGACGCGTGGATGCCGACGGTCCTGACTCTCGGCGATGTCCACCCGGAGAACTTCGGAGTGATGCCGAGCGTGGACAACGTACCGATCTTCGGCCCCAATGATTTCGATGAATCGTTCTACGCACCGTTCACCTGGGACCTCAAGCGTGGGGCGACGGCGTTCATGATCGGGGCGGGGGCCGAGGGCGGAAAGGGTCGCAAGAAGCAGCGGAGGATCGCTGCCTGCTTCGTGAGTGGCTACATCGACGCCATGGAGCAACTCGCCGCAGACTCCAGCGAGCAATACCAGCAGATGCGCCAGGACAACGCGCCCACACTGATCAGAAAGCTGATCGAGGACTCGCTGGAGGATCGATCGCACTGGTTGTCCAGGAAATATCACGACGAGTACAGCTGGGGTTTCAAGGCCGACGACGAGCACGTACCGATCACCCACCGGTTGCCCGAGTTTCAGCGGGCACTCGAGCGTTTCGTCGAGGACAACGGCGTCGAAATACCGGATCGCGCCGGCGAACTTCGGGTCAAGGATGTCTGTAAACGGCTCGGGCAGGGCACCGCTTCACTGGGCCTGCCTCGCTACTACTTGAAAGTGGAAGGCCCGCGTCAGGACGGGACAGACGACATCATCATCGAGTTCAAGCATGCCCGCCGTTCTGCTCTGGACGGTCTGACGCCACCGTGCGACTACGTGGTCGACGGTGATGCCGGCCGCATCTCCCATGCGCAGGCGGTACTACTCGTCGGCGGCGACCGCTTCTACGGTGCGGCCGAGGTCGACGGCGTTGCGTTCATGGTTCGCGAGCGCGCTCCGTTCCGTGACGACATCGATCTGGACGACCTGTCCGGCAAACAATGGAAGAAGTACGCCAGGATCTGTGGCCGCTCGCTCGCCCAGGCCCACGCATTGTCCGACGAGGCGGGTTTGGTCGACCACGACATCGAGCCCGAGATTCTCGCCTCCATCGGTCCGCGCGAGTTGTTCGTCGACGACATCATTTCCTTTGCCGACGATGCAGCGCAGCGAGTACGCGAGGATCACGAGCACTTCCGGGCCGATCACGAACTGGGGGCGTTTCGGTTCATCGACCGGGTGTTCCGGTGACGGAAGAATCAGGACGGTTTGCCCCGCCACTCGGTCGGCATCCCGACCGAAGCCAACCACGCGTCGAGATCGTAGTCGTGCCGTGTCAATCCCTCGATGGCCGTGATCGATCGGGTCAACGCGCGCTCGGCCGTCGCGGTGTCCAGGTGCTGTGCGACCCGCGCGTCGAACAATTCGTCGACGTCGAGTAGGTCGTAGTCTCGGCCGGTACGGACGCTGAGGTCGAGGTAGTGGTCTATCGACGACCACTGAGTGGTGCCTGCCGTGTACTCGCCGATGTCGACGTAGTAGTCCTGATCGCGGGCGTGCGCGGGAAGGTAGTGGAACACCGAGGCTCGGAGCCCGAGCGTCGGCAGCAACCAGGACTCCAGATAGTCGAAGTGGGCGTGGTCGGAGGGGCGGGCCATGTACAGCCCCCACGGTTCGACGCGGTACTCGTCGACGACGCGCACGAACCCTTTGGGGTCGATGTTGGTCTTGGCAACGAGGTCGAAGGTCTCGTGTTTGGGAGGGTGAACGACGGTGTGCGCACCTGCGGACCTGTGAGCGACCATGCCTGTAGAAACTACCGTGAACCGACGCGGTGGGTCGGCCCTCTGAACTTGTCGGTGGGCGCGTCTACGCTTGTGAAATGGCGTTTGCATCCGAACATCCCGTTGTCGCACACTCCGAACACCGCCCGGTGGGCGCGATCGAGCGCACCGGGCCGGCCTTCGAGGTCGTCAGCGATCATGTGCCGGCCGGGGATCAGCCCACCGCCATCGCCGAGTTGGAACGGCGAATCCAGGCGGATGAGAAGGACGTCGTGCTGCTCGGTGCCACGGGTACCGGTAAATCCGCTACGACGGCGTGGCTGATCGAGAAATTGCAGCGTCCGACGCTGGTGATGGCTCCGAACAAGACATTGGCCGCGCAGTTGGCAAACGAGCTTCGCGACATGTTGCCCAACAATGCGGTCGAGTATTTCGTGTCCTACTACGACTACTACCAGCCCGAGGCGTACATCGCGCAAACCGATACCTACATCGAGAAGGACTCGTCCATCAACGACGATGTCGAGCGTCTGCGGCATTCCGCTACGGCATCGTTGCTCTCGCGACGCGACGTCGTCGTGGTGGCCTCGGTGTCCTGCATCTACGGTCTCGGTACTCCGCAGTCGTATGTCGACAGATCGATCGAGCTCGAGGTCAACGTCGAGGTTCAGCGCGATGCACTGCTTCGCCTTCTGGTCGACGTGCAGTACACCCGCAACGACATGGCCTTCACCCGCGGGTCGTTCCGGGTCCGCGGCGATACCGTCGAGATCATTCCCTCGTACGAGGAGTTGGCGATCCGCATCGAGTTCTTCGGCGACGAGATCGAAGCGCTCTACTACCTGCATCCCTTGACCGGAGACATCGTCCGGCAGGTCGATTCGGTTCGCATTTTTCCTGCCACGCACTACGTCGCCGGGCCCGAACGCATGGAACGCGCGGTCAAGGACATCGAAGCCGAACTCGAGGACCGTCTGGCCGAGCTGGAGAGCAAGGGCAAGCTACTCGAGGCGCAGCGGTTACGGATGCGGACCCAGTACGACCTGGAGATGATCAAGCAGGTCGGGTTCTGCTCGGGAATCGAGAACTATTCCAGGCATATCGACGGTCGCGGTGCGGGGACCGCACCGGCTACATTGATCGACTACTTTCCGGAGGACTTTCTGCTCGTCATCGACGAGTCGCACGTCACCGTCCCGCAGATCGGTGCGATGTACGAGGGTGACATGTCGCGCAAGCGCAACCTCGTCGACTTCGGTTTCCGTCTGCCGTCCGCTACCGACAACCGTCCGTTGACGTGGGAGGAGTTCACCCAGCGAATCGGCCAGACGGTCTACCTCTCCGCGACCCCGGGCAAGTACGAGCTGGGGCAGACCGGGGGAGAGTTCGTCGAACAGGTCATTCGTCCGACCGGGCTCGTCGACCCCAAGGTCGTCATCAAGCCGACCAAGGGGCAGATCGACGATCTCGTCCATCAGATCCGTGAGCGCGCGGACAAAGACGAGCGCGTACTGGTGACCACACTGACCAAGAAGATGGCGGAAGATCTGACCGACTACCTGCTCGAGCTGGGTATTCGCGTCCGCTACCTGCACTCCGATATCGACACCCTTCGGCGAGTCGAGCTGCTCCGCCAACTTCGATTGGGCGAGTACGACGTGTTGGTGGGCATCAACCTTCTTCGTGAGGGACTCGACCTCCCCGAGGTTTCGTTGGTGGCAATCCTCGACGCCGACAAGGAGGGGTTCCTGCGCAGCGGCACCAGTTTGATCCAGACCATCGGTCGCGCGGCGCGAAACGTCTCCGGCGAAGTACACATGTACGCAGACAAGATGACCGACTCGATGACCTACGCGATAGAGGAGACCGAAAGGCGTCGCGAAAAGCAGATTGCGTACAACAAGGAAAGGGGTGTCGATCCGCAGCCGTTGCGCAAGAAGATCGCCGACATCCTCGACCAGGTGTACGAGGAAGCAGACGACACCGACTCCGTCGTCGAGGTCGGTGGATCCGGTCGAAATGCGAGCCGGGGACGCCGGGCGCAGGGCGAGGCAGGCCGGTCGGTGAGCTCGGGTGTCTACGAGGGGCAGGACGTCTCGTCCATGCCGAGAGCAGAACTGGCAGATCTGATCAAGAACATGACCGACCAGATGATGAACGCCGCACGCGAGTTGAAGTTCGAGCTCGCAGGTCGTCTCCGGGACGAAATCCAGGACCTCAAGAAGGAACTCCGCGGCATGGATGCAGCCGGCCTGAAGTAGACCGGCGGCAGAGTTCGATACGGTTCGGAGATGGACGCAACAACCGCAGGGCGCACCTCGCGTGCACTCGAACTCATCCACTCGACCACGTACTTCCTGCCCGAAACGCAGGAGGCCCTCGTTGCCGCTGGATTACCGCCGCGAGCCTGCTATTTCGCGGGCCGCGCAGCGCCTCTGGGGCGGGTGGGTGCCGGTGTGGTGACTGCTACGTTCTACAACTTCAACCGTGAACTGATCGCACCGTTGATCCCGGCGGCCTGGGACATCGCCTCGCCCGAGGCGATCATGTCGATCCGGTACGAGACTCTCGATGCCGCCTTCACTCGACTACTCGGCCCCGAGGTGGTGACGTCTGCGGACATGGCCGAGGCCGCAGACCTCGCGTCGATCGCCGCCCGGGGAATCCCCGGTGACGACGGTCGGCCCCTGTACGCCGCATATGCCGAGTTGGACTGGCCGACTGCGCCGCATCTGGTTCTGTGGCACGCCTTGACGCTTATCCGCGAGTACCGCGGTGACGGGCATATCGCCGCGCTGCAGACCGCGGGCTTGAACGGTCTCGACGCGCTGATCACCCATACCGCCACGGGATACGGATTCGAGAAAGAGTTCGCGCGCACGCGTCGCGGGTGGTCGACGGAGCAGTGGGATTCGGCTGTGTCCTCGCTGTCCGATCGAGAACTTCTCTCGGCCGACGGCTCGCTGTCCGAGGACGGCAGAGATCTCCGCAAGCTGGTCGAGGACATCACCAACGATCTGGCTACGGCACCCTGGGCGGCGCTCGGCGAGGACGGGGCCGCACGGCTGGTCTCGCTCGCGACGCCGTGGCGCGATGCGCTGGTCGGCCACGGCGTCTTTCCAGCGGGCGTCTTCGGACCCGCAATCGCCAAGAAGTAGGTCGGGTCAGCTGGTGATGTCTTTGGTGGCGAAACGCCGCCAGGCGATCAGCCCGAACACTGCCGCGTAGGTCACGGCCGAGAACGAGCCGACCACCATGTCGTTCCAGTCGATACTCGTTCCGAAGGCATCGATCCACGAATTCGCGTAGTGCCCGGGCAGATAGTTTCGAAGCGACCCGAGTGCCGTGATCTGATCGAGGATCTGCATGAGAATCGACGTCATCACCGCCCCGCCGACAGCCCCGAGCGGGGCATCGGTGAGCACCGAGAGCAGCATGGCCAGTCCGGCGACCCACAGCAGATTGATAGCGATGTATGCGGCCGCGATGAGCAGTCGGAGCAGCGAGGTGCCGTACGGAAGTCCTTCACCCAACGGGGTGATCAGCGATTCGGCACCGTACAACACGGTGCCGATCGCCAGGGATACGCCGACGAGCACCGCAAGTGCTGCACCGGACAAGGTGGCCGACACCAGCGCCTTCTGCATCAGCAGCCGGCTGCGGGGTACCGGAATCGCCAGCAGGTATCGCAGACTCGACCAGGACGCCTCGCTGGCAACCGAATCGCCGAAGAACAGCGCCACCACGACGATCAGCAGAAAACCCACCGACATGAACAGTGCGAACACCGTGAAGTTCATGCCGCCCCTGGTGCCGAGTTCGATCAACCCGCCGGCGTCGGAGTCGGCACTCGAGCTGCCGACGGTGAAGGCGATGGCCAGGATCACCGGGAGCAGGGCCAGAAAACCGATCGCCAACTGAGTGCGGCGTCGGCCGAGCTGCCTGCGCAGCTCGGTTCGGAACGGCAGTGTTTGTCCGCCGGTATAGCCGCTGGCGCGGCCGTCCGTGTGCGTGATGCTCATTGCTGATCCTTGCTGGTGTCGGATCCTGGATTGTCCCGGTGGACGAGGTCGAGAAAGACATCCTCGAGGCGCGTCGATTGCGAGAAGCCACGCACCGAGACGCCTGCGGTCACGAGTTCGGTGATGACGGCGGCGGAGTCCGCGTCGGTCAGGTCGACAGTCACGGTTCCGTCGTCGACGATCACAGCGCCGTCGTGGCCTGCGGCCTCGAGTACAGATCGTGTGCGGGTGGCGTCGTCGACTCTGATTTCGGTCTGCCCGCCCGCTGCGGTCAGTTCTCGGACAGTGCCCGAACTGATCACCGAACCGCGATTCATGACCACGACGTGGGTGCAGGTCTGCTCCACCTCGGCGAGCAGATGACTCGAGACCAGCACCGTACGGCCCGTTTTCGCGTAGTTGATCAGGACGTCGCGCATCGTCCTGATCTGCGGCGGGTCGAGTCCGTTGGTCGGTTCGTCGAGGACCATCAGGTCCGGCAACCCCAGCATCGCCTGGGCGATCGCGAGGCGTTGCCGCATTCCCTGGCTGTAGGACTTGACTTTGCGTTCGATCGCGGTCCCGAGATCGGCGATCTCGAGTGCTTCGTCCAAGTGGGCGTCCTCGATCGGACGCCCGGTCGCCTCCCAGTACAGCCGTAGATTCTGCGTCCCGGTCAGGTGCGGGAGAAAGCCGGACCCCTCGACGAAGGAGCCGAGCCTGGACAGCACCGGTGCACCCGGGGTCACCTTGTGGCCGAAGACGCGGATGTCGCCACCGGTGGGTGCGATGAGTCCCATGAGCATCCGCAGCGTGGTGGTCTTTCCTGCGCCGTTCGGACCGAGCAACCCCAGAACCTGGCCCTGCTTCACCTCGAAACTGACACCGTCGACGGCTCGGAAGCCGTTGGAGTACGTCTTGGACAGGTCCGTGATCACCAAGGGTGTGTCGACGAGATCCTCGTCGACCTCTGCCACCGTCCGGCGTCTGGTGCGTACGACTCCGGCGACGATGACACACCCCACGAGGAGGAGGACGACTCCGATGCCGATCAGCGGTGTGATCGGAACCGTGCTGTTCGCGCTTGCCACGGCAGCGACGGTCGGCAGCGCAATGACGTTGTCGGTCATGGCCACACTGAACTGCGCCGGCTCGAGCGGTACGGCGTAGGCCTGGTCGGTGGTGGAGATGCTGAGCTCGAGGCGATGGCCCTGCTGGACGGTGTAGCTGATGCCGGGGAGAACGACGGTGACATCGACGGGGTCGATGCCCTGCGTGTCGGGGAGGCGGATCGCCGAGACGCCGCCGCCGGGGAGCGTTCTGGTGCCGTTCGGCGCGACATCGTAGAGCTTCGCGAACAGCACCGACTGACCCGGCGCAGCGAGCGAGGCCACCCGCAGATTCACCCGTGGCGCGCCGGTGATCGTCACGGACGAGTCGAGAGGCTCGCTGCTGAAGGTCGCAGATTGACCCGGCAGATCAGAGGTCAGAGCTGCGCCCGCTCCGGTCGATCCCAACGCCCCGAGCACCGATCCCAGGCCGGGTATCGACGATATGGCCGACGGTGACGCGCCGGGCGGGCGGATGATCGACTGATTCTCGGCGGTAGCGGTGAAGTCCACCGATCGGGTCCGAGTCGAGTCCGAGTCGGAGGCCAGCCCGGGATAGTCGGGAGCAGTCATCCGTCGATTGCGGTCGCTTCGGCGCTCATCGATCGCACTCTGCGTGGAGTAGACGAAGGGCTCGGCCCCGCTGCCCGACGGCGAGTTTCGAAGTGTGTTGTCGAAGAAGTCGGCGATGGCTCGATCGCTCGCCGCGTTCGTGCCTCCTGCGTCGTGTCCGCCATCGAACCACCGCACGGTGACGTTGCCACCGGCGGCCGCGATCTGACGGGCCGTCGCATCGGCTTGGTCCACACCGAACAACGTGTCCTGGGTGCCCTGCACCAACAGGGTCGGGGCGGTGATGTTCGACGCCACCGCGACCGGCGAGTGGGCGGTCAGCAGATCGAGCAACTGTTGACTGGGGATTCCCGTCACGGCGGACTGGGTGTACGCCTCGCAGAATTCGGGTGCGAACCTGCCACAGGCCGTCGCGCTCTCGGCAGTACCTGACGGCTCGCCGGCCGAGTTGGCGTCTGTCGTGTTGCCGGACTGTCTGCTCGTCGCGCCGACGCCGAAGAACACTCCGGCCCATCCGCGCTTGAGGACGCCGGGCCCACCGTATTCTGCAGCAGCGGGAGTGGTGATGTTGCCCAGCGCTTGTCGAGCCTCGGCCGAGGTGATCCCGTAGTTGGGGAACAGCGCCTGTCCCAGATCGTTCCACGTGATCGCAGCGGCAATGGAATCGATGCGGGGATCGGTGCCGCCTGCGCTCAGAGCCAGTGCGCCGCCGTACGAACCGCCCGCGACGCCGATGTGCGGATCGCCGGGTCCGTCGAGTTGCACTTCCGGTTGTTCGGCGAGCCAGTCGATGAGTCCACGTGCGTCGGCGACCTCACGATCGGGATCGTTGATCGAGATCGAACCCGTGCTGGCACCGAACCCACGAGCGCTGTACGCAAGGACGGTGTACCCCCGGGAAGCCAGTTCGCGCGCCTGTCCGTCGACCGAGTCCTTGCTGCCGCCGAACCCGTGGGCGAGCAGTACCGTCGGCGCTGGGGTGGAGGCGGGGACGTACAGGCGTGCGTCGATATCGACGGTCCCCGTCGAATCGGGACTTTCCGGTAGCGTGATGCGCGCATCACGGGTGGTCGTATCGGCGCTCGGGTCCTGGGGGAGGAATACGAATGCGAGAGCGGCCAACGCCAAAACTGCGATCACGGCGGTGCCGACGATGACGGCCCGTCTCGACAGGGGCGGGCGGGGAATCGGCATGCAAACCAATGTATGTGAGTGTCGCAGATCGTGTTGTTCCCCAAGTTCACGTGCCGATCGGCCGGTTCCGGCTAATGTCAGCGAATCAGTCCCCGGACCACGCATTTCGGTCCTGTGACTTGCACCAATCGAGTTCGACCAGAAGTGTCACATCTGTGTGTGACCGACCAATGGAGGAATGAATGAGCGCCTACCGCACCGTCGTCGTCGGGACCGATGGCTCCGAATCGTCCCTGCGGGCAGTGGAGAAGGCCGCGGCTCTGGCGGGGGACGCAGATGCCACCCTGGTGATTGCCTGCGCGTATTACCCGGCCGATCCGAAGGACACCTCTGCTGCTGCCGACGCATTGCGCGAGGACGCCTACCAGATCACCGGATCGGCTCCGACGCGCGAGATCCTGCGCACTGCGCGCGAGCACGCCACCAAAGCCGGTGCCAAGAACATCGAGGAAAAGGCGATTGTCGGCGCTCCCGTGGAATCGCTGCTGGCACTCGTGGACGAGGTGAAGGGCGACCTGCTCGTCGTCGGCAACCGCGGTCTGAACTCGTTGACGGGCCGTCTGTTGGGATCGGTCCCGTCGGACGCCGCGCGCAAGTCCACCTGCGATGTTCTGATCGTGCACACCGTCCGCTGATTTCATCGCGCACAACACCCACCGCCTCCGCTGTGATTCGGGCCGGCGGTGGGTGTTGTGCGGTGCCCTAGGCTGCAGGCTCGAACGTCCGGAGGGCCGAGAGCTCAGCTGGCAACGCCTCGACGTGCACCACACCGAGCCTCTGCGTTGCTCGGGTGAGCGCCACGTACAGGTCGTTCATGCCTTTGGCCGAATCGGCCACGATGGCACCGGGTTCGACGATCAGCACCGAATCGAACTCGAGTCCCTTGGCATCCTTGACCGTCGACACGGTGACCAATTCCGATGCCAGGTGGCGGAATCGATCGACGTGGCCGGCGGGCGTCAGCACTGCGCTCAGGCCTGGGCGCGGGTGCTCGGCCACTCGCTTCTCCACCGCGGTGACAAGATCTTCCGGTGCCACCCTCTGAGCCCAAGGAAGTACTCCGGTGCTCCGGATCGACCGCGGCTCGGACTGCTCGGGATCGATGGCTGCCAGCACCTCGTGTGCCACAGCCATGATCTCGGACGGTGTTCGGTAGTTCACGGTCAGTTCGGTGCGCTTCCAGCGCTTGGCCACATACGGTTCGAGAACCGATCCCCATGACGAGGTTCCGGCAGGATCACCGGTCTGCGCCGTATCGCCAACCAGAGTCATCCATCGATTCGGTATGCGCCGCATCACCATTCGCCACGCCATCGCAGACAGTTCCTGCGCCTCGTCGACGATCACGTGCCCGTAGGTCCACGTTCGGTCACCGGCTGCCCGCTCGGCTGTGGTGAGTCGTTGACCCGAATTCTGCCGTCGCGCAAGCTGATCCGCATCGATGAGGTCGTACGCCATCAGAATCTCCGGATCTAGTTCGTCCTCGAGGTCCTGCGGTGCGGAACCGGTCAGGATGTCAAGGGCACCCTGGGCGTCGGCGATCTGGCCGCGCCATTGACGTTGTGCCTGTTCCCGTTCGGCGGCGTCGTCGACGCCGAGAAGCTCGGCGAGTTCGTCGAGCAGGGGAGCATCGGCCGACGAGAAGCCGTGGCCTCGGCGGACGAGCGCCTCACGCTCTGCCTCGTCCAGTGCCGGCGCGGCCGAGGCGATCTTCTCCGGTGACGCGAAGAGATCCCGCAGGACCTGTTGGGGAGACAGATCCGGCCACAGTTCGTCCACGGCGGCCATGACGTCGCGATCCTCGCGCATCTCCTCGCGCATGTCGGCGATGTCGTCGGCGCTGAGCAAGCTGGACCCGTCGACGAGGTTCTGCCCGAGCTTCGCTGCCAATTGGTTGGCCAACTGGTCGATGACCGAGGATACGAACAGCGGCCGAGCCAGGTTGTGCGGTCGCCGGGACGAGCGGGCGCGACCGCGAGCGCGGGTGACGATCTTGCGATCGAGCGTGATGTCGTAGGTGTCGAACGTCAGTCGACGGGGCTGGGAGGGGACTTCCTGACGGTCGCGTACCGCCTGGGTCAGGACCTCGACCATCGACAGTCTGCCCTTGATCTCGGTAGCCGACGCCGAATCCTCGCGCTGTGCGCGAACTCCCGGGTACAGGTCGCCGACTGTGGACAGCAGCACGCCGGTCTCGCCGAGCGAGGGCAGAACCTGCCCGATGTAGTCGAGGAAGGTCGCGTTGGGACCGATGATCAGCACGCCGCTCTTACCCAGTTGTTGACGGTAGGTGTAGAGCAAGTACGCGGCGCGGTGCAGGGCGACGGCCGTTTTGCCGGTACCGGGTCCACCCTGGACGACCAACACACTGCGATGCTGGGATCGGATGATCGCGTCCTGCTCGCTCTGGATCGTCTCGACGATGTCGTTCATCTGACCGGTACGAGCGGCATCCAGTGCCGACAGCAGCGCACTTTCGCTGGCCACGCCACCGGCCACGGCACTGTCGCCGGATGATCGCGCCGAGTTCAGATCGAGATACTCGTCGGCGATCGACGTCACCCGGCGGCCACGAGTGCGAATGTGTCTGCGTCGCAAGACGTTCTCGGGCGCCGCCGGGGTGGCCAGATAGAACGGCCTGGCCATCGGTGCGCGCCAGTCCAGCAGCAGCGTCTCGTAGTCGTTCTTGTCGTCGAGAATCCCGACGCGGCCGATATAGCGTTCGGGACCGTCGTCGATCTTGGGATCGAGCGAGTCCGGATCGAGGTCGATACGTCCGAAACAGAGTCCGTTCTCGGCTGCGTCGTACTTGGCTATGTCCTCGGTGTACATCTGGTTGAACGATTCGCGCTCGCTACGGGCCTGCGGGGTACCGCCGGTCTCCAGCAGCACTGCGCGCAATCGGTTGGCTGCATATTCGCGTAACGCGTCGAGCTGGGTGTACAGCCGCGTCAGGTATGCCTGCTCGAAGTCTTCTTCGAGCGGCACACCGGAGCTGCTCGATGTGTGGCCGTCTTCCGGCAAAGGGTCTCCTCGGGAGTTCGGCCGAGGCGAAGATATCGCCTCGAAATCAGCCAGAGCAGTCTACGCCGCACCACGGCCCTGCCGCAGAACCTCGGTTCCGGGGCAGGGCCGTGCAGCCGTGCGTTGCTGATGTGATCAGCGAGGCTTCTCTACTTCGCGTACTGCTGGATCTTCTTGTCCAGGTTCTTCTGAGCCTTGGCGACACGCTTGTCGAGCTTGGCCCGAGCCTGCTCGGTCGCCTTCTCGAGTTCCTTGCTCTGCTTCTCCGCACGCTTGCGGGCCCGCTTGCTCAGCGTCTCGACCCGACCGGACGCCAGGTCGGCCCAGGTTGCTCCGCGCTTGTGCGCCTCGTCGGCAAGGACGGCACCACGGTCGGCGGCGAGCTCGGCCAGCTTGGAGCCACGCTTGTGCGCTACGTCGGCCAGGTCCACACGCCGATCGGCGGCGACGTCGGCCAGCTTGGATCCGCGCTTGTGTGCCTCGTCGGCCCAGTCGCTACCGCGGTCGGCGGCGAGTTCGGCCAGTTTCGAGCCACGCTTGTGGGCCGCGTCGGCCAGATCCGATCCTCGGTGTGCTGCCTTGTCGGCCAGCTTGGATCCGCGCTTGTGTGCCTCGTCGGCCCAGTCGCCGCCGCGGTCGGCGGCGAGTTCGGCGAGTTTCGAGCCACGCTTGTGCGCTTCCTCCGCGAGCTCCGAACCCTTGTCTGCTGCGATGTGTGCCCAGCGGTTCAGCGCAGGCTGCGTCACCTCGGCCAGCTCGGAGCCCTTTTCTCCGGCGATGTCGGCGAGCTTGGCCAACTTGGGCTGGGCAGCATCGGCGAACTTGGCCAATTGCGGCTGCGCGGCATCGGCAAAATCTGCGCTCCGGCTGGCCGCGATCGACGCGAACTCCTTCACGCGCTCCCCGGCTTCGTGGGAGGAATGTCCGGGCAGTGCCGAGACCACTGATTCCTGCGCGCGCCGGGCGGCGCGTCGGCTGCGCCATGCCACGGACGGCTTGCCCTCGGTATCGACTGCCGCGATCAGCAATCCGCCGAGAAGGCTGAGGTTCTTGAAGAAGTGAATGCGCTGGGCGGCCTTGGCCTCCGGATCGGTCTCGTTCCAGAAGGCGTGACCGGCGAGTGTCGTCGGTACGAGGCTTCCCGCGAGAGCGAGTGACGCGATGCGCGGAGCCTTACCGGTAGCCAGCAGAATGCCGCCTGCGACCTGAATCCCGCCGTTGACCCGAACCAGAGTCTCCGGATCGTTGGGCACGTTGGTCGTCACCTCGTTCGGCAACGCGGATTTGCCCTGCTCGATCAGTGGAGCGGCAACCTTTGCCTTGCCGCTGGGATTGCGGAGCGCGTCGACGCCCCCGGCGATGAAGATCGTGGACATCAACGGACGGGCGATACGGCGGACCAGCATGTGACAGCCTCCTGCGTAGTAGTTCTTGTCATCGGCGTACGGAAATCGCACACCGGCCTGATGTTCACCGATGTGCGTCCTTTGTCCCCACCTTCATACCCCGTGATCGGCGCTCTCAAGCGCGCCGGTCGTCACCAGCCCCGTTCACGCCATTCGGCCAGGTGAGGCCGCTCTGCACCGAGAGTGGTGTCCTTTCCGTGTCCGGGGTAGACCACGGTGTCGTCACCGAATCGATCGAACAGTTTTGTCGTCACGTCGTCGAGTAGATGCGTGAAGTCCTCGGCGTCTCCGGTCTTGCCGACGCCGCCGGGAAAGAGTGAATCGCCGGTGAAGAGGTGGGTGCGTGCGCCCTCGGAATCGGTGAGTGCGAGCGCGATGGAGCCGGGGGTGTGCCCGGTCAGATGGATCACCTCGAAGGTGAGCTCGCCCACCGACAGGGTGTCTCGATCGGCCAACAGGCGGTCGGGAGCGACGGGCAGCGGTTCGGCATCGAGTTCGTGCGCGGCAGTCGGCGAAGCCGTGCCTCCTGCGATGTCGGCCAGCGCCTGCCAGTGATCGGCGTGCTGGTGTGTCGTGACGATGAATGTGAGCGTCGGCGCATTCTCGTCGATGAGCAACGAGATGCGTTCGGCCTCGTTGGCAGCGTCGATGAGCAGGGAGTCTCCCGTTGCGGAACACACGACCAAGTACGTGTTGTTGTCCATGGGGCCGACCGACATCTTCGTGATCGTCGCGCCGGGTATCGTCCGCCGCTGCGGCGCCGATCCCTGTGCGACGACACCGGTGTACTCGTCGTCGATGACCAAGAGGTGCTCGTCCATTTCGAGGACGCTACCGTCGGCGGCGACGTGCGGGGCGCTGGGGTCGGGAACGTGGAAAAGTGTGTCGGTGCCTGGACCTACCATTGCTAGCGGTGAGTTTCGTCGCTCACCGAGACAGGTTTTCGACGTGAGGTCCTCGGTTACACGAGCGTGTGGCCGTACGCAGGCACCACACGTCATCACGCGACTCGTACATCGTGCAGCGCTGCGCCCGCAGCAGTGCGGCTGGACGTGCTCGTTCGGAAAGAAGGGAACACAGTGGCGGATCGCCTGATAGTGCGAGGTGCACGAGAGCACAATCTTCGGGGAGTCGACATCGACCTGCCCCGAGATGCACTGATCGTGTTCACGGGCCTGTCCGGCTCGGGAAAATCGTCTCTCGCCTTCGACACGATCTTCGCCGAAGGTCAGCGTCGCTATGTGGAGTCGCTGTCCGCCTATGCACGGCAGTTTCTCGGCCAGATGGACAAGCCGGACGTCGATTTCATCGAGGGCCTCTCACCCGCGGTCTCGATCGATCAGAAGTCGACCAACCGCAACCCGCGGTCGACCGTGGGCACCATCACCGAGGTCTACGACTATCTCCGTCTGCTGTACGCCCGGGCGGGAACGGCTCACTGCCCGGTGTGCGGCGAACAGATCGCCAAGCAGACTCCCCAGCAGATCGTCGATCAGGTCCTGGACATGGAGGAAGGTCTCAAGTTCCAGGTCCTCGCGCCCGTGGTGCGCACCCGAAAGGGTGAGTTCGTCGACCTGTTCGATTCGCTCAACACCCAGGGGTATTCCCGTGTACGCGTCGATGGCGTCGTGCACCAGCTCTCCAGTCCTCCAGTGCTCAAGAAGCAGGAGAAGCACGACATCGAGGTGGTCGTCGACCGCCTGACCGTCAAGTCCAGCTCGAAGCAGCGACTGACCGACTCGGTGGAAACCGCGCTCCGACTGGCCGACGGCATCGTGGTCCTGGACTTCGTCGATCGTGACGAGAACGCAGCGGACCGTGAGCGCCGATTCTCCGAGAAGCTCGCCTGCCCCAATGGTCACCCGTTGTCCATCGACGATCTCGAACCCCGGTCCTTCTCCTTCAACTCCCCGTACGGTGCCTGCCCGGACTGTGTGGGTCTTGGTGTGCGCAAGGAGGTCGATCCCGAACTCGTCGTTCCCGACGGCGACCTCAGCCTCGCCGACGGTGCCATCGCGCCGTGGTCGATGGGACAGACGTCGGAGTATTTCGGCCGGCTGCTCTCCGGGCTGGCCGACGCGATGGGGTTCGATCTGAATGCGCCGTGGAACAAGCTGCCGGCCAAGGTCAAACGCGCTGTGCTCGAAGGCAGCGACCACCAGGTGCATGTGAAGTACAAGAACCGCTACGGCCGAACACGTTCGTACTACGCCGAGTTCGAAGGTGTGATGCCGTTCCTGCACCGCAGGCTCGAGCAGACCGAGTCCGAGCAGATGAAAGAACGCTACGACGGCTACATGCGCGACGTGCCGTGTCCCACCTGCAACGGTGCGAGACTGCGACCGGAGATCTTGTCGGTGACCATCGCTGCAGGCGATTTCGGGCCGAAGTCGATCGCCGAGGTGTGCGAACTGTCGATCGCCGAGACCGCCGACTTCCTGAACAGCCTCACCCTGGGACGGCGAGAGGAAGCGATCGCGGGGCAAGTGCTCAAAGAGGTGCAGGCGCGGCTGGGCTTCCTGCTCGATGTCGGTCTGGAATACCTGTCGCTGGCTCGAACCGCGGGCTCGTTGTCGGGCGGCGAGGCGCAGCGAATCCGGCTGGCCACTCAGATCGGTTCGGGTCTCGTCGGCGTGCTCTACGTCCTCGACGAGCCGTCGATCGGTCTGCACCAACGAGACAATCGTCGACTGATCGATACGCTCACGCGGCTGCGTGACCTCGGCAACACCCTGATCGTGGTCGAACACGACGAGGACACCATTCGTACCTCGGACTGGGTCGTGGACATCGGTCCGTTGGCGGGTGAGCACGGCGGACGGGTCGTTCACAGCGGATCCTACGAGGATCTACTGACCAACGAAGAATCGCTGACCGGCGCATATCTCGCGGGGCGCCTGGAGATTCCACTTCCGGACACGCGTCGTGTCGTCGACAAGAAGCGCCAGGTCACCGTGGTCGGTGCTCGCGAACACAATCTGCGCGGTATCGACGTCAGTTTCCCCCTCGGTGTGCTGACCTCGATCACCGGTGTATCCGGCTCGGGCAAGTCCACGCTGGTGAACGACATCCTCGCGACCGTGATGGCAAACAAGCTCAACGGGGCCCGGCAGGTTCCCGGCCGACACACGCGGATCAACGGACTCGACCAACTCGACAAGCTCGTTCGCGTCGACCAGTCGCCGATCGGACGTACCCCCCGGTCGAATGCGGCCACGTACACCGGGGTGTTCGACAAGATCAGGACGTTGTTCGCGGCCACCACCGAAGCCAAGGTTCGTGGCTATCAACCAGGACGGTTCTCGTTCAACGTCAAGGGCGGCCGGTGTGAGGCGTGCTCGGGAGACGGCACTCTCAAGATCGAGATGAACTTCCTGCCGGACGTCTACGTTCCGTGTGAGGTCTGCGAGGGTGCGCGATACAACCGCGAGACGCTCGAAGTCCATTACAAGGGCAAGACCATTGCCGAGGTTCTGGACATGCCGATCGAGGAGGCCGCGGACTTCTTCGAGGCCATCACCTCGATTCACCGGTACCTCAAGACGCTGGTCGAGGTCGGCCTCGGCTACGTCCGTCTCGGGCAGCCCGCGACCACGTTGTCCGGCGGGGAGGCGCAACGCGTCAAATTGGCGGCAGAGCTGCAGAAGCGGTCCACCGGGCGCACGGTCTACATTCTCGACGAACCGACCACCGGCCTGCACTTCGAGGACATCAGGAAGTTGCTCGGCGTGGTGAACGGTCTGGTGGACAAGGGCAACACCGTGATTGTCATCGAGCACAATCTCGACGTCATCAAGGTGTCCGACTGGATCATCGACATGGGCCCCGAGGGCGGCTCGGGAGGTGGAATGGTTGTGGCACAGGGTGATCCGGAGTCCGTCGCGGCCGTGCCGGAAAGCTACACGGGTAAGTTCCTGCAGGAAGCGCTCACCCGGGAGTCGGTTGTTTCGGCCCCGGTGAAGAAGCCGGCGAAAAAACGCAGGCCACGCAAGGTTGCTGCGGTCTGATCCGAGCTGGGAGTCCGATCGCCCACGCGAACAGGCCACCCACGCGAGCAGGCCATCTACGCGAACGAGGACGCCGCATCCGGTCATCGCCGGATGCGGCGTCGCGTTTGTCTCTCGCGTCGTGGTCTGTGCTTCTGCCTCTGCGCTTTCGCCTCAGTGCACCGGCCCGGTGTACTTCTCGCCGGGGCCCATTCCTGGCTCGTCCGGATGGGCCGATGCTTCTCGAAACGCGCGTTGCAGTGCCTGCAGCCCATCGCGGATCGGGCCGGCATGGGGGCCGAGGTATTCCACCGAAGACGTGACCAAGCCGGCGAGAGCGGTGATGACGCGCCGCGCCTCGTCGAGGTCCAGATACGGACTTTCGCCGGGATCGGCCTCGGAGAGCCCCAACTTCTCGGCCGCCGAACTCATCAACATGACCGCAGCGCGGCTGATGACCTCGACCGCGGGGACGTCGGCGAGTTCACGGACATCGGGCTCGGTGCCGGCGGGGTCGGTACCCGTGGGATCGGCGTCGGCTGGAGTGGGGGAGCTGGTCATGCCTATGAGAATCCCACGCCGCACGTAGCGACGAGAACTGGGTGTCGACGATGTCGAGCACTCGGTGCCGATTGTCGATTTCTCGAATCTGCTGGTAGTGTGATCCCACGACCGTCTTCGGCGTGCACTCTTCGATGGAATGCACCGCACGGAGGCAGCAAGTGGAGCCCGACTCCCACCGGTACGTAGTGGTTGTAACACGACTTCCGGTCCGGTCGCACGAGGGACGCCCCCAACAGGCGTTCGGTGTGCTTCCTCCTCAGGGAGGAGACTGTACGGCGATGGTTGTCGTACAGATCGACCGGTCGACATCGGGCCCTGCTGTCGGTATCCACCGAGAGCAGGGTTTTTTCGTTGCAGTGATCGATGACGCAGCGAGTGTCGAGAGTCGGCGGCAACGGGCTGTGCCAGTGGCAGGCGGTCGGGTTACACACCACACCGCACTACCTAGGAGGCCCCATCAGCACTGAGACCCGCATCAACGATCGCATCCGAGTTCCCGAGGTCCGCCTGGTCGGACCGGGTGGTGAACAGGTGGGGATCGTGCGTGTTGAAGATGCACTCCGCTTGGCTCTCGAAGCCGACCTCGATCTTGTCGAAGTTGCTCCCGACGCACGTCCGCCGGTCTGCAAGATCATGGACTACGGGAAGTTCAAGTACGAGGCTGCGCAGAAGGCGCGCGAATCGCGCAAGAACCAGACATTGACCGTCATCAAGGAGCAGAAGCTCCGGCCGAAGATCGACGCGCACGACTACGAGACCAAGAAGCGCAACGTCGTTCGCTTCCTCGAAGCCGGTTCCAAGGTCAAAGTCACGATCATGTTCCGTGGTCGAGAGCAATCTCGACCTGAACTCGGCTTCCGATTGCTGCAGCGTTTGGGCGCGGATGTCGCGGAACTCGGTTTCGTGGAGACCTCGGCCAAGCAGGACGGCCGCAACATGACGATGGTCCTGGCACCACACAAGGGTGCCAAGACTCGCGTCAAGGCGCAGGAGAGCGCGGCGGCACCGCCTGCTCAACGTGCACCCGCTCCGGCACCGGAACAGCCCGCCGCGGCAGCTCCGGCCACCCCGGCGCAGACCAACTGAGCTTCGCGCTCGACCAGTAAGACAGCCCACACCGGCTTCCGGGCACCGATGTTCGGGGCCATCGTGATGTTGTGCCATGCACCACCGAAGAGTTAATTCAGAAGAAGAGGATTTCATGCCCAAGCAGAAGACCCACAGTGGTGCCAAGAAGCGATTCAAGGTGTCCGGCAGCGGCAAGATCCTGCGCCAGAAGGCCGGCCGTCGCCACCTGCTCGAGCACAAGCCCACCAAGGTGACTCGTCGCCTCGATGGTGTCGCCGTTGTCAAGAAAGCCGACGAACCGCGGGTCAAGCGCCTCCTCGGCATCTGATCCGGTCCGGTCGCCGACTGATTTCGGTCGGCTTCATCCCATTACCATTCGGGGTTTCACCAACCCCCAGATCGACAGGATTCACCAGTGGCACGCGTAAAAAGGGCAGTCAATGCCCAGAAGAAGCGCCGTTCGATTCTCGAAGCGTCCAAGGGCTACCGCGGACAGCGCTCACGTCTGTACACCAAGGCCAAGGAGCAGCAGCTCCACTCGCTGACCTATGCGTACCGGGACCGCCGCGCGCGCAAGGGTGACTTCCGCAAGCTGTGGATCACGCGAATCAACGCTGCTGCGCGGGCCAACGACATCACCTACAACCGCTTCGTCCAGGGCTTGAAGGCCGCGGGTGTCGAGGTCGACCGCAAGATCCTCGCCGAGCTGGCCGTCTCCGATGCCGAGGCATTCGCAGGCTTGGTCGCCATCGCCAAGGCTGCATTGCCTGCCGATGTCAACGCTCCGGCCGGAGAAGCAGCCTGAGCGAGTCGACGTACGACGACTCAACTCCGAAACGGCCCGTGGATTCGCTGACCGAGCGAACACCACGGGTCGTTTCGGCCGTCAAGCTCGCGCGCGCCGCGGAGCGCAAGAAATCCGGACGGTTCCTCGCCGAAGGGTTCAACGCCGTCTCCGAGGCGGCACGGTCCGGTTTGGTCCGTGAGCTGTTCTTCACCTCCGATGCCCTCGATCGCCACGAGGCGCTCATCGCGTCCATCGAGGGCGGCGGCGCACGAGTCTTCCCGATCACCGATCGCGCCGCGAAGGCTCTGTCCGACACCGTCACACCACAGGGCCTGATAGCGGTCACCGCGCTCGTCGACGTTTCACTCGATCGAGCCTTGGCCGATGGCCCGCGGTTGGTGGCCGTTCCGGTGGAGGTAGCCGAGCCGGGCAATGCCGGAACTGTCATCCGCGTCGCCGATGCCGCCGGTGCGGATTCGGTGGTGCTGCTCGGCGATTCGGTGGACCCCCACAACGGCAAGTGCGTCCGTGCGTCGGCGGGCAGCGTGTTCCATCTGCCCATCGCCCGGGAACGCTCGGTCGAGTCCGGTATCGGAGCATTGCGCAGCGCGGGGTTGACGATCGTGGCCACCGCAGCCGATGGCGAGGTGGACCTCGACGAGGCCGACCACCTACTTGCGCAGCCGACCGCGTGGTTGTTCGGCAACGAAGCACACGGACTCCCTGCGTCCGTGGCCCGTGACGCCGACCACCGCATCCGGATCCCTATCCACGGTCGTGCCGAGAGCCTCAACCTGGCAGCGGCGGCGGCGATCTGCCTGTATGCGAGTGCCCGAGCTCAGCGGCGCTTCGGAAACTCGTGAGCACGGTCGCCTAAGATCGATACCTGTCTGCTTCGCGCAGGAGTGAAGCCTGCGGGAGTGATCCTTCGTGGCAGACACCGACTATTACTCGAGGAGTGCAGCTGTCGTGGCGAAGAAAGATGTCGGACCCGAGCCGGTAGATCCGAGCGTTCTGGAGGAGTCCGCGCTCGGATCCGCAGTGGATTCGGCCGAGCGGGCCTTCGCCGATGCGTCGGATCTCGATGCTCTGACCAAGGTCAAGATCGACCACGTGGGCGGCAAGGCTCCGCTGGCACTGGCTCAGCGTGCGCTCGGTTCGCTCCCCGGTGAGCTCAAGGCCGACGCGGGCAAACGCGTCAAGGCCGCGCGTGATCGAGTACAGGCGGCGTTCGACGCGCGGCGCGGCGTGTTGTCGGCGGAACGTGACGCAGCGATCCTGGTGGCAGAGACCATCGATGTGACGCTGCCGACCGATCGAGCTCCGATCGGTGCCCGGCACCCCATCACGATCATCGCCGAGCAGGTCGCCGACGTGTTCGTGGGTATGGGCTGGGAAGTCGAAGAAGGCCCTGAAGTGGAAACCGAGCACTTCAACTTCGATGCTCTCAACTTCCTTCCCGACCATCCTGCGCGCACGATGCAGGACACCTTCCACATCGCACCCGAAGGGTCGCGGCAGGTGCTGCGCACCCATACTTCGCCGGTGCAGGTGCGGTCGATGCTCTCGCGCGAGCTTCCGATCTACGTGGTCTGCCCTGGGCGGACCTTCCGCACCGACGAGCTCGATACGACGCACACACCGGTGTTCCATCAGGTCGAGGGTCTCGCCATCGACAAGGGCCTGACCATGGCTCATCTGCGCGGAACACTGGATGCGTTCGCGAAAGCGTTGTTCGGCAACGACACGCGTACTCGTATGCGGCCCAACTACTTTCCGTTCACCGAGCCCTCGGCCGAGGTCGACGTGTGGTTCCCGAAGAAGAAGGGCGGCGCGGGTTGGGTCGAGTGGGGTGGCTGCGGAATGGTCAACCCGAAAGTGTTGCAAGCCAGCGGTATCGACCCCGAGGTCTACACCGGATTCGCCTTCGGCATGGGCCTGGAACGGACCCTGCAGTTCCGCAACGACATCCCGGACATGCGCGACATCGTCGAAGGCGACATCAGGTTCACGGTGCCCTTCGGCGTTCAGGCCTGACATCGCCTCACCCCCGCCCCACATCTTCTCGGATACAAGAAAGAGCTGAGTACACGTGCGAGTCCCACAATCCTGGCTGACCGAGGTTCTGCACGCGGGGACTCCCGACTGGGAGGTCTCGCCCGAGGAGCTGGACGCCGGTTTCGTCCGGGTCGGGTTCGAGGTCGAGGAGCTCGACTCTCTGGACAATGTGACCGGACCACTGGTGGTGGGCCGGGTGAGCTCGATCGAGGAGCTGACCGAGTTCAAGAAGCCGATTCGATTCTGCCTCGTGGATGTCGGAGCCGACGACCCGCAGGAAATCGTCTGTGGTGCGCGTAATTTCGCTGAAGGCGATCTGATCGTGGCAGCGCTACCCGGCAGTGTTCTGCCCGGGGGTTTCGCTATTGCGTCGCGTAAGACGTACGGCCGAAATTCCAACGGCATGATCTGTTCGACGCTCGAGCTCGGACTCGGCCGTGATCATTCCGGAATCCTGGTGCTGCCCGCGGGCACTGCTCAACCCGGCGACGACGCCAAGCTCGTTCTCGGGCTGCAGGATTCGGTCATCGAGCTGAACGTCACCCCGGATCGTGGCTACGCCTTCTCGGTCCGAGGACTCGCACGCGAACTGGCGTGCAGTTTCGACCTGCCGTACGTGGACCCGGCTCGCACGGCTCCTACCGAGGTCACCGGCGACGCATGGTCGGTCGCAGTCGAACCGAGCTCGGGCGCATCGCGATTCGCGCTGCGCAAGGTCGTCGGTATCGATCCCACGGCAACGACTCCGTGGTGGCTGCAGCGTCGCTTGCTCCTCGCCGGCGTACGGCCGATCTCTGCGGCGGTCGATGTCACCAATTACGTACTCCACGAACTGGGCCAGCCGCTGCACGCGTTCGATGCTGCCAAGCTGACCGGCGACATCGTTGTCCGCCGCGCGAAGGCAGGGGAGAAGCTGACCACTCTGGACGGCGTCGAGCGGTCGCTCGATCCAGAGGACGTCGTCATCGCCGACGAATCGGGAGCGATCTCCCTGGCGGGTGTCATGGGCGGCGCGTCGACCGAAGTGGACGACACGACCAGCGAGGTAATTCTCGAGGCGGCATCGTTCGATCCGCTCGCTGTGTTCAGAACCGGTCGTCGACACAAGCTGTCGAGCGAAGCGAGTAAGCGGTTCGAACGCACCGTGGATTCTGCGCTTCCCGTCGCCGCGCTCGATCGCGCAGCGCAGCTACTGGTCGAGATCGCGGGTGGCCGGATCGAGCCGGTGCTCACCGATTTCGGCGAGGCAACCGAGTACCCCTCGGTGACGATGGACTTCGATCTGCCGGACCGGATTGCAGGTGTCGAGTACCCCAACGGGACCGCTGCTAGGCGGTTGACACAGATCGGTTGCGCAGTGGAGGTGTCGGTCGACGACGCCGGGCACGGCCAGTTGATCGTCACACCGCCGTCGTGGAGACCGGATTTGGTGCAGCGCGCCGACCTGGTCGAAGAGGTGCTGCGGCTGGAGGGGCTGGAGAAGATCCCTTCGGTTCTACCGTCCGCTCCCGGCGGTCGCGGCCTCACCGCCGAACAGAAGCGTCGGCGTGCCGTCGGCAAGGCGCTGGCGTTCTCCGGGTACGTCGAGGTGTTGCCTCCGGTGTTTCTGCCCAAGGGTGTGTTCGACACCTGGGGTCTCGACGCGGACGATCCCCGGCGAGTGAGCACCTCGGTGCTCAATCCGCTCGAGGCCGACCGTCCCGAACTCGCGACCACGCTGCTTCCCGGTTTGCTCGAGATGCTCGGCAGAAACATCGCACGCGGCCAGCGAGATGTCTCGTTGTTCGGAATTGCCCAGGTGGTGCTTCGTGACGATGCCACAGCGGCAGTGGAGGCGCTCCCGGTCGATCGTCGACCCACCGACGACCAGGTCGCCATGCTGCGTGGTTCGTTGCCTGCGCAGCCGGTGCACGTGGGTGCGGTGCTCACCGGTCAGCGTGAGTTCGCGGGTCCGTGGGGGCCGGGACGCGCAGCCGAAGCGGCGGACGCGTTCGCTGCGGTGCGGACCATCGCCGAGGCGGCCGGAGTTGATGTCGATCTTCGAGCTGCGCAGCATCTTCCGTGGCATCCGGGCCGGTGTGCCGAGGTGCTGCTCGACGGCGAGGTCGTGGGGTATGCCGGCGAGCTGCATCCGGCAGTGCTCGAGCGCTCTGGCCTACCGCCGCGTACGTGTGCAGTCGAGCTGAGTCTGAGTGCACTCCCAGTGGTCGAATCACTGCCCGCCCCCGAGGTGTCGCCGTATCCGGCAGTGCTGCAAGACGTGGCTGTCGTCGTCGATGCGTCCGTGCCTGCGGCATCGGTCCAGGCTGCGCTCACGATCGGCGGCGGAGACCTGCTCGAGTCGATCCGGTTGTTCGATGTCTACGACGGCGAGCAGGTAGGGGAAGGACGCAAGTCGCTGGCTTTCGCATTGCGGTTCCGCGGGACCGACGGCACTTTGACCGAGGACCAGGCCACCGCTGCACGCGACGCTGCGGTCGAAGCAGCGACGAAGGCGGTCGGAGCCCGACTACGTAGCTGATCGGTCCACCTCCGGGCCGTCGTTTCCGTAGCGTGGAGTCACGAGTGATCGCGATGACGGGAGCTGTGGCAGATGAGTGAATCCGGAGTGGATGGCACGTCCTCGGACCTGCAGGTGGTGAAGGATGTTCTCGCGGCAGTGGCGGATCGGCCGCGACTGGCACCGATTGCGGCTGCCGCGTCGGCGCTGGCCGCCGAGTTGGGAACCGTCGTGCCCGAACCCGCCGGACCCGACCGCGGTGCCCCGCCGGGAACGGTGCCTGATGTCGACGTTCCTCAGGTCACGAGGCCTCGGATCGATCAGCCGCTCGGGGATCCGCCGCCAGTGGCTCCGCCGGGCGGTACGGTGCCGGGCGTCATCGACGCTCAATTGGTCGACGATGTACCTCTCGGCACAGGCGGTGGATACACCGGCGATGCTGCCGACGGCGTGATCGGCGACTTCACCGAATCCGGAGTGCCCACCTGGGACGGTGTACGCGAGAAAGTGGAGCATCGTTCGGGGACGTCCGTCGGGGCTCAGGAGCTGGACCGAGAGTCCCGCGCCGGCCAAGACCTGGACAAGCAGTGGAACGAGCGTCAGGAAGCCGGCCGCAAGAAGCTCGACGAGATCCGTAAGTCCATGGGCGGCAACTGACAGCTCGGAGCCGGACTGACACACCCGGTCATGAATGAGCTTGCATGATGCTGCATAATAAACCGCATGACTATTTCGGAGTCCACGCCGAGGCGTATCGCGGTGGCGGGCGCAAGTGGCTACGCAGGCGGTGAGATCCTTCGGATTCTGCTCGGGCACCCGGCGGTGCGGGAGGGTTCGCTGGTCATCGGATCGCTGACAGCCGGAGGTAACGCAGGCGCGACCCTGGGCGAATTCCATCCGCATCTGCTGCCCCTGGCAGACCGCGTCCTGGGCCCCACCACCGTCGACGAGTTGGCCGGTCACGACGTCGTGTTCCTGGGTCTTCCGCACGGTAAATCCGCAGAACTTGCTCTGCAGCTGCCCGAGTCGGTGGTGATCATCGACTGCGGTGCCGATTTCCGTCTCACCGACGGCGCAGCATGGGAGAAGTACTACAACTCTCCGCACGCGGGGAGTTGGCCGTACGGATTGCCGGAGTTGCAGGGCTGCCGTGAGCGGCTGGTCGGAGCTACCCGCATCGCGGTTCCCGGGTGCTACCCGACGGTGTCGTCGCTGGCGCTGGCACCCGCCGTCGCGGCGGGCATCATCGAACCGCGCGTCAATATCGTGGCAGTCAGCGGCACCTCTGGTGCCGGTCGTGCGCCGAAGGCTGAGCTTCTGGGGTCGGAGGTGATGGGATCGGTGCGGGCGTACGCAGTAGCAGGTGCCCACCGTCATACCCCCGAAATCGTGCAGAATCTCTCGGCTGTCGCCGGAAGTGCTGTCGCGGTGTCGTTCACACCGGTCCTCGCACCGATGCCGCGCGGAATCCTGGCCACGTGCACCGCGATCACCACAGCCACCGAGGAGCAGGCGGTCGAGGTGTACGAAAAAGCCTACGCGGCAGAGCCGTTCGTGCATGTTCTGCCGGCCGGTCGGCTCCCGCAGACCGGTGCGGTCCTCGGATCGAACGCGGTACAGATGAGTGTGTCTGTCGATGCCGAGGCGAGCACGCTCGTCGTGGTGGCGGCTATCGACAATCTGGCCAAGGGTACGGCGGGAGCTGCCGTCCAATCGATGAATCTTGCACTGGGAATCACCGAGACCGAGGGTCTCTCTACCGTAGGAGTGGCGCCATGAGCAGTCTTCGGAGCGATGCGAAGACCGTCGGCAAGCTGGTCCGCACTCAAGGGGTCACCTCTCCTGCCGGGTTCCGTGCGGCCGGAATTCCAGCTGGTCTCAAGGCAAGTGGCAAATCGGATCTGGCGTTGGTGTTCAACGAGGGGCCCGATTTCGCGGCGGCGGGTGTGTTCACCCGCAACAAAGTCAAAGCTGCCCCGGTGTTGTGGTCACAGCAGGTGCTCTCCACCGGGCGGCTTCGTGCGGTCGTTCTCAATTCCGGTGGTGCCAATGCCTGCACGGGTGCACCAGGGTTTCAGGATGCGCACCGCACCGCCGAGGAAGTGGCGTCCGCGCTGAGCAATTGGGGGTCGGAGACGGGAGCGATCGAGGTTGCCGTGTGTTCGACGGGTCTGATCGGTGATCGGCTGCCGATGGACAAGCTGCTACCCGGAGTGACCGAGGTCGTACACGAACTCGCGGGCGGCATCTCCGGTGGTACCGACGCGGCGTACGCGATCATGACCACCGACACGGTGCCCAAGCAAGCCGCCGTTCATCACGCAGACAAATGGAACGTCGGTGGCATGGCGAAGGGTGCAGGCATGTTGGCACCGTCGTTGGCCACGATGCTCAGCGTCATCACCACCGATGCCGTTACTACTGCCGACCAACTCGACCGCGCGTTGCGCGCGGCAACACGGTTGACCTACGACCGGCTCGACGTCGACGGCGCGACCTCGACAAACGACACGGTGTTGTTGCTCGCCTCCGGTGCCAGCGGAATCACCCCGACGCAGGACGAACTCGACGCCGCAGTCCTTGCGGTCTGCGACGACCTCGCCGACCAGATGATGGCCGACGCGGAAGGCGTGACCAAGAGGGTGAAGATCACCGTCTCCGGTGCGGTGTCGGAGGACGAGGCCGTGATCGGTGCGCGGGCCGTCGCCAGGGACAATTTGACCAAGACGGCACTGTTCGGTTCCGATCCCAACTGGGGTCGGGTGCTCGCCGCGATCGGCATCGCACCGATCGAGCTCGATCCCGATCGAATTTCCGTCTCCTTCAACGGAAACCCTGTGTGCATCGACGGCGTGGGTGCTCCGGGGGCTCGGGAGGTGGACCTGTCCGGTGTCGATGTCGCCGTGAGTATCGATCTCGGTGTCGGGTCCGAGTCGGCGACCATCCGAACCACCGACCTCTCGCACGCGTACGTCGAAGAGAACTCGGCCTACTCGTCGTGAACTCCAGTGCACTCGAACTGACGGCTGCTCAGAAGGCGTTCACCCTCGCTGAGGCGCTGCCCTGGCTTCAGCGCTTCTCGGGTAAGACCGTCGTGGTGAAGTACGGCGGAAACGCCATGATCGACGACACGCTCAAGCGGGCGTTCGCGGCCGACATGGTGTTTCTGCGCACCGTCGGCATCCACCCCGTCGTCGTACACGGTGGTGGGCCGCAGATCTCGGCGATGTTGACCAGGCTGGGGCTGGCGGGCGAGTTCCGGGGCGGATTTCGCGTCACGACCCCCGAGGTGATGGACATCGTGCGCATGGTTCTGTTCGGGCAGGTAGGACGCGAACTCGTCGGCTTGATCAACAGTCATGGTCCGTACGCGGTCGGCATCTCCGGCGAGGACGCGCACCTGTTCACGGCAACGCGCCGGACGGTTCTGGTCGACGGTGCCCAGACCGACATCGGTCTCGTCGGCGACGTCACCTCGGTAGACCCGGCGGCGATCTTCGATCTCATTGCGGCAGGCCGAATTCCGGTGGTGTCCACCATCGCTCCCGACCGTGACGGCGTCGTGCACAACATCAATGCCGACACCGCGGCGGCCGCACTGGCCAGTGCCATCGGTGCCGAGAAATTGGTCGTGCTCACCGATGTCGAGGGCCTGTACACGGCCTGGCCGGATCGCAGCTCGTTGACCTCCCGGATCACTGCATCTGCCCTCGACGCTCTGCTGCCCTCGCTCGATGCCGGGATGGTGCCGAAGATGGAAGCGTGCCTACGCGCAGTATCGGCCGGTGTCCCGTCTGCGCACGTCATCGACGGCCGCGTGGAACATTCGGTTCTGGTGGAGCTGTTCACCGGCGAGGGCATCGGCACCATGGTCACCCCCGATCGCTCTTCGACGTCAGGAGTCACAGCATGACCGGCACCGAGTCCACGCTCGATCTGCAACAGCGGTGGTCGAACTCGTTGATGGACAACTACGGAGTCCCGCGTGTGGCGCTCGTGCGCGGCGAGGGCGCTGTGCTGACCGATGCCGATGGCAAGCAGTATCTGGACTTGCTCGCCGGTATCGCCGTGAACATCCTCGGCCATGCGCATCCGGCGGTGATCGAGGCGGTCACCGGTCAGCTCTCCACGCTGGGGCACACCTCGAATCTCTATGCGACCGAGCCTGGGATCGCGTTGGCCGAGCTGTTGCTCGCTCACCTCGGCGCGGGCGCGACCGGTCGAGTGTTTCTGTGCAACTCCGGAACGGAGGCCAACGAGGCGGCGTTCAAGATTGCGCGGCTGACGGGTCGACCCAACATCGTCGCCGCCGAGAAGTCCTTTCACGGGCGGACGATGGGCGCTCTCGCACTGACCGGTCAGCCGGACAAGCGGACCCCGTTCGAGCCGATGCCCGCCGGTGTGCGACACGTGCCGTACGGCGATGTTGCCGCGCTGGAGGCCGCCGTCGACTCCGACACTGCTGCAGTGTTTCTCGAACCCATCATGGGTGAAGGAGGTGTGGTCGTACCGCCGGAGGGATACCTTCTCGCAGCGCGTGAGATCACCACGAAGCACGGCGCGTTGCTCGTTCTCGACGAGGTGCAGACCGGTATCGGCCGTACCGGGTGGTTCTATGCCCATCAGGCGGTCGGCATCGTGCCCGATGTCATCACCCTCGCCAAGGGCTTGGGTGGTGGCCTGCCTATCGGGGCGTGCATCGGCATCGGAGCGGCGGGGGAGTTGTTGCACCCGGGTAAGCACGGAACAACTTTCGGTGGCAATCCGGTGTGCGCCGCCGCGGCGCTGGCGGTGTTGCGCACCATCGCGGACGAGGACCTGCTCTCGCACGCCGACAGTGTCGGCAAGTCGATCGCGCACTCCATCGAGAGTCTCGAACATCCTCTGGTGAGCCATGTTCGGGGTTCGGGGTTGCTGCTGGGGGTGGTGCTCACCGCTGCGGTGGCACCGGCAGTCGAGGCGGCCGCACGCGAGGCGGGCTTCCTGCTCAACGCGGCACAGTCCGACGTACTTCGGCTCGCACCGCCGTTGATCATCACCGAAGAACAAGCCGCGTCGTTCGTGGCGGCGTTACCGGCAATTCTCGACGCAGCACAGGAGGCTCATCAGCCATGACGGTTCAGCACTTCCTTCGGGACGACGACATCACGCCACAGCAGCAGGGTGAAATCCTCGCTCTGGCCGCCGAACTCAAGCGGGCACCGTTCTCGAAGCGTCCTCTCGAAGGACCGAAGGGAATCGGAGTCATCTTCGAGAAGAACTCGACACGTACGCGCTTCTCCTTCGAGATGGGTATCGCGCAGTTGGGCGGTCACGCCGTGGTCGTCACTGGCCGCGACACACAGCTCGGACGTGAGGAAACGCTTCAGGACACCGGGCGGGTGCTCTCGCGCTACGTCGAGGCAGTCGTATGGCGCACGTTCGGGCAGAAGCGGCTCGAGCAGATGGTCACCGGCGCAACGATTCCCATCGTCAACGCTCTGTCCAACGAGTTCCATCCCTGCCAGGTACTGGCCGATCTGCAGACCCTGATCGAGCACAAGGGAAATCTGCAGGGCCGCACTCTCGCCTATTTCGGTGACGGGGCCAACAACATGGCGCATTCACTTCTTCTCGGCGGGGTCACGGCAGGGCTCAATGTCAGGATCGCCGCCCCGAAGGAGTTCGCCCCGCTCGGATACGTCCTCGACGCTGCGCACGCGCGTGCCGAGGAGACCGGTGCCACCATCACCGTCACCGAGGATCCGGTCGAGGCCGCCACCGGTGCCGACGCGCTCGTCACCGACACCTGGACGTCGATGGGGCAGGAGAACGACGGTCTCGATCGCGTCGCTCCGTTCCGTCCGTATCGCATCGACTCCGATCTGCTGTCGAAGGCCCAGTCGGATGCGGTCGTCCTGCACTGTCTTCCCGCACATCGCGGTGAAGAGATCACCGACGAGGTACTCGACGGCCCGCAGAGCGTCGTCTGGGACGAGGCCGAGAACCGCCTGCACGCACAGAAGGCTTTGCTGGTGTGGCTCCTCGAACAGGCCCGGCGACCGTGAGAGAGGACGCCACTGCGGTGCCGCTGACCGCGTCGACCCGGGCGGGCAGGCAGGCACGGATCATCGCGCTGCTGGCCACGCACGAGGTGCGTAGTCAACCGCAATTGGCGTCGCTGCTCGCAGCCGAGGGAATCGACACCACTCAGGCGACGCTGTCTCGGGACCTCGAAGAACTCGGTGCGGTGAAGCTGCGCGCCCCCGACGGCGGTGTCGGGGTGTACGTGGTGCCCGAGGACGGCAGCCCGGTTCGCGGAGTCTCCGGTGGAACCGACCGCCTGCTGAGGTTGTTGGGGGAGTTGCTGGTCTCGACCGATCACAGCGGAAACCAGGCTGTGCTGCGAACACCACCAGGCGCGGCGCACTACCTGGCCAGCGCACTCGATCGGGCTGCGTTGCCCGAGATCGTCGGCACCATCGCCGGCGACGACACGATCTTGCTCATCGCTCGCGAACCGCACACCGGAAGCGAACTCGCGGACAAGATCGAGAAGCTTGCTCGACGCGGGAACTGAGAACCGGTTACCCACATGTGCAACAAGAACAACGAAGGAGCTTGAACACCATGGCCGAACGCGTCATCCTCGCCTACTCCGGCGGACTCGACACCTCCGTCGCCATCAGTTGGATCGGCAGGGAGACCGGTAAGGAGGTCGTCGCCGTCGCGATCGACCTGGGTCAGGGCGGTGAGGACATGGAGGTCGTGCGGCAGCGCGCTCTCGATTGCGGCGCAGTCGAATCCGTCGTCGTCGACGCCAGGAACGAGTTCGCCGACGAGTACTGCCTGCCGACTGTGCAGGCCAACGCGTTGTACATGGATCGATACCCGCTGGTGTCTGCCATCAGCCGTCCGCTCATCGTCAAGCACCTGGTCGAGAACGCACGTGCGCACGGCGGAACCGTCGTCGCGCACGGATGCACGGGCAAGGGCAACGACCAAGTCAGGTTCGAGGTCGGGTTCAACACTCTCGCGCCCGAACTCGACGTGCTTGCACCGGTTCGTGACTACGCGTGGACACGTGAAAAGGCCATCGCGTTCGCCGAGGAGAACGACATCCCGATCAACGTCACCACCAAATCGCCGTTCTCGATCGACCAGAACGTCTGGGGTCGCGCGGTCGAGACCGGCTTCCTCGAGGACCTGTGGAATGCGCCGACCAAGGACGTCTACGACTACACCGAGGATCCGACGGTCAACTTCGGCGCACCCGACGAGCTCGTTCTCTCCTTCGACAAGGGGCGCCCTGTTTCGATCGACGGCCGCCCGGTATCGGTACTCGAAGCAATTCAAGAGCTCAACACTCGTGCAGGCGCACAGGGGGTCGGACGGTTGGACGTCGTCGAAGATCGCCTCGTCGGCATCAAGAGTCGCGAGATCTACGAGGCTCCCGGTGCCATGGTGCTCATTCGGGCGCACGAGGAACTCGAGCACGTCACCCTCGAACGCGAACTGGGCCGCTACAAGCGGCACACCGATCAGAAGTGGGCAGAATTGGTGTACGACGGTCTGTGGTACTCGCCGCTCAAGGGCGCTCTCGACGCGTTCACCGCCCACACTCAGGAGCATGTCTCGGGCGATATCCGCCTGGTGCTGCACGCGGGGAGCATCATCGTCAACGGCCGTCGTAGTGGGGAATCGCTGTACGACTTCAATCTGGCCACCTACGACGAGGGCGACACGTTCGATCAGTCGGCGGCCAAGGGCTTCGTGCAGCTGCACGGGCTGTCGTCGAAGATCGCAGCGAAGCGGGACCTGGGCCTGTGAGCACTACGGAGAACTCACACGGAACCAACGAGGGTTCGCTCTGGGGTGGCAGATTCGCGTCCGGTCCTGCCGCCGCGATGGCTGCACTGAGCAAGTCGACACATTTCGACTGGGTTCTCGCGCCCTACGACATCCGTGCATCGATGGCGCACGCTCGCGTCCTCAACGGTGCAGGCCTGCTCACTCCGGACGACCTCGAGACGATGCTCGACGGTTTGCAGCGGCTCGCCGACGACGTCGCCTCGGGTGAGTTCGCGGCAGCGGAGTCGGACGAAGACGTGCACGGCGCTCTCGAACGCGGCCTCATCGATCGTGTCGGGCCGGAGGTCGGTGGGCGGCTGCGCGCAGGCCGATCGCGAAACGACCAGGTGGCGACGCTGTTCCGAATGTGGCTACGCGATGCGGTGCGTCGAGTGTCGGTCGGTGTTCTCGATGTGGTCGACGCCCTGGCGACACAGGCTGCGGCGCATCCGACCGCGGTGATGCCGGGCAAGACTCATTCGCAAGCGGCGCAGCCGGTGCTGCTTGCGCACCATCTGCTCGCGCACACGCATCCGTTGCTACGCGATGTGCAGAGGTTCGCCGATTTCGACAAGCGAGCAGCGGTGTCGCCCTACGGTTCCGGTGCACTCGCTGGTTCTTCTCTGGGGCTGAGCCCGGAGAAGATCGCGGCCGAGCTCGGGTTCGACGGGTCTGCCGAGAACTCGATCGATGCCACCTCCTCGCGAGATTTCGCGGCCGAGGCTGCATTCGTGCTGGCGATGACCGCAGTCGATCTGTCTCGGTTCGCCGAGGAGGTCATCTCGTGGAGCACTCCGGAATACGGTTATGTCACTCTCGCGGACGCGTGGTCGACCGGTAGCTCGATCATGCCGCAGAAGAAGAATCCGGATGTTGCCGAGCTGACCCGGGGCAAGACGGGACGGTTGATCGGCAATCTGACGGGCTTGCTGGCCACGCTGAAGGCGCAACCGTTGGCCTACAACCGTGACCTGCAGGAGGACAAGGAACCGGTGTTCGATTCGGTGGCGCAGCTCGAGCTGCTGCTTCCGGCAATCACCGGGTTGACCGCCACACTCGAGTTCGACACCGAGCGGATGGCCGAGCTGGCGCCTGCGGGGTTCACACTTGCCACCGATATCGCCGAGTGGATGGTGCGGCAGGGGATTGCGTTCCGGGTTGCCCACGAGGCGGCGGGAGCCTGCGTCCGGGCGGCAGAGGCACGCGGCGTCGGGCTGGTGGAGTTGACCGACGAGGAGCTCGCCGGCATCGATCCGGCACTGACTCCCGAGGTTCGCGAGGTGCTCACTGTGGAGGGTTCCATCTCGTCCCGAAATGCGCGTGGCGGTACCGCTGCGGTGCAGGTGGCAAGTCAGCTCGGCGGGGTCCGGGCGTCGGCGTCGGCCTTGCGTGCGTGGGCCGAGGCACCGGTGTTGCAGCACTGAGGTAGCAATCGATATCCACGCCGGTTTCCTCGCGTGTGGGATGTGAGAAGCTGTCGTCACGCGAAGATCGATGCCGGTCGTTCCGTCGGGCCGAACGCAGGAGTTGAGTTTGTGGGACTGAATGCAGACGCCGTACGTGGTCCACTCCGCCGTGCCATCGCCACGGCCCAGAACGGTCTCGAGGTCATCCGATTGGGTGGTCTCGAAACCGAGGTGGATCCGTCTCCGTTTCGGGTGATGGACCGAGAGCCGATGTATCGGTTGCGGCGCTACTTCCCCGACGATGTTGCTGCGGACAGTCCTCCGATAGTGCTCATTCCGCCGATGATGGTCTCGGCGGATGTCTACGACGTCACCACCGACCAGGGTGCCGCCGGAATCCTGCACGGGATGGGGCTCGATCCATGGGTGGTCGATTTCGGTTCACCCGACACCGAGGAGGGCGGGTGGAGCCGTACCCTCGCCGATCACGTCGTTGCCATCAGCGAGGTCGTCGACAAGGTGCACGAACACACCGGGCGTGACGTCCATCTGGGTGGCTACTCGCAGGGCGGAATGTTCTGCTATCAGGCCGCTGCCTACCGAGGTGGACGAAATCTCGCCAGCCTCATCACATTCGGTGCTCCGGTGGACACTTTGGCCGGTTTGCCCCTGGGGATCCCGGCGGGGGTGGCCACGCGGGGCGCGGAATTCCTGGCCGATCACGTGTTCACTCGCCTGGCCGTATCGGGGTGGATGGCCAGGACGGGTTTTCAATTGCTCGATCCGGCGAAGACCGTGCGGTCGAGGCTGGACTTCCTGCGTCAGCTGCACGATCGCGAGGCACTGTTGCCGCGTGAGCCGCAGCGTCGCTTTCTGGCGATGGACGGCTGGGTGGCCTGGTCCGGGCCGGCTGTGGCGGAGCTGTTGAAGCAGTTCGTCGTACACAATCGCATGATGACCGGTGGGTTCGTCATCAAGGACCGGTTGTTGACGCTTGCCGAACTGACGCTTCCGGTGCTGGCTTTCGTCGGCGAGGTCGACGATATCGGTCAACCGTTGGCAGTGCGCGGGATTCAGCGAGCTGCGCCGCGTGCGCCCGTGTTCGAAACCACATTGCGTGCAGGGCATTTCGGCTTGGTGGTCGGAAGCACGGCCGCAGCCCAGACGTGGCCGACAACGGGGAACTGGATTCGGTGGCGTGAGAACCTCGGACCGAAGCCGGAGGCGGTCCGAGCCATGCAACCCGAGGAACACAGCGATACCGAGAGCGGAGTGTCGATCACCAACCGACTGATCCATACGGCTGCCTCCATCGCCGAGGTCGGGGTAGGTGTCGGCCGCGGCCTCGCGTCGGCGGCCACCGGCGCGGTTCGCGGCACCCGAGAGATCTCGACCGAGGCCGTGCGCACGTTGCCACGGCTCGCTCGGCTGGGACAGATGCAGCCGCACAGTCGGGTCTCGTTGGGCCGCTTGATCGCCGAACAGGGCCGCAAGTCTCCCAACGGCGAATGCTTCCTGTTCGACGACCGAGTACACACGTACGACGCTGTGAACGTTCGCATCGACAACGTGGTGCGAGGTCTGATCAGTGTCGGGGTGCGGCCCTCCTCACGCATCGGAGTGCTCATGGAGACCCGTCCGAGTGCGCTGGCGGCGATCGCCGCGCTCTCGCGCATCGGGGCAGTGCCGGTTCTGCTGCAGCCGGGCAGCGACCTGACGGCTGCCCTGCGGACCGTCGATGTCGATACCGTCGTCGCGGATCCAGAGAATGCGGCAGCGGCGCTCCCGGTGACACCGAATGTGTTGGTTCTCGGCGGCGGTGACGCTCGTCGACTGGACATTCCAGCGGGCTACGAGGTGACCGACCTCGAGGCCATCGATCCCGACTCGGTTCGTCTGCCGCAGTGGTACAACCCCGATCCCGGTCTTGCCCGCGAGCTCGCGATGATCTTGTTCACCGCCACCGATCGTGGCCCCGAACCTCGGTTCATCACCAATCATCGCTGGGCATTGTCGGCCTTCGGGACCGCCACCACCGCCGCGCTCGGCCCTGGCGATACCGTGTATTGCCTTGCTCCGCTGCATCACTCGGCGGGTGTTCTGGTCACCATCGGCGGTGCGCTCGCGGGTGGATCGCGCATCGCGCTTTCCCGCGGTCTCGATCCCGAGCGGTTCAGCGAGGAGGTCTACCGCTACGGCGTCACCGTGGTGAGTTACACCTGGACGATGATGCGGCAGATCCTCGACGACGACCGTTTTCCGGTCGATTCCGGCCATCCGGTGCGACTGTTCATCGGCTCCGGTATGCCGGTGGGATTGTGGCGGCGCACGCTGGCACGGTTCAGTCCCGCCCGCGTACTCGAGTTCTACGCATCGACCGAGAACGACGTGATTCTGGCCAACGTGGCGGGGTCGAAGATCGGTTCGAAGGGTCGTCCGCTGCCCGGCAGCGCCCGGGTTGCCTTGGCCGCATACGACCCGAGCACCGGCCGGCTCGAAGAGGACAACGACGGCTTCGTCCGGCAGTGCCGCGACGACGAGATCGGTCTGCTCCTGGGTAGACCGAGCGGAGAGAGCGAAGCTACCAGCCACGTGATGCGTGGGGTTTTCGAGCCCTCGGATGCGTGGATCCCCACCGAGAACTTGTTTCGCCGCGATTCCGACGGAGACTACTGGCTCGTCGACCGCAAGGACACCGTGGTGCGCTCGGCTTGTGGCCCGGTGTACACCCAGCCCATCGTCGACGCGGTGGGAGATCTCGACCAGGTCGATTCGGCTGTGGTTTACGGAGTGCGTGTCACTGTCGATCGGCCGCGATCGGTTCGCGTCGAGGGCAGCGGGACCGAGGTGGCGGTCTGCGCCATTTCGCTGCGTCCGGAAGCGGTGATAACCGCTCGTGCCTTGACGGACGCTCTCGGCGCGCTGCTTCCAGCGGAACGTCCAGGGATTGTGCACGTGGTGCCGGAAATTCCGGTGGGGCGCGCGTACCGGCCGAACGCAACGGAACTGAAGGAAGCCGGCATCCCGACGCCGAGCGCTCGTTCGTGGTTCTACGACGCGGAGTCCAATACCTATCGACGACTGACCAAAGCCGTTGTTGCGGAACGATTCGTCGACAGGGCCGACGGTGCGGAAGTGTCGTCGTAGCTGCAGCTCGTCAGCCCGCCGACGGTGTTGGGTACGGTATGCCAGTACATGACTCCGGCTGAGCCGGAAGAGAACAAAGGACACTCGTGGCGATCGATCAGACACTGCTCTCCATCCTTGCCTGCCCCGTGGACAAGGGGCCGCTGCTGTTGGTCGAGGGCGAGTTGCTCTACAACCCCCGTCTTCGGCGCGCGTATCCCATCGAGAACGGCATTCCCGTTCTGCTTGCCGACGACGCCCGCGACGTGGACGACGCCGAGCACGACGCGATTGTCGCGCGCGCCCAGTCCTGAGCCTCGGGATTTCGGGTCGCTGCTGTTCACGAGTTGGATCAGTGGCTCGACCTCGTCGGGAGCGGCCCGGTGAGGTACCGCTGCAAGGTCGGGGCCACCCAATCGACAACTCGTTCGGCGGGCATCGAGGCGAGTGGTTCCAACTTCAGGATGTGACGGCTGAGCAGCAGTCCGGACATCTGAGTGGCCACCAGGTTGACGCGCTCGAGCGCCGATCCCGCTGGTTCGTCGACGCGGGCAGCAATGTCTCGAAGTACCACCTGCATGAGGAACGTCCTGAGCAGACCGGTGTCTCCGGTGGCGATCATGGTGCGAAACGCGGCGATGACTGCGTCACTGTTGTCGGATTCCCACACTCCGAGTACGCCGGTGACGAGCGCTCGACCCAGGTCATCGGTGTCCGCGGACAGCACCCGTTCGAGCGTGTCGCTCGGGTCGATCGGCAGTGCGATCGATGCGACGAACAGTTCGCGCTTGGTGCCGAAGTAGTGGTGTACCAGTGCAGAGTCGACGCCGGCACCAGCGGCAACGGCGCGTACCGATGTCTTGTCGAACCCCTGTCGAGCGAACAGTCCGCGGGCGGACTCCAGAATGGCGTCTCTGGTACCTGATCGCCCCGGCCGACGGCCGGTTCGGGTCGCGGACGGATCTGTTTCGTTCACCATTCGATCCACCATTGCGGACGGCCCGTTTCCACTCCATCGCGGGGTCTTTCCGTGCTCACGGGTGTTGTCGGGTGTCATGGGGTTCTGCGGCGCAGCGTGGCCGCGGCGGCGCACAGTGCCAGGACGGTGCAGCCACCGACCACCGCGAGATCTCTGCCCATTTCCGCGGTCACGCCGGGGTTGAGTGAGATTTGTTGGAGAGCGTCGACGGCGTAGGTGAGGGGGAGCACGTTGCTGATGGCGTGTAGCCAGTCCGGCATCTGATCGCGTGCCACCAGGAGCCCGCAGAGAAACAGCTGGGGGATCACCACGACCGGCATGAACTGCACCGCCTGGAACTCGGTTCGGGCGAACGCACTGCACAGCAGTCCGATGGCGACGCCCAGCATGGCATCGAGCACAGCGATGACCACCACCCAGCCGACGGGACCCGCGGTCGTCAAACCGAGTAGCCCGAATGCGACCCCGCAGGCGAGAGCGGCCTGCACAACGGCGGTGAGCGAGAACGCGGATCCGTAGCTCGCGAGGAGGTCGAGTTTTGACATCGGAGTGGTCAGCAGTCTTTCCAGTGTCCCCGACGTCCGTTCGCGTTGCATCGCGATGGACGTGATGAGGAACATGACCACGAACGGCAGGATCCCGAGCATCGTGATCGCGATTCGGTCGAACAGTGGCTGCTGTCCTGGCATGGTCGGCACGTTCTTGTACAGGAAGTACAGCAGCACCATCAGGAGGGTGGGCACCAACAGGATCATCGCGATCGTGCGGTGGTCGGCTCGCAGTTGGCGCAGGATTCGGCCTGTGCCGGCGGCGTAGATCTGCTTGTTCATCACTGGTCTCCGGTGATCTGAGTCGACTCGATCAGTGTCAGAAACGCATGCTCGAGGTTGGTCTCGTTGGTCCGGGTGAGCAATTCGTCCGGACTGAGCTGAGCCAGTACGGATCCCTCGCGCATGAGAATGAGCGAACTGCAGTGCTCGGCTTCTTCCATGACGTGGCTGGACACCACGATCGTCGTCCCGCCGGCGGCGATATCGGCGAATCGCGACCATAGTTCGGCGCGCAGGACGGGATCGAGGCCCACGGTCGGTTCGTCGAGCACGAGCAACTCAGGCTCCGCGACCAGTGCGCTCGCCAATGAGACGCGCCCGAGCTGGCCGCCGGAGAGTTGCCCTGCGCGCGAGGACGCCCAGTTCGTCAGTCCGACCGAATCGATGGCCGCGTTCACCGCAGGTGCACGACGGCCGTACATGGCCCCGAAGTACTGGACGTTCTCACGAACGGTCAGGTCCAGGTAGACGCTCGGACTCTGGGTGACGTACCCGACCTTGCTCCGTAGGGCTGTGGAACCCGCCGGAGCTCCGAGGACAGTGACAGTTCCACTCCGGACGACCTGGGTACCGACGATGGCGCGGATCAGGGTCGTTTTTCCGCAGCCCGAAGGCCCGAGAAGTCCGGTGATCGCTCCCCGCGGAATCGTCAGATCCACCTCGTGCAGCACCTCGCGTCCTCCGCGGTGGATCGTCAACTGTTCGATGTCGACGGCGTACTCGTGTGCCTGAGGCATTGCGACCTCCTAAATTCATCAACCGATGAAATCATCGGGTGATGAATTTATAGGCCTGGATGTGCCGACCAGTCAAGCGGCGGCATCATGTGGGGGTGGATGTGCGAGATCTCGAGCGCGGCGGTCCCGCAGGCGCCGCTGTGCGGTTGCTGGGCGGCATCGTGACCGCAGGTGAGGTGGCAGTTCGGATAGCGGAGGTCGAGGCCTATGGCGGACCGATCGACAGTTCTTGGCCGGACGCGGCGTCCCATTCGTTCCGGGGAGCCACTGCTCGAAATTCCGTCATGTTCGGGCCGGCCGGACGTCTGTACGTGTACCTCAGTTACGGCATGCACCTGTGCATGAACGTCACCTGCGGCCGAGCAGGCACAGCAGGTGCGGTATTGCTGCGTGCCGGCGAGGTGCTGTCCGGTGCTGGGGTCGTCGAGACCAGGCGCGGAGCCGCGAGACGGTGGGCCAGAGGCGCGGCAAGCGGTCCGGGCAATCTGGGACGAGCGCTCGGTGTCGGGTTGCAGGACAACGGAACCGACATGTTCGACGCTTCGGCACCGGTCACGCTTGAACTCCTCAGTCGGCCGCTGACAGGTAGTGCCGTCGGAAGTGGTCCGCGGGTCGGGGTGAGTCAGGCTGCCGATCGCCGGTGGCGTTTCTGGATGCAGGGATCGCCGGCGGTGTCGGCCTACCGACGAAGCCCGCGTGCGCCCTCGACCGGTGAGCCCGAGAGCTGACCCACGTGGTCGTGCGGGAGGATGTACCCGTGAGTGACAACATCATCGACGAAATGACCTGGCGCGGACTGATCGCGCAGTCCACCGATGTGGACGCTCTGCGCAAGGCAGCGGCCGAGGGACCGATCACGCTGTACTCCGGTTTCGATCCGACCGGACCCTCGCTGCACGCCGGCCACTTGGTGCCTTTGCTTGCGCTCAAGCGGTTCCAACGTGCCGGGCACCGGCCGATCATTCTGGCCGGCGGTGCTACCGGGCTCATCGGTGATCCACGCGACGTGGGGGAGCGGACCATGAACTCGCCCGCGGTGGTGACCGAGTGGGCTTCGCGCATACGCGGTCAGCTTCAGCGATTCGTCGATCTGGACGACAGCCCCACAGGTGCAGTGGTCGTCGACAACTTGTCGTGGACGGGTGAGCTGTCGGCCATCGATTTTCTCCGGGACATCGGCAAACACTTCTCGGTCAACGTGATGTTGGCTCGCGACACGGTCAAGACCAGGCTCGAGGGCGATGGGATGTCGTACACCGAGTTCAGTTACATGCTGCTGCAGGCCAATGACTACGTGCAGTTGCGCCGCGAGTACGGCTGCACTCTGCAAATCGGCGGGTCGGATCAGTGGGGCAACATCATCGCCGGGGTGGAGCTGAACCGTAGGCAGGATGCCGAGCCGGTCCATGCATTGACGGTTCCCTTGGTCACCTCGGCCGATGGCAAGAAGTTCGGCAAGTCCACCGGTGGTGGAAGTTTGTGGCTCGACCCGGAGATGACGAGTCCGTACGCCTGGTACCAGTACTTCGTGAATACCGGCGACGCGGACGTCGTGAAATACCTGCGCTGGTTCACGTTCCTGTCCCAGGATGAGCTGGCCGAGCTGGAGGTGGCGACCGCGGAACGTCCACATGCCCGCGAAGCGCAGAAACGCTTGGCGGCCGAGATGACGACGCTCGTGCACGGGGAAGCGGCAACTCGATCGGTCGAACTCGCCAGCCGGGCTCTGTTCGGGCGAGCGGAACTCACGGACCTCGACGAAGCGACTCTTGCAGCTGCCCTTCATGAGGCCTCCGTCGCAGAGGTCTCGGTCGATTCACCCAGGACCATCGTCGATCTGCTTGTCGCTACCGGTCTGAGCGAAAGCAAGGGTGCGGCCCGACGGGCTGTCAAAGAAGGTGGCGCGTCGATCAACAACGTCAAGATCTCCGACGAAGAGTGGACGCCGACTGCGGAGGACCTACTCCACGGCCAGTGGTTGGTGGTTCGCCGCGGCAAGCGGAACTTTGCGGGCGCGCGGCTCGCGCGCTAGAGAATCGGCTTGTCTTCAGTGGCCGGAGTCACATCCGTGTAATTTGGTTTCCGAGCCCGGCAGACGGGTAACCAGGCGGCCGTGGCCAGGCTGTTCACGCCTTTCGCGTGAAAATGACCTGGGGATTTGACGCGCTGTTATCCGGGGCGTAACTTTGTCCAAGTCAGAGCGACACGGACGCCAGCCCAGACCGCAAGGCCTGAGCGAAGCGAGTTCGCCTGCGCAAACCCAAGAATCACGAACCCGATGGGGTTCAGACGCTTGGTGGGTGTGACGCCGGCTTGACCGTGCACGATCATCTGATCTAGGCTGGAACAGTTGCCCTCGAGGCCTGCGGATTGTGTTCGTGGGGTTTGGGTGTGTGCGTGTTCTTTGAGAACTCAACAGTGTGTCGATGAATGTCAGTGCCGAATTTTTTGTTTGGTGGTATGCATTCGATGTATCAGCTGCCCGCTTGTGGTGGTTGTTGTCGGGTGTTGTTTTGAAATGCTAGTTGAGTTTTTTTGCTAGTGATTTGACTCTTTCATGTTTATGACTGATTTGCAGTTTCGACTGTTGATCGAGAGTCTTTTACGGAGAGTTTGATCCTGGCTCAGGACGAACGCTGGCGGCGTGCTTAACACATGCAAGTCGAGCGGTAAGGCCTTTCGGGGTACACGAGCGGCGAACGGGTGAGTAACACGTGGGTGATCTGCCCTGC